>MGBU01000237.1 GCA_001790205.1 Candidatus Rokubacteria bacterium GWA2_73_35 | reverse complement strand
TCGCGCCTCATCGCTTCCATGGCGACTGGAACTACACGCTTCATCCGACGCGTCGACGACAATGATTCGTTCACTTATTCCCTGACGCTGCCTTAGGGTTTCCCCTCACCACATGCACGAACGCAAGCCCAGTGCCGACCGCAACCTCCAAGACATGCTCTCCAGGCTTGACGTGTGCGAGTTCAAGAGCACGATTTCGTGCTCGTGACTCCGTCAGATGGCCCCATATGTCGTAAAGCCGAGCCAACTTGTCGTACAGAGCGGCGGCATCGCGTTGCGACACTCTCGCTTGCTGAGGTGCTTGTTCCTGTTGCATACGGTCGCTCTCCTGCTCGACGCTCTTGGCGGGACGATAGTCCCGAGTTCCTCGCAGGGCAAGCCCGCGCGGGCGGCCCGAGCAGGCGGCGCGCCTACGCGGGGAGGAGCTTCAGGAGCGGCTCGAGGTTCTTCGGGTCGGGGGTGAGCCGGCCGACGCCGTGGCGCCGGTACTCGGCGACGATCGTCTCGTTGAAGGGCGTCGGGACGCCGAGGCGCCGGCCTTCGGCGACGACGTGACCGTTCAGGTACTCGATCTCGGTGCGCCGCCGGCGCATGACGTCCTGGAGGAGCGAGGGCCGGCCGCCGGCGCGGCTGACCGCGTCGCGGCTGATGTCGGCCTCGACCGCGGCGAGACCGCGCCCCTCGGCGGCATCCACGAGCCGCTGGGGCGCGATCTTGAAGATCGACTCGACCTCGTGGCCGCACGCGCGGCCGACCAGGATGGCCTCGGCGCCGAGGTGCACGGCGAGGCGCCGCGGGCCGGGCTCGGTGCGGACCTCGGCGGTGCCGAGGCCCGAGAGGCCGGCGACGGGGTTCAGCATGCAGTTGAGCGCGAGCTTGGACCAGCGCTCGCCCCAGAGGTTCTGCGTCAGCCTGGTGAGCGCGACGTCGTTCATGAGCGCCACGAGCGCCCGCGCCCGCTCGGTGTCCCGGCCGTCCAGCTCGCCGATCTTGAAGCCGAGCGTGCCGGAGTCCGTGCGCATGGCGTGACCGGGCTCGTAGAGGCCCGCGCCGATCGTGATCACGCAGCCGAGTGTCCGCCCGCGCCCGGCCACGGCCGCGACGCGCTCGTCGTTCAGCCCGTTCTGGAAGTCCACGACGACGCCTTCGGGCGCCAGGTACGCGCAGGCGAGCGCCGTCGCCCACTCGGTGTCGTACGACTTCACGCTGACGAACGCGGCGTCGAAGGGCGCCTCGATGGTCTGGGCCTCGTGGAGATGCAGGGCCCGGACGGGAATCCGGTGCTCGCCGCAGGTGCCGCTGAGCTTGAGGCCCTCGCGCTTCATGGCCTCCACGTGCTCCGGCCACTGGTCGAGGAGCGTCACGTCGCGCCCCGCCTTCGTGAGGAGCCCGCCGACGATGCAGCCGATCGCGCCCGCGCCGACGATCCCGATGCGCATTGCGTGCCCCTCCCGGCGGCTGAGCATACCACCCCGGCGCCGGGCCTATGGCGCCGGCGGCTTTCGCGCTAGGGTAGGGGGCCGTGACCTGGGACTTCGACCGGCCGATCGAGCGGCGTGGGACCGAGAGCAACAAGTGGCGGAAGTACGACCCGGACGTGCTGCCGCTCTGGGTCGCCGACATGGACTTCCCTTCACCGGAGCCCGTGGTCCGGGCGCTCCGCGAGCGCGTCGCGCACGGCGTCTTCGGCTACGGCCCGACGCTCGAGCAGGTGACCGAGCTGCACGAGCTGGTCGCGGCGCGGCTCGGGCGGCTCCACGGCTGGCGCGTCGCGCCCGAGGCCGTCGTGCTCCTGCCCGGCGTGATCCCGGGCTTCAACGTCGCCTGCCGGATGCTCGCGACTCCCGGCGCCGGCCTGCTCCTCCAGGTGCCGCTCTATCCGCCCATCCTGCGCGTGCCCGGCAACGCGGGCCTCGCCGCCGACCTGGCGGACCTCGCGCGCGGGCCCGACGGCCGCTACGCACCGGACTGGGACGCCTTCGAGGCGGCGATCGGCGCGCGCACGCGGGTGTTCCTCCTCTGCAACCCCCACAACCCGGTGGGCCGCGCCTTCACGCGCGCGGAGCTCGAGCGCATGGCGGCGACCTGCCTGCGCCGGGGGCTCGCGATCGTGGCCGACGAGATCCACGGCGACCTCGTCTACGCCGGCCACCGGCACACGCCGATCGCCGCGCTCGCGCCCGAGGTCGCCGCGCGCACGGTCACGCTGCTCGCGCCGAGCAAGACGTGGAACCTGGCGGGCCTCAAGTGCGGGCTCGCCGTGATCCCGGACGCGACGCTGCGCGCGCGCTTCCACGCCGCGCGCGCGGACCTGGTGCAGACGGCGAACATCCTCGGCTACACGGCGGCGGTGGCGGCCTACCGTGACGGCGAGGCGTGGCTCGCGGCGCTCCTCGGCTACCTGGAGGCGACCCGGGGCTTCCTCGTGGACTTCGTCCGCCGTGAGCTGCCGGGCGTGAGGCTGGCTGCGCCGGAGGCGACGTACCTCGCGTGGCTCGACTGCCGCGGCGCGGGCGCCGCCGCGGGCGACCCCTACACGTTCTTCCTCGAGAAGGCGCGCGTGGCGCTCAACGACGGACGCGCGTTCGGCCGGGGCGGCGAGGGGTTCGTGCGGCTCAACTTCGCCTGCCCGCGGGCGACCCTGACCGAGGCGCTCGAGCGGATGCGCCGCGCGCTCGCCGCCGCCTGAGCAGGGCGCGCCGAGGACTCCGCCCCGGACCGATGCTCGGTGCGCGCAAGTGGCCGGGCACGCGGGGTAGGGATCGCGGGACCACGCGGCACGCGTCTGCTGCCCCTGTGCGGCTGGGCTCCATCCGGGTTCGGGCGGCTCGCAGCTGACGCGGCGGGAACGGGTCCCGCGGACCCCGACCCCACGTGCCCGGCCACTTGCGCGCGGTCGCTGGCGTGGCCCGCAGACGGCTCACTCGCGCGAGTCGGGCGCGGGGGCGCGCAGGGCGACCGCGGGGACCGGCTCGAGGGGCTCGAGCGCGGCGAGCCGGTCCTCGAGCGCCGGCTCGATCGCGAGGAGCGGGCCGCCCCGGGGCGGGCGGTTGACCGCGGCGGCGGCGCGCAGCGCGTCGGCGAGCGCGCGGCGGGGCGCCTCGTGGCCCATCCCTCTCAGGATTTCGACGGCCTTGAGGTCGGCGGCGATCACCTGGTCGCGCGTGAACGCGCGGACGATCAGCGGGTTCGCGACGAGGTCCACGAGGCCGAGGCCCGGGACGGCGATGCCGAGCACCGTGAAGCCCGCCGAGATCGAGATGGACAGCGCGCGGCGCTGACCGGCGTGGCCGAGCGTCTCGTGGGCGACCTGCTGGGCGATGAGCGCGTCGAGCCGGGGCTGCGGGAGTCGGGCCAGCGCCTCGGAGACGTAGAACGTCGCGTCCTCGGCGGCGTAGCCGGTGACCTGGCCCGAGCTGAACAGCGCGAACGAGTAGCGCTCGGGGTCGTCGCCCGCCGCCTGGGCCGCGCGGTAGAGCGTCCGCGAGACCGCAACGGTCTCGGGGTTGCCCGGCAGCGGGAAGTAGGCGCCGCGCGGGTACGAGCTGACGAGCCCGCACCCGGCAGCGGTGACGGCGAGCGCGACGAGCGCGAGGCTCCGACGCATGGAGCCATCCTACGGAGCGCGCGACTGCGAACCCCGCGAAAAAAAGGACGTCGCGCACGCCTACGGGTTGGGGCGCGCCCGGCGTCGAACCCCCACGCCTGGGCGCGCCCCTATGCGATCCGCCCGCTCTTCAGGGCGCCGGCGCGGGCGGCGGAGGCGGTGGCGGCGGCACCGCGGGGATCCACACCCAGACGTACTGCTGGTTCTGCCAGCGCAGCTCGTACCGGCCGTGCGGGTACTGCACCACGTTCGGGTACACCGGCGGCGGCGCGGGCGCCGGCGCGACGTACACCGTGGGCGCGGGCGCCGGCGCGTAAACGACCGGCGCCTCGCGCACGTAGACGACCTCGCGCCTGGGGTACGCGGGCTCGCGGTGCTGCGGCCTGAGCAGCGGCCCCACGACCTGGTTGAACACGGCGAACGAGGCGAGCCCGAGCGCGATGTCCGTGGACCTGCCGGCCCAGGCGGCCGGCGCCGAGGCACCGAGCAGAAGTGCCACCAGAGCGACCGAGGCGATCACGCGACGCATGGGCGATCCCTCCTTTCGGCCCGTATGACGCAGGTGGGGGGCCGGGTATTTCAGGGGGGCGTCAGGGGCCCCGGAGGAGGGGGCGGAGGTAGGGCCAGAGCCGGTCGGCGATCGCCTGGTGGCCGGCGGCGTTCGGGTGGATGCCGTCGGCCTGGTTGAGGCGCGGGTCGGCGGCGACGCCCTCGAGCAGGAAGGGCATGAGGGGAACCGTCTGGCGGCGCGCGACCTCCGGGAACACCCGGGCGAACGCCCGGGCGAACTCCGGGCCGTAGTTGGGCGGCACGCGCATGCCGGCCAGCAGCACGCGGGCGCCCGCGCGGCGCAGGCGGGCGACGATGCGCTCCAGGCTGTCGCGCGTCGCGCGCGGGTCCTGGCCGCGCAGCCCGTCGTTGGCGCCGAGCGCGACGATGACGACCTCGGGCGCCGCGCGCAGCACCCAGTCGAGCCGGCGCAGGCCCGCCGCGGCGGTGTCGCCGCTCACGCCCGCGTTGACGACGCGGTAGTCGAAGCCCTCGCGCCGCAGGCGCGCCTCGAGGCGCGCCGGGTACGCCTCGTCGGCGGCGACGCCGAGCCCCGCGGTGAGGCTGTCGCCGAGCGCCACGAGCACGCGCGCGGCGCGGGCGGGCGCGGGGACCAGGAGCGCCGAGAGGGCGGCGGCGGCCAGGAGGGCGCGCGCGGCGAGAGGGCTCACAACGCCAGTGTAGTATGGGTCCGATGATGATCCGCGTGCGCGACCTCGCGCTGCGCCTGCCGAGCGGCGGCCGGACGCTCACGATCCTCGACGGCGTGACGCTCGACGTAGAGGCCGCCGAGGTGTGCGCGGTCACCGGGCCCTCGGGCAGCGGCAAGTCCACGCTGCTCGGCCTCGTCGCGGGGCTCGACCGGCCCAGCGCGGGGACGATCGAGGTGGCGGGCGTCGAGCTGACGCGGCTCGGCGAGGACGCCCTCGCGCGGTTCCGCCGCGACACGCTCGGCTTCGTCTTCCAGGCGTTCCACCTGATTCCGACGCTGACCGCGGCGGAGAACGTGGCGGTGCCGCTCGAGCTGGCCGCCGTGGCCGACGCGCCCGCGCGCGCCCGGGCGCTGCTCGACGAGGTCGGGCTCGCCGACCGCGCCCACCACTACCCGGTGCAGCTCTCCGGCGGCGAGCAGCAGCGCGTCGCGATCGCGCGGGCGCTCGCGCTCCGGCCGCGCGTCCTGCTCGCCGACGAGCCCACGGGCAACCTCGACTCGGCGACGGGCGGCGGGATCATCGCCCTCCTGCTCGGGCTCAACCGCGAGCGCGGCTCCACGCTGCTCCTCGTCACCCACGACGAGGCGCTCGCGGGAAGGGCCGACCGCGTGCTGCGGCTGCGCGACGGCCGGCTCCTCGACGGCCACTCGTGAGTCGGCGGGACACGACCGGACGGCGATGCGGGGCGTCGACGCCGGGCGCCTGCCGTCGGCGCTGAGCGCGCGCTGAGATGACCGGCGGTCTCGGGTTCGCGCTGCGGATGGCCTGGCGCCAGACGCGCGGGGCCTGGCGCCACTTCGTCGGGTTCGGCGCGTGCGTCGCGCTCGGCGTCGCGGCGCTCGTCGCCGTCGGCGCGCTCGCGGTGAGCCTCGACGGCGCGCTCACGCGCGAGGCGCGGACCCTGCTCGGCGGCGACGTCGAGCTGCGCGCGGCGCGCCCGCTCGGCGCCGACGCGGCCGCCGCGCTCGCGCGCCTCGGCGCGGCGGGCGCGCGGACCACGACGCTGCGGGAGCTGATCGGCATGGCGCGGAGCCCCGCCGGCCGCACGCTCCCCGTCGAGGTGAAGGCCGTCGAGCCGGCGTACCCGCTCTACGGGCGCGTCGAGACGCGTCCCGCCGCGCCGCTCGCGAGCCTCCTCGCCCCGCGCGGCGGCGCCGACGGCGCCGTCGTCGAGCCCGCCCTCCTCGAGCGGCTCGGCCTCCGCCCGGGCGACCGGCTCGCGCTCGGTGCCGCGACGCTCGCGATCACCGGCGTGCTCGTGCGCGAGCCCGACCGGCCCGCGAGCCTCGTGCATCTCGGCCCCCGCGTGCTGGTCGCGGCGGACGCGCTCGCCCGGACGGGTCTCGTGCAGCCCGGGAGCCGCGTGCGCTACCGCGCGCTCGTGCGGCTGCCCGAGGGGCTCGCCGCGGGCGCGGCGGGCGATGCCCTCGCGCGCGCCGTCGCCGATCCCGGCGTGCGCGTGACGACGTTCGACGCCGCGCAGCCCGGCCTCCGGCGCTTCTTCGGCTCTCTCGCGACCTACCTCGGGCTCGTCGGGCTCGCGAGCCTGCTCGTCGGCGGGATCGGCGTCGCGGCCGCCGTGACGACGTTCGTGCGGCGCCAGCTCACGACGATCGCGGTCCTGAAGGTCCTCGGCGCCGACGGGCGGACCCTGCTCGCGATCTACCTGCTGCAGACGCAGGCGCTCGGCGTCCTCGCGAGCCTCGCGGGCGCCGCGCTCGGCGCCGCGAGCCAGCCGCTCCTCGTGCGCGCGCTGGCGCCCATCGCCCCGGTCGCGCTCGAGGCGCGGCTCGACCCCTGGACGCTCGCGCGGGGCGTGGCGCTCGGCGCGCTGACGGCGCTCCTCTGCGCGCTCCTGCCGCTCACGGAGGTGCGCGCGGTCCCGCCGTCGCTCGTGCTCCGCCGCGACGTCGAGGCGGCCGGCTGGCGCGCGCGGCGGCCGTGGCTCGCCGCGCTCCCGGTCGCCGCCGGGCTCGCGGCGCTCGCGGTCTGGCAGGCGGGATCGCCCGGCCTCGGCGCGATCTTCGTGGGCGCCGCGCTGGCCGCGCTCGGCGGGCTCGCGCTCGTCGGGCGCGGGCTCGTGGTACTCGGGCGCCGGGCGCCGCGCGTGCGCGGCCTCGCGTGGCGGCAGGGCCTGGCGGGTCTCGGGCGGCCCGGAGGCCACACCGCGCGCGTCGTCACCGCGCTCGGGCTCGCGGTGATGCTGCTCGTGGCGGTGGCGCAGCTCGAGGCGGCCCTGGCGCGGCAGCTCGCGCTCGAGGAGAAGCGGTCGGCCCCGTCGCTCTTCTTCGTGGACGTGCAGGGCGACCAGCGCGAGGCCCTCGGGCGGCTCCTCGCCGCCGCGGGCGGCGGGACGCTGCCGGCGCCGACGCCGGTGGTGCGCGCGCGCCTGGCCGCGCTCGACGGGGCGCCGGTGACGCGCGAGCTGATCGCGCGCCGCCGCGCCGAGGCGCCCGATCGGGTGTGGTACCTGACGCGCGAGTACGTGCTCACCTGGGCGGCCGAGGCGCCCGGGGCGAACGCGCTCACCCGGGGCCGGTGGTGGACCGCCGCCGAGGCGGCCGCCCGGCCGCGCGTCTCGCTCGAGGAGGACGCCGCGCGCTGGCTCGGCGTCGGGGTCGGCGGCACGCTCACCTTCGACGTGCAGGGCGTGCCGGTGACGGCGGAGGTGATGAGCCTCCGCCGGGTGGACTGGCAGAGCCTCGCGCCCAACTTCTTCGCGATCCTCTCGCCGGGCGCCCTCGACGGCGCGCCGGCCACCTGGGTGGCGACGGCGCGCGTGCCCGCGTCGGCGGAGGCGGGCCTCCAAGACCGGGTGGCGGCGGCGTTCCCCAACGTCACCGCGATCCCCGTGCGCGAGGTCCTCGAGCGCGCCGCGGCGCTGCTGGCGCAGATCGCCTTCGCCGTGCGCTGGATGGCGGCCTTCAGCCTGGCGACCGGGCTCGTCGTCGTCGCCGGCGCGCTCGCGGCCACCCGCTCCGAGCGAGTCTACGAGTCGGTGATCCTCAAGACGCTCGGCGCGACGCGCGGCGCTGTCGCCCGCGCCTTCGCGGCCGAGTACGCGTGCCTGGGCGCGGCGGCGGGCGCGGGGGGCACGCTCCTCGCCGTCGTGCTCGCGTGGGTCGTGCTGCGCTTCGTGCTCCACGTGCCCTGGGTGCTCGAGCCCGCGACGCTCGCCCTCGGCGTCGCCGCGCCGACGGGTGTCGCCCTCGGGGTCGGCTTCCTCGCGACCTTCCGGCTGCTCGGCCGGAAGCCGCTCGCGGTCCTGCGTCGGGAGTGAGCCGCGCCGTGGTAGCCTCGGGGGCCTGAGGAGGGCGCCATGCTGGAGGCGCGGGCATGACCAAGCTCGAGCGCGTGCGCGCGGCGGTGGCCGGCGGGCCGGTCGACCACCCGCCGTTCAGCGTCTGGTACCACTTCGGCCTGCAGCACGCGCCGGCCGAGCGGGCGGCGCAGGCCCACCTCGAGTTCTTCGAGGCCTACGACCTCGACTGGCTCAAGCTGATGAACGACTACTCGTACCCGATGCCGCCCGGGGTCGAGACGCTGCGCGCGGCGCGGGACCTGGCGCAGCTCACGCCGCTCGACCTGCCGCGCACGCCGCTCGGCGAGCAGCTCCGGGTCCTCGAGCTCGTGGCCCGGGAGCTGCGCGGCCGGGCGCTCGTCGTGGACACGGTCTTCAACGCGTGGAACACGCTGCGCCGCAACGTCGTGAAGGAGGCGATGGGCCCGCTGATGCAGGACCACCCCGCGGACCTCGAGGCGGCGCTCGCGATCGTCAACGAGAACCTCACGCGCTACGCCCAGGCCGCGCTCGAGCGCGGCGCCGCCGGCATCTTCTTCTCGGTCCCCGCGACCGAGGAGTCCGTGACGCGCGAGCAGTTCGAGCGCTTCATGCGCCCCTACGACCTGGCGCTGCTCGAGGCCCTCCGCGGCCGCGGCGAGCTCCACGTGCTGCACGCCCACGGCGACCGGCTCCACCTCGACCGGCTGCTCGACTACCCGGTGCACGCCATCTCGTGGGCGGACCGCGACGCGGGCCCCTCGCTCGCCACGCTGCGGGCGCGGACCGGGCTCGCGCTGATGGGCGGCCTCGGCCACGCGAACTTCCCCGACACCTCCGCGGCGGCGGTCCGCGCGGAGGTCCGCGAGGCCGTCGCGCAGGCGGGGCGCAAAAAGCTCTTCCTGGCGCCCGGGTGCGCGCTCCCCACCTACACGTTTCCCGAGCTGATCCGCGCCGCGCGGGACGAAGCCCGGCGTTGACGCCCCCGGCCGGCGGCGCGGGACGCAGAAGGCTCGAAGCCGGGGAGCGTCCCGGACGTCGTGGAAGGCAAGGGGGCTCCCTCGGTGCAGAAGGGGTCCGCTAGCGTAGCTAGGCGCGGCTGCCGGGCTTGACGGCCTGACCGCCGCTCCAGCAGAGCGGGCACTCCTCGGGCTTCCAGGTCGTCGCCGTCACCGTCGCGAGCGCGGCGCGCGGCACCGCGAACGTGGCCGCGCCGCCGCTCCGGTCGATCAGCGCGCCCACGCCCGCGACCACGCCGCCCGCCGCCTCGACGCACCGGACGACCTCGCGCGTCGAGCCGCCGGTGGTGATCACGTCCTCGACGACCAGGCATCGCTCGCCCGGGGCGAGGGCGAAGCCCCGGCGCAGGCGCATCACGCCGTCCTCGCGCTCGCTGAACAGCGCGCGCGCGCCGAGGGCGCGCGCGACCTCGTGCGCGACGAGGATGCCGCCGATCGCGGGCGCGAGCACCGTGCGGGCGCCTCCGGCGGGCAGGCGCGCGGCCAGGGCGCGCCCGAGCGTCTCCGCGTGCTCCGGGTGCTGGAGGACGAGCGCCGACTGCAGATAGACGTCCGAGTGGAGCCCCGACGTGAGCCGGAAGTGGCCGCGCAGCAGCGCGCCCGTCTTCTCGTAGAGGTCGAGCGTCTCCCGCTCGGTCACGCGGCGCCGAGCTCCCGGACGATGGCGGCGGCGGCGGCGGCCGGGTCCGCCGCCCCGGTGATCGGGCGGCCGACGACGAGGTAGTCGGCGCCGGCGGCGAGCGCCGCGCGCGGCGTCGCGACGCGCGCCTGGTCGTCCATTGGGAGAGGGGGGCTCCGCCTGTCCGGGATGCGGCCAGGCTCCGCCGGCCGGATCCCGGGGGCGACGATCACCCAGGCCCGGCCGAGCGCCAGGCGGAGCGGCCGGACCTCCTGCGGCGAGGCGACGCAGCCGTCGAGCCCGGCCTCCCGGGCGCGCTCGGCCAGGTGGAGCACGTGCGCCGCCACGGCGGCGGGCACGCCGACCTCGCGCTGGAGCGCCGCCCGGTCGAGGCTCGTGAGGACCGTGACGCCGAGGCAGACGGGGCGCGGCGCGCCGAACCCCGCCGCCGCCTGCGCGGCGGCCTCGGCCGCGGCGCGCATCATCGCGACGCCGCCGCTCGCGTGCACGTCGAGCATCGCCACGCCGAGGCGCGTCGCCTCCCGGACGGCGCCCGCGACGGTGTGCGGGATGTCGTGGTACTTGAGGTCGAGGAAGACGCTGAAGCCGCGCGTGCGCGCGGCCTCGACCGCCCGCGGCCCCGCCGCGGTGAAGAGCTGCGAGCCGATCTTGCAGCCCGTGAGCGTGCCCGCAAGCCGGTCGAGCAGGCGCTCGGCCTCGCCGAGCGTCTCGACGTCGAGGGCGACCAGGACGCGGTCGGCCGGGCTAGCGGGCGCCACCATGGTACTCCTGCAGGCTCAGCACGCGCTGCTCGCCCTTCAGGAGCGCCTCGATCGCGCCGATCGCCGTCTGGGCGCCGTCCATCGTCAGGTAGTAGGGGATGTGCTGGGTGACGGCCGTCCGCCGGATCGTGTACGAGTCCTTGCGCGCGCGCCCGTCCTCCGGCGTGTTGAGCACGAGCGCGATCTCGCCCCGCTTCATGAGGTCGATCACGTTCGGGCGGTAGCCCTCCGCGACCTTGTGGATCAGCTCGACCGTCATGCCGTGGCGCTCGAGCACGCGGGCCGTGCCGGCGGTGGCCACGAGCGTGAAGCCCATCTCGACGAGCCGCTTGGCGAGCGTCATCACGAGCCGCTTGTCCCGGTTCTTCACCGAGACGAAGACCTTGCCCGAGGTTGGCAGCGCCGAGTCCGCGGCGATCTGCGACTTGAGGTACGCCTTGCGGAAGTCGCGGTCGATGCCCATCACCTCGCCGGTGGACTTCATCTCCGGCCCCAGCACGATGTCCACGCCGGGGAACTTGACGAACGGGAACACCGACTCCTTGACGGCGATGTGCGCGAGCTCCCGCTCCTCGACCCACGCGTGCGGGGCGATCGGGTGGCCGAGCATCGCGGCGGTCGCCACCTTGGCGAGCGGCAGGCCGATGGCCTTCGAGACGAAGGGCACGGTGCGCGAGGCGCGCGGGTTCACCTCGAGCACGTAGATCGTCTCGTTGCGGATCGCGAACTGCACGTTGATGAGCCCGACGACGCCGAGCGCGCGCGCGAGCGCCCGCGCCTCGGCCGCGAGCTGGCGGACCTGGTCCTCGCCCAGCGAGTAGGGCGGGAGCGCGCAGGCCGCGTCCCCCGAGTGGACGCCGGCCTTCTCGATGTGCTCCATGACGCCCCCGACGATCACGCGCTCGCCGTCGGCGACCGCGTCCACGTCGATCTCGATCGCGTCCTCGAGGAACTTGTCGATGAGCACCGGGTGCTCCGGCGAGACCAGGACCGCCTCGCGCA
>MGBU01000236.1 GCA_001790205.1 Candidatus Rokubacteria bacterium GWA2_73_35 | reverse complement strand
GCGCCTGTACCGCGAGGTGCGCGCGCTGCGCATCTACGAGGGCACGACGGAGATCAACAAGCTCGTGATCGCCGGCGAGACCTTCGCCGCCTTCACCGCGGAGGCGGGGGAGAAGTGAGGCCCGATCGGCGCTGCCGGTGACGATTATCACAGGCGTGTGATAGTCTGTCGTCATGAAGGGTCGCGATCTTCGCGCTGCGCGGCTCGGCAAGCGCTGGAGCCAAGTCCGGGCGGCTGCCCGTCTCGGCGTGTCCCAGCCCTACCTCGCCATGCTCGAGAGAGGCCAGCGCCCCCTGACGCCGAAGCTGGCTCTGCGTGTGGCCCAGCTCTACGACCTCGCGCCGATGGCTGTCCCGCGCTCGCGGCGAGAATTCCCCGCCCGGGTGGACGCGGCGACGCTGGCCAAGGACCTCGCCGGCCTGGGCTACCCCGGGCTCGCCTACCTGCGCGCTCGGGCCTGGAGACCGAAAAACCCGGGCGAGGTTCTTCTGACCGCGCTCGCCCAGGACGACCTCGAGCCGCGACTCGTCGAGGCGCTCCCCTGGCTCGTCCTGCAGTACTGGACCCTCGATTGGAGTTGGGTCGTGCGGGAAGCGAAGGTGCGTGATCTTCAGAACCGCCTCGGCTTTGTCGTGAGCTTGGCCCGCAGCCTCGCGGACCGTGCCGACGACAAGCAGAAGGCTCGCGCGCTGTCCGATCTCGAAGGCCAGCTCGAACGCAGTCGTCTGGCCCGCGAAGACACTCTTTGCCGAGCATCGCTGCCCGAGGCCGAGCGCCGCTGGCTTGCCGAGCATCGGTCCGACGTCGCCAGGCACTGGAATCTCTTGACGGACTGGACGGCGGATGCGCTCCGCTACGCCGCGTGATCCACCGATGGCCAAGGCCGTTCCGCTCGATGCGGACCTCCTTCGCGTCCGCTATCGACAGGAGCGTCGCTCGATCATCATTGGCGATCCGGAGTGGCACGACCGGACACTCGAGATGTGGATCGAGGCGTACCTCGGCTCGTGAAAGGGCACACTGTGGTGGCCCCAACGGGATTCGATCGTCAGACGTGTTCGCGCCGATCCCGTTCAGCGGGCTGGTGACAGCGCAGCAGCCTCGGCCCTGAGGGGCAGGCCCTGACTGCCCGCGGCGCCGCGCTTGACGAACCGTTACCTCTCATGATAACGGTTTGGACCAGTGGCGAAGCTTCGACGAGGAGGGTATGTCTTCCTTAGCTGGAAGGGCGATCACCCTCCTCGTCACGTCCACGTCTACCGGAACGGCAAGCTTGTGGTGAAGTGGGACCTGGATCACAAGAAAGCGATGAAGGGGCAAGCGTCGCGACGAGTCCAAGAGCTCATCGGAACGCTTGAGCGCGAGGGCCGACTATGAAGATCCGCGCGGTTCAGTACAACAACCGGAAGAAGGCGTTTGACGTCCGGCTTGCCGGCAAGACGCTGGCGTTTCCCTATGCGAAGAGCGAGCCGGCGCCGAGCGCGGGAGATCCGGTGCGTCGCGTTTTGGTTGATCCGGAGGTGGGACGAGAGGGGTTCACCTACGAGCTGCGTTCAGGTCGAACGGGAACCGTGCATGTCGAACAAGTTCTCGAGTACAACGAGGATCCGGCGCATCTGAGGGATCTGCTGCTCTACAAGCTGACGCTCGAGGCGCAGAAGCGGATCGAGACGAGTCCACTGTCCAGGCGAGAGATCGTTCGGCGACTAGGGACCTCTGCCGCTCAACTCTACCGTCTGCTGGATCAGACCAACTACCGAAAATCGGTCGACCAGCTCGTCACTCTGCTTCGAGTGCTCGAGTGTGACGTGGATCTCGTAGTTCGCGCCAAGACCGCCTGACCCTCCGGCGCAATACGGGACTCGAACCCGTGTTTGCGTGCCCGCTCAGGGCGACGCCGGGCCGCTCGACGCGAGCAGGTACGCCTCGGCGGCGGCGAGGCCGGCGCCGAGCCTGACCGGCACGCCGAGGTCGCGCAGCGCCAGCTCGACGCCCGCCAGGCCGCCGAGCAGGTCCAGCTCGTTCAGGCTCCCGAGGTGGCCGATCCGGAACACGCGGCCCTTCACCGCGCCGAGCCCGACGCCGAGCGAGAGCTGGAGCGTCGCGTACGCGCGGCGGATCAGCTCGTCGGAGTCGAAGCCCTCCGGCATGACGACGGCGGTGAGGGTGTTCGAGTGCTCGGCGGGGTTCCGGGAGAGGATCTCGAGCCCGAGCCCGCGCACGGCGCGCCGGCACGCCTCGGCGAGCCGCGCGTGACGGCGGAACACGTTCTCGAGCCCCTCCTCCTCGAGCATCTGGAGCGCCTCGGCGAGCCCGAAGAGGAGAACGGTCGCGGGCGTGTAGGGGAACTCGCCCCGCCGGTTCCGCTCGAGGACGGGCCGCCAGTCCCAGTACGCGCGCGGGCAGCGCGCCTTCTCGCTCGCCGCGAGGGCGCGGGCGCTGACCGCGAGGATCGCCAGGCCGGGCGGCAGCATGAGCCCTTTCTGCGGCCCGGTGAGTGCCACGTCCACGCCCCAGGCGTCGAAGCGGAAGTCGATGGACGCGAGCGACGAGACCGTATCGACGAGGAGCAACGCCGGGTGCCCGGCGCCGTCGAGCGCCGCGCGGACGGCGGCGACGTTCGAGGTGACGCCCGTGGACGTCTCGTTGTGGACGACGAGCACGGCGGCCAGATCGTGCGCCGCGTCCTGGCGCAGGCGCGACTCGAGGCGGTCGGCGGGCACGCCCTCGCCGTAGGGGACCTCGAGCCGCTCGACGTCCACGCCGTAGGCCTCGGCGGTCCGCGCGAAGCCCGTCGAGAAGTGGCCGTTCACGCACGCGAGCACGCGGTCGCCCGGTGAGAGCGTGTTGACGATCGCCGCCTCCCACGCGCCCGTGCCCGAGCCCGGGTAGAGGACGATCTCGCCCGACCGCGTCTGGAACACGCGCTTGAGGCCCGCGAGGCAGGCCTCGACGAGCGCGGCGAACCGCGGGCCGCGGTGGTCGATGATCGGCTGCGCCATCGCGCGCACGATGCGCTCGGGCACGAGCGTCGGCCCCGGGATCTGGAGGTACGGACGGCCGGGCACGGGCCGAGTCTATCGCATGGTAGATTGGGGCGCCACGCCATGACCCGCGACGACGTCCCGACGCCCGCGCTGCTGCTCGACCTCGACCGCCTCGAGCGGAACCTCGAGCGCATGGCCGCGCACGTGCGGCGCGCCGGCAAGCGCCTGCGCCCCCACGCGAAGACCCACCGCTGCCCGGAGATCGCCCGGCGCCAGGTCGCCGCGGGCGCGCTCGGCGTGGCGTGCGCCAAGCTCGGGGAGGCCGAGGTGATGGCGCGCGCGGGCGTGCGCGGGCTCTTGATCACGACGGAGGTCGTGGCGCCCGCGGCGGTCCGCCGCCTCCTGCGCCTCGCCGCCGAGGCGCCCGACACGCTGGTCGTCGCGGACAACCTGGAGAACGTCGCCGACCTCGGGCGCGAGGCGGCCGCCGAGGGGGTGACGCTCGGCGTGCTCGTGGACGTGGACGTGGGCAACCGGCGCACCGGGATCGCGCCCGGCGCGCCGGCGCTCGCGCTCGCGCGCGCGGTCGCCGGCCAGCGCGCGCTCCGCTTCCGCGGGCTCCAGGGCTACGCGGGCCACTGCGCCCACGTCGTGGGCTGGGAGGCGCGGCGCGAGGCCTCGCGCGCGGCGCTCGCCCCCCTCATGGAGACGCGCCGCCTCTGCGAGGAGGCCGGGCTCCCGGTCGAGATCGTCGCGGGCGGCTCGACCGGGACGTGGGACATCGACGTCGAGCTGGCGGGGCTCACCGAGCTCCAGGCCGGCTCCTACTGCGTGATGGACCTCGAGTACCGGCGGATCGGCGGCCGCGGCGGCCCGGCGCTCACGGACTTCGCGATGGCGCTCACGGTCGTCGCGACGGTCGTGAGCGTGCCGACGGCCGAGCGCGCCATCGTGGACGCCGGGCTCAAGGCTTTCTCGACCGACAAGCCGTTCCCGCCCGAGCCCGTCGAGCGTCCGGGCGTCGCCTACGCGTTCGCCGGCGACGAGCACGGGCGCCTGAGCGTGACCGACCCGACGCGGGCGCCGCGCCTCGGCGAGCGCATCGAGTTCTTCCCGCCGCACTGCGACCCGACGATCAACCTCTACGACCGGATCTACGCGCTCCGCGGCGGGACGGTCGAGGCCGTCTGGGACGTCGCGGCGCGCGGGCGCTCGGACTAGCTAGCGCAGGAGGATCGGGAGCAGCTCCAGCAGCGCGGCGAGGCGGAAGTCGGCCTCGGCGAAGTCCTCGTGGCGCGTCGCCGGGCAGGGCACGGCCGCGCACGCCATGCCCGCGGCCCGGGCGGCGAGCAGGCCGTTGCGCGAGTCCTCGACGACCAGGCACCGTCCGGGCGCCACGCCCAGGCGCCGCGCGGTCTCGAGGAAGACGTCGGGCGCCGGCTTGCCCCGACCCACCGCGAGGCCGGAGACCTGCTCCCGCAGCTCGCGGGCGAGGCCGAGCTGGTCCACCGTCGCGCGGATCAGCTCGGGCGCGGACGACGAGGCGACGGCCAGGCGGTAGCCGTGCGCGTGGAGCCGGCGGGGCACCTCGGGCACGCCCGGCATCGGCACCGTGCGCCGGCGCGTCAGGCGGAGCAGGAGCGCCGTGCGCCGGCGCGTCAGCTCGTGCTCGTCCACCGGCAGGCGGTGGCGGGCGCGCAGCGCGCGGAACACCTCGAGGTCGGTGTGGCCGAAGAACTCCCGGTTCTCCCGGTCCGTGTACGCGACGCCGAGCGGCCGCAGGACCTCGCGCATCGCGTCCACGTGCATGGGCTCGGAGTCCACCAGCACGCCGTCCATGTCGAAGACGACGGCGTCGTAGGGGAGGGGCCGGCGGCGGCTCACGCGGCCGGGCGGTAGGCGATCAGGTACTTGTGCTCGCCCTCGAGCACGGTCTCGCCCCGCTGGTTGCGGAGGGTCACGCGCAGGGTGAGGAGCCCGGCCGAGCGCCGGCGCTCGAGCGCGACCACCTCGTGCTCCGGCGCGATCGTGTCGCCGACGAACGCGGGGGCGCGGAAGCGCGTGGTCTGCTCGACGAAGGCGACGATCGACTCCTCGAGGAGCGGCGCGAGCGACGAGGCGCCGACGGCCGTGAGCGCCGTCAGCAGGAGCCCGTGGGCGGGCGGCCGGCCGAAGCGC
>MGBU01000235.1 GCA_001790205.1 Candidatus Rokubacteria bacterium GWA2_73_35 | reverse complement strand
CGGCGCGCTCCTCACGATCGCCTTCGGCGGCATGCGCGTCGCGCTCGCCGCCTGGCGCCGGGGCGAGGACCGCGCCGAGGCGTACCAGCACGCGCGCGGCGTCGCGGGCTCGCTCGCACGGACCGTCGGCGGCACCTACCCCTACCGGGCGCGTCCCGAGGAGACGAGCGACCCGGTCGTGCTCTTCCGCGGCTCGGCCACGCGGCTCGAGCTGGTGACGCAGAGCCCCCCCTTCCCGCTCGCCGCCCCGATCGCGTTCACCGCGGTCGTCGTCACGATCGACGAGAGCGAGGAGCGGCGCGGGCTCGTCATCCTCCAGCGGGCGCTGCCGAACGCGGACCCGTTCGCGGAGGCGACCCTCGTCTTCAACGACCCCACCGTCACGCGGCTCGAGCTCACGTACCTGGACGACGCCGGCGCCTGGCAGGACGAATGGAAGGCCGAGGACACGGGCGCGCTGCCGCGCGCGGTGCGGATCACGCTCGGCACCGGCGCGGGCGGCCGGCCCGAGGCGCTGCCGCCCATCACCGTGTCGCTCCGCGTGGGGGCGCCGTGAGGCCCGGGCGCGCCCGGGACGAGCGCGGCTTCGCCCTCGTGGTCGTGCTGCTCGTGCTGGCGCTCGTCAGCGTCGTGGCGGCGGAGTTCTCGTTCTCGATGCGGCTCGAGGCCGCCGCGGTGCAGGCCTACAAGAGCGGGATCACGGCCGGCCACCTCGCCGAGACTGCGGTCGCGCAGGCGATCCGCGAGATCGTCGGCGACAGCGCCTGGGTCGGTCTCGACGAGCGGGGCCTCCTCACCTTCTACACCCAGGCGGGAGTACCGCTCCCGCACCTGCCGCGCGAGCAGGTGGAGTTCACCGGCGGGCGGTACTCCTACCGGATCAGCGACGAGGAGGGGCGGATCAACCTGAACACCGCGCCGCCGGAGCGCGTGGACCGCCTGCTGCTGACGCTCGGCGTCGACAAGGGCGCGCGCGACACGATCGTGGACTCGCTCCAGGACTGGCGCGACGCGAACGAGGCGTACCGCCTGAACGGCGCCGAGAGCGAGGACACCTACCTCAGGCTCGCGGTCCCCTACCGCTCGCGCAACGCCGACCTCGAGTCGGTCACCGAGCTGCTCCAGGTCAAGGGCGTGACGCGCGCGCTTTTCCAGGGGGCCGCCGACCGGCCCGCGCTCGTCGACCAGGTCACGGTGAAGACCGAGGGGCGGGTCAACATCAACACCGCCGGCCCCGTCGTGCTGCAGGCGCTCGGGCTCTCCGACGCCGAGATCTCGCAGATCGTCGGGACGCGGCGCGGCGCGCCCTTCTCGACGGTGCCCGGCCAGTTCGCCGGCCGCGGGCTCGCGGCGTCCACCCGGACGTTCCGCATCGACGCCGAGGGCATCGTCGACGGGCGGGTGGGCGCCCGCCTCACCGCGATCGTCGTGAAGGTCGCCGGGGCGCCGCCGGCGGTCCGGGTCGTCGAGTGGTCGGGCCTCCGCTGACCGGCGGGCCCGCCAACCCGTAGGGGGTGCGCCCGGCCCGGGCCCCAACCCCTTGAGGATTACCAACATTTCGGCACCGGCTTAGGCTATGCTGATGGAAATGTGGCTGCCGTTCGCGCGCGCCCGGCTTGCCGTCGTCCTCCTCGGACCTCGGCTCGCCGGCGCGATGGTCGAGCGGACCCGGGCCGAGACGTTCGTCGTCGAGGCCGACGACCCCGCGGCGGCGCTCCGTGCCGAGCTCGACGCCCGCGGGCTCGCGCCCCGCACGGTCGCGCTCGGCCTCGCGCGCGCGAGCGTCACGGTGAAACCGATCGAGCTGCCGCCGGTCGGCGGCGCGCTCTCCGACATGGTGCGGTTCGAGCTCGAGCGGCACCTGCCCTTCCCCGCCGACGATGCCCCCTTCGCCTTCCTGCCCCTGCCGGCCGCGGGCGAGGGCGAGCCGCGCGCGGCGGGCGCCACGCGGGTGCTGATCGCCGCGACCGACCGGCGCGTCGTGGACACCGCGCTGCGCCTCGCGCAGGACGCGCGGCTCAAGCCGGTCTCCGTCACCGTCGCGGCGCACGACCTCCTCGCGCTGGTCCGCGCGCCGCGCGGCCAGCGCGTGGTCTGGGCGCACGTCACCGGCGACACGGCGGACCTCCTGCTCGTCGAGGGCGGACGCCTCGTGCTGAGCCGGAGCGTGCCGTTCGCCGACGACCGGGAGCTCAGCGACGAGATCGCGCGGAGCCTCGGCCCCGCGCGCTGGCGGGGATGCGACGCCGTGTGGGTCTCGGGCGACCTGACGGCGCCGGCCACCGCGCTCGGCAGGCTCGGCGCCCCGGTGACGGCGCCGCCCTGGACCGAGCGCGCGCGGCGCTGGCTCGACGGCGCCGAGCCGGAGCCGCGCGGCGCGCGCACGCTCGCGCTCGCGGTCGCCGCGGGCCGCGGCCTCCGCCCGCTCGACCTGATCCCCGCGCCGCTCCGGCCGCGCCACCTCACGCGCCCGCAGATGGCGACGGCGGCGATGCTCGCGGTGACGGTGGGCCTCGCCCTCGCCGCGCTGCTCGTGCCCGGCCTGCGCGACGGCCGGCGGCTCGCGGCGCTCGACCGGGAGCTCGCGCGGATCGAGCCGGACGTGCGCGCGGTCCGGGCCGTGCTCGGCGACCTCGAGCGCCAGCGCCGGCTCCTGGCGACCGTGGACCAGATCGAGACGACGGCGCTCCGGCCGCTCCCGGTCCTGCGCGACCTGACCGACATCCTGCCCGCCGACGCGTGGCTCACCACCCTCGCGCTCGACCCCAAGGGCGTCGAGCTCGTGGGCCAGGCCGCGGCCGCGAGCACGCTCATCCCGCTGCTCGAGAACTCGCCGCGCTTCGAGCGCGTCGAGTTCGCCTCGCCGGTCACGCGCGGACGCGACCGCGAGCAGTTCCGCATCCGCGCCGTGTGGGAGGCGGGGCCCGCGGCCGCCGCGCCGCTCCCGCGCCCGGGCGCGGCGCCCCGCGTGGCGCCGCCGCGGGGCGCTGCGGCGGGCGAGGAGAACGGGCGGCCCGCGGCGCCGGCGGCGCGCCGGACGGCGCCGCCCCGACCGGGGGGAGCGCCGGGCCCGTGATCGCCACCCTCTCCCGCCGCGAGCGGCTCCTGGTGATCGCCGCCGTCGGCGTCGTCGCCGTCGTCGGCGGCTTCACGCTCGCGATCCAGCCGATCCTCGAGGCGAACCGCGCCACGGCCGAGCTCGTGCCCGCGCGCGAGCAGGCGCTCCAGCAGCGGCGGGCGCTCGTCCTGCGGCGCGGCGCGATCGCGTCCGACCTCGAGGCGACGAGCCGGCGCCTCGGGACGGTCTCCGCGCGGCTCCTCACCTCGGCGACGCCGGCGGTCGCCGCCTCCGAGCTGCAGAAGCTCGCCAAGGACATGACCGCCCAGGCGAGGACGGAGATCCGGAGCGAGCGGATCCTGGAGCCGAAGGAGCGCGGCGAGCTGCTCGAGGTGTCGATCGAGATCGCCGTGTCGGGGGAGATCCGCCAGCTCGTGGACCTGCTCGGCCGCGTGGAGGCCGCGCCCAAGCTCCTGAGCGTCCAGAACCTCCGCGTGCGGGTCGTGAGCCTCGCCCAGCCGCGGGACCTGCTCGCGACCGTGACGCTCTCCGGGTTCATCCTCCCGGCCAAGGCCAGGACCTAGCTATGGGGAGGCGCCTGCTCGCCGTGAACGTCCTGCTGGCGGGCGTGTCGCTCCTCTCGATCGCCTACATCGCCCGGGAGCTCGTCCTGGCGCCCCCGCCGATCGCCGCCCAGCTCCCGCGCCCGGCCGCCGCGCCCGCGGCGCCGCCGGCCCCCGCGGACGCGCGCGTCGCGCCACCCGCCGGGGCGTACGCGACCATCGCGAGCAGGAACCTCTTCAGCCCGACACGGAGCGAGACGGCGGCGGGCGCCGCCGCGGGGCCCGCCTTCGCCAAGCCGACGCTCTACGGCGTCGTCCTGCGCAACGGCGCGCCGATCGCGTACCTCGAGGACCCGGCCACCAAGCGCACGGCCGGCTACCGCATCGGGGACCGGATCGGGGGCGGCACCGTGCAGGCGATCAACGCCGACCAGGTCGTGCTCGCGAGTCCCGCCGGCGAGATCAGCGTCCGCCTGCGTGACCCCTCGAAGCCACGGGCTCCCGTGCCATCCGCCGCCCAGCCAGGCATCCCGGGGCGCCCGACCGCGGCGCCACCGGGCACGCCGCAGCCGACGACGCCCGGCGTCCTGATCCCGCCCCGGACGCTGCCCATGCCGGGGCTCACGACGCCGGGGCTGCCGGGGGCCCGGAGCCCACTCCTCGCTCCGGGAGTGCGCCAGATGCCGGGGCTCGGTACTCGCTTCCCGATCCCACGAGCGCAGGATGCTCCGCGACCCTAGGGTGCCGCGCGCCCTCGCGCTCGCCGTGCTCGTGGCCCTCGGCGCGGGCTGCGCGACGGCGGCGCCGCCGCCCGCGCGGCCGGCGCGCCCGCCGATCGCGGCCCCGGCACCGCCGCCGCCCGCGTCCCCGCCCCGGCCCCCGCTGCCGCCGGCGTCCGTTGGCCCCCGGGCCGAGGCGCCGCCCGCCGAGGCTGCGCCCAGGCCCGCGCCCGCGCCGACCCCGCCGCCCCCCGCGACGCCGCCCGTGCCGCCCGCGCAGCGCGGCCGCTTCGTCGTACTGAACTTCGACAACGCCGACATCGAGACCGTGATCCAGGCGGCGAGCGAGATCGCCGCCTTCAACTACGTCCTGGCGCCCGACGTGCGCGGCAAGGTGACCGTGCAGACCTCCGGCCGCATCCCCCAGGAGGACGTGTTCGGCGTGCTCCTGGCCATCCTCGAGGTGCACGGCTTCACCGCGATCAAGGCGGGCAACCTCTACAAGATCGTCAAGATCGAGGGCGCGCGCGAGCGCGCGGTGCCCACGATCGTGGGCCAGGCGCCCGACGAGCGCCGCACGACCGACGAGGTCATCACGCAGATCGTCCCGCTGAAGTACTCGTCGGTCGCGGACCTCGTCACGCTTCTCAACCCGCTCAAGTCGACGCGGGGCACGCTCCTCGCTCACCGCGAGACCAACGTGCTGATGATCACCGACACGGCGTCGAACATCCGCCGCCTGCTCGAGATCATCCGGCTGGTGGACGTGCAGGTGGCGCAGGAGGAGCTGCAGATCATCCCGGTCCGGTTCGCCGACGCCGTGCAGCTCGCGGGGATCCTGAACCAGCTCTTCGCGAGCGGCCGGCTCAGGCCGGCGGTGCCCGGCGCCGTGCCCGCGCCCGCCGCGCCCGCGCTCGTGCCCGGCGCGCCCGCCGCCCCGCGCGCGGCCGCGCCCGACGCCGCGGGCGCCGCCGAGCGGCCGCCGCTCATCATCGCCGAGCAGCGCTCGAACTCGCTCATCATCCACGCCAAGCGCCACGAGATCGAGACGATCAAGGGCCTGATCAAGCAGCTCGACATCGACATCTACGGCGGCCGGCGCGTGTTCATCTACTACGCCGAGAACGCCAAGGCGAAGGACCTCGCCGCCACGCTCAACTCGATCTACAACCCGCAGGGCGGCCCGGCCGGCGCGGCCGCCCCCCCGGGCGCGGCGCCGCCGGGCGCCCCGCGACCCCCCGGCGCCCCGGCCCCGCCCGCCGGCGCCCCGGCGCCCGGGGCCGCGGCGGGCGTCGCCGAGGTCGGGCTGGCCGAGGGCCAGGTGCGCTTCATCGCCGACGAGGTCACCAACGCGATCATCGTCACGACCTACCCGCGCAACTGGCAGGAGATCGAGGCGACGATCAGGCAGCTCGACCGGATGCCGCGCCAGGTGCTGATCGAGGTGCTGGTCGCCGAGATCACGCTCACCGACGACACGCGGCTCGGGATCGACTGGGCCATCCGCGAGGGCAAGTTCACCCTCGGCAGCGTCTCGCAGGCGCTCGGGACCGGCTCGTCCACGACCACGCTCGGCCTGCCGGCGTCGGCGTTCCGCGGCGCCGCCAGCCTGTTCGGGCCCGCCGCCCAGGGCCTGACCGCGTTCACGTTCAACACGGGCCAGTTCTTCGTGCTCCTGAACACGCTGGCGTCCCTGAACAAGGTCAACATCGTCTCGAACCCCCACGTGCTCACGTCGGAGAACA
>MGBU01000234.1 GCA_001790205.1 Candidatus Rokubacteria bacterium GWA2_73_35 | reverse complement strand
ACTGGCACCGCTTCTTCAGCCACCAGCCCGACCTCAA
This sequence comes from Candidatus Rokubacteria bacterium GWA2_73_35, assembly GCA_001790205.1. Classification (GTDB taxonomy): domain Bacteria; phylum Methylomirabilota; class Methylomirabilia; order Rokubacteriales; family CSP1-6; genus GWA2-73-35. The sequence goes on along the minus strand of MGBU01000234.1, from coordinate 8,870 downwards.
CTACGATAACCCCGCGGTCCGCGCGGCGATGCTCGACGTCATGCGCTTCTGGCTCGAGCGGGGCCTCGACGGCTTCCGCTGCGACGCGGTGCCCTACCTGGTCGAGCGCGAAGGGACGAGCTGCGAGAACCTGCCGGAGACGCACGCGGTGCTCAAGGAGTTCCGGCGCGTCATCGACGAGGAGTACGGCGGGGATCGCGTCCTGCTCGCCGAGGCGAACCAGTGGCCGGAGGACGTGCGCCCGTACTTCGGCGACGGCGACGAGTTCCACATGTCGTTCCACTTCCCGCTGATGCCGCGCATCTACATGGCGGTGCGCCTCCAGGACCGGCTGCCGATCGTGGACATCTTCACCCACACGCCGGCCATCCCGCCCGCCTGCCAGTGGGGCCTGTTCCTCCGCAACCACGACGAGCTGACCCTCGAGATGGTGACGAACGAGGAGCGGGCGTTCATGTACTATGCCTACGCGCAGGACCCCGAGATGAAGCTGAACCTCGGGATCCGCCGCCGGCTGGCGCCGCTGCTCGACAACGACCGCCGGCGCATCGAGCTGCTCACGAGCCTGCTGCTCACGCTGCCCGGCAGCCCGATCGTCTACTACGGCGACGAGATCGGGATGGGCGACAACGTCTACCTCGGGGACCGCGACGGCGTACGGACGCCGATGCAATGGTCGCGCGACCGCAACGCGGGCTTCTCGGCGGCCGACGAGGGCACGCTCTACCTGCCCGTGATCACGGATCCCGTCTACGGCTACCAGGCCGTCAACGTCGCGGCCCAGGTGCGCACGCCGTCGTCGCTGCTGAACACGACGAAGCGCCTCATCGCGGCGCGGCGGACGTCCCCCGCCTTCGGGCGCGGCGGCATCGAGTTCCTGCGCCCGCGCAACTCGCGCGTGCTGGCGTACGTCCGCCGCCACGCGCGCGAGACCCTGCTCGTCGTGGCGAACCTCGCCAGCTCGCCGCAGCCCGTCGAGCTGGACCTCCGGAGCCTCGCGGGCGCGACGCCGGTGGAGATGCTCGGCCGCACGCGCTTCCCCGAGATCGGCACGGCGCCCTACTTCCTCTCGCTCGGGCCGCACGGCTTCTACTGGTTCCGCCTCGAGCGGCCCGACACGGGGGACGAGCCCTATGGGATCGAGGACACCGCGATCTAGCGGCGCGGTGCTCGACCGCTTCGTCACGGAGCGGCTCGCCGAGGCCCTGCCGCGACAGCGCTGGTTCGCCGGCAAGGCCCGGCGCATCGTGGCGGTCGCCGTGCGCGACGCGGCGGCGCTCGGCGCCGGCGCGCCGGACACCTGGCTCACCCTCGTGGACGTCGCGTTCGACCGCGGCCCGGGCGAGACCTACGTGGTCCCGCTGCGCGTGCGCGCGGACGGGCCGCCGGACGCCGAGGGGCTCGGCCGGGTGGACCTCGGGGGCGCGCCCGCCCGGGTCACCGACGCCCTCGGCGACCCCGACGTCGGCCGGGCGCTGCTCACGGCGATCGCCGAGGAGCGGACCCTCGCGGCGCGCCACGGCACGATCAGCTTCGTGCGCGCCCCCGCGTTCCCGGCGAGCGCCGTGGCCGGCGGGCTCCCGGCGCGTCAACTCGCGGGCGAGCAGTCCAACACGTCGGTCGTGTACGGCGAGGCGCTGATCCTCAAGGTGTTCCGCAAACCCGAGGCCGGCCCCAACCCCGAGCACGAGCTGACCGGCTTCCTGACGGCGCGGGGGCGGTTCGCGCGCGTGCCGCAGCTCGCGGGCGCCGTCGAGTACGCCCCCGCCGCCGGCGCAGGGGTCACGCTCGCGGTGCTGCACCGCTTCACGCCCAACCGCGGCGACGGCTTCACGTGGGTGATCGAGCACCTGGGGCGCCTCGCCGACTTCGTCCGCACGCGCGCCGAGCACGAGCCGCTCGGCGGCGAGCGCCTGGTCCAGCTCGTGCGCGACTTCTCCGCCGGTCTCCTCGGGGCCGTGCGCCGGCTCGGCGCGCTCACGGGCGGGCTGCACGCGGCGCTCGCGTCCGACCCGGGCGATCCGGCCTTCGCGCCCGAGCCGATCACCGCCGGGGACGTCGCCCGCTGGACGGCGCGGATCGCCGGCGACCTCGCGTGGACGCTCGAGGCCCTCCGTGCGCGGCTGGCGGACCTCCCCGCGCCGGCGCGGGCTCGGGCCGAGGCGCTCCTGGCCGACGAGGCGGGTCTCGCCGCCTGCCTCGACGGCCTCGACACGCTGCCGGCGGAGGGCTGCGCGAAGATCCGCGTCCACGGCGACTACCACCTCGGCCAGACGCTCAGGACCGACGACGACTTTGTGATCCTCGACTTCGAGGGCGAGCCGGCGCGGCCGCTCGCGGAGCGGCGCGCCAAGCACTCGCCGCTGCGCGACGTCGCCGGGATGGTCCGCTCGCTCGACTACGCGGCGGCCACGGCGCTGGGCGAGGGCGAGGGGCCCCGCGCGGCGGGGGACACCTGGCGCCGGCTCGCCGTGGACGCGTTCCTCGACGCCTACCTCGGTGAGGCCGCGGGCGCGCCGGCGCGGCTCGTGCCCGCGGCGCGGCCGACCCTCGCGCGGGCCCTGGCGCCGTTCACGCTCGACAAGGCCCTCTACGAGGTCCGCTACGAGATCGATCACCGGCCCGCGTGGGTGGATGTGCCTCTGCGCGGGCTCGACCGCCTGCGGGCCGGCGGGGCTCTGGCGTGAGGCGCCCGACGCTCGACGACGGCGCGATCCGCGCGCTGGTGGCCGGCGCTCACGGCGATCCCTTCGCCGTGCTCGGGCCGCACCGGGTGGACGCCGGCGGGCGGCCGGCGCTCGCCATCCGTGCCTTCGTGCCGGGCGCCCGGGCGGTGCGCGTCGTGGCACCCGGCGTGCTCCCGGCGCCGCGCGCGATGGCGCGCCTCCACCCGGCTGGCCTCTTCGAGGCCGTCGTCCCCGAGCGCGCCGAGCCCTTCCCGTACCGCCTCGAGGTCGCCGACGGCGGGGGCGCGGCCACCGTGCTCGAGGACCCGTACCGCTTCGCGCCGACGCTCGGCGACTTCGACCGCCACCTGCTCGCCGAGGGCACGCACTACGAGGCCCACGAGAAGCTCGGCGCGCACCGGCGCACGCTCGACGCCGTCGAGGGCACGGTGTTCGCGGTCTGGGCGCCCAACGCGCGGCGCGTGAGCGTCGTCGGCGACTTCAACGGCTGGGACGGGCGGCGCCACCCGATGCGGCTCCATCCCGCCAACGGCGTCTGGGAGATCTTCGTGCCCGGCGTGGGCGAGGGGAGCCGGTACAAGTACGAGATCGTCGGGCCGGGCGGCGAGCTCGGCGCCCTCAAGGCCGATCCCTACGCGTTCGCCTTCGAGCTCGAGACGCCGAGCACGGCGTCGGTCGTCGTCTCGCTCGACGGCTACGCGTGGGGCGACGGCGCCTGGATGGCCGGACGCGGACGGCGTCACGCCCCCGGGAGCCCGATCGCGATCTACGAGGTCCACCTGGGTTCCTGGGCGCGGGGGCCCGAGGAGGGCGACCGCTTCCTCACGTACGGGGAGCTCGCCGAGCGGCTCGCGGCGTACGCAGAGGACCTGGGCTACACGCACGTCGAGCTCCTGCCGGTGACGGAGCATCCGTTCTACGGCTCCTGGGGCTACCAGACGATCGGCTACTTCGCGCCGACCCGGCGGTACGGGTCCCCGCGCGAGTTCATGGAGTTCGTGGACACGCTCCACCGCCACGGCATCGGCGTGATCCTCGACTGGGTGCCCGCGCACTTCCCCCGCGACCCACACGGGCTCGTCTGGTTCGACGGCAGCCACCTGTACGAGCACGCGGATCCCCGGATGGGGGAGCACCCGGACTGGGGCACGCTCGTGTTCAACTACGGCCGGCGGGAGGTCGCGAACTTCCTGCTGACCAACGCGCTGTTCTGGCTCGACCGCTATCACGTGGACGGCCTGCGCGTGGACGCGGTGGCGTCGATGCTCTACCTCGACTACTCGCGCAAGGCGGGGGAGTGGGTCCCGAACCGCTACGGCGGCAACGAGAACCTCGAGGCGATCGCGTTCCTCAAGCGCGTGAACGAGGTCGTCTACGCTCGGCACCCGGACGTGCTGACGGTCGCCGAGGAGTCCACGGCGTGGCCGATGGTCTCGCGCCCGACGCACCTGGGCGGGCTCGGCTTCGGCTTCAAGTGGAACATGGGGTGGATGCACGACCTGCTCGCGTACATGAGCCGCGATCCCGTCCACCGCAAGCACCACCACGACCAGCTCACGTTCGGCCTGCTGTACGCGTTCCACGAGAACTTCGTGCTGCCGCTCTCGCACGACGAGGTCGTGCACGGCAAGGGCGCCCTCTACCAGAAGATGCCCGGCGACGACTGGCAACGGGCCGCGAACCTGCGCGCGTTCTACGGGTTCATGTACGGGCACCCCGGCAAGAAGCTGCTGTTCATGGGCGGCGAGTTCGGTCAGACCCGCGAGTGGCACCACGACCGGAGCCTCGACTGGCACCTGCTCGACGCGGGGCCCTACCACCGGGGGCTCCAGCGCCTCGTCCGCGACCTGAACCACCTCTACCGGGAGGCACCGGCGCTCCACGAGGTGGACTTCGAGCCGGCGGGCTTCGAGTGGATCGACTGCAACGCCTGGGCGGAGAGCGTGGTGGCGTTCGTGCGGCGCGCGCGCGACCCGCGCGACGTCGTCCTCGTCGTCTGCAACCTCACGCCCGTCACCCGGCACGGCTGGCGCGTGGGCGTGCCCGCGCCCGGCTTCTGGCGCGAGCGCCTCAACACGGACGCGGAGGCGTACGGCGGCAGCGGACGCGGCAACGCCGGCGGGGTCTGGGCCGCGCCCGTGCCCTGGCACGGCCAGCCGCACTCGGTCGCGCTCACGCTCCCGCCGCTCGCGGCGCTGATCCTCGCGCCCGCGCCCGACGGGGAGGCGTAGCGTGGCCGCCGACGCGTGGGGGATCGACGAGGGGTACGAGGACGCGCTCGGCGCGTGGCGGGCGACCGCGCCCGTGACGCGGCGCGCGATCCTCGCCGCGATGGGGGTCACCGACGACGCCGCGGCGCCGCCCCGCGCCGGCGGCGTGCGCGTGCTCCGTGCTGGCGGGCGCGGGGCGCCGGTCCCGCCGGGCGAGCTGGTGCTCGAGGACGGCACCGCGCTCAGGGTGGGCGGCGCGCTGCCGGCCGACCTGCCGCCGGGCTATCACGACCTGCACCCGGAGGGCGGCGGCCCCGTGCGTCTCGTCGTCGCCCCGCCGGCGTGCTTCCTCCCGCAGGGCCTGCGGGAGTGGGGCCTCACGGTCCAGCTCTACGCGCTCCGCTCGGCGGCGAGCTGGGGCATCGGCGACGCCGGCGATCTCCGCGAGCTGGCGCGCTGGTCGGCGGGCGCCCTCGGCGGGCGCCTCGTGCTGGTCAGCCCGCTCGGCGCGGGCACGCCGGTGATACCGCTCGAGCCGAGCCCCTACTTCCCGTCGAGCCGGCGCTACCGCGACCCGCTCTACCTTCGGGTGGAGGAGGTCCCCGGCGCGGCCGCGCGCGCGCTGAACGGGGAGCGGCGGATCGACCGCGACGCCGTCCTCGGGCTGAAGCTCGACGCGCTCGGCCGCCTCTTCGCGGCCTTCGCCGGCGACGCGGCCTTCGAGAGCCACCGGGCCGGGGCGGTCGTGGTGGGCGAGGACCTCGGCACCGTCGAGGCGGGGGTCCGCGAGCGACTGGCCGCCGAGCGCGTGCTCTCGTGCCGGGTGCTGTGGCTCGAGGAGACGGCGCCCGCGGGGTTCCCGGCGCTGGCGCTCGCCTCGGTCACCACGCACGACCTGCCCACGATCGCCGGGCTCTGGACGGGCAGTGACGTGCGCGAGCAGCGGGCCCTCGGGCTCGCGCCGAACGAGGAAGCGCTCGGCGCGATCCGCGGCCGCCTGCGGGTGCTGACGGGCGCGCCCGAGGGGGCGCCGGTGGGCGAGGTCGTGCGCCGCACGCACCGGTTGCTTGCCGACGCCCCCTCGGTGATGATCACGGCCACGCTGGAGGACGTGCTCGGGCTCGCCGAGCGCCCCAACATGCCCGGCACGACCGCCGCCGTGCGCCCCAACTGGTCGGTGGCGCTGCCGCTGCCGCTCGAGGCGCTTCGGAACGATCCGCGCCCGCGCGCCGTCGCGGAGGCGCTCGGAGGACGACCCGTCATGCAGGAGATCGACGGATGAGGACGCGGCCGGGCCGGCCCTATCCGCTGGGCGCGACGTGGGACGGCGCGGGGGTCAACTTCTCGCTCTTCTCGGAGCACGCGACGGGCGTCGAGCTCTGCCTCTTCGAGGGCGGAAGCGGCAACGAGGAGATCGTGCGGATCGCGCTCGCGGAGCAGAGCGACCTGGTCTGGCACGGCTACCTGCCCGAGGTGCGCCCGGGGCAGCGCTACGGCTACCGCGTCCACGGCCCGTGGGACCCGGCGGCCGGCCACCGCTTCAACCCGGCGAAGCTCCTCCTCGACCCGTACGCGAAGGCGTTCGACCGCACGATCCGCTGGAGCGACACGCTGTTCGGCTACCGGTTCGGCGGTCCCGACCCGGACCTCGTCGCCGACGACCGGGACAGCGCGGCGAGCATCCCGAAGTCGGTCGTCGTGGACCCGGCCTTCACCTGGGGCGACGACCGGCCGCCGCGCACGCCCTGGGAGGAGACGATCATCTACGAGGTCCACGTGAAGGGGCTCACCGCACGGCACCCCGACGTCCCGCGCGAGCTGCGCGGCACGTACGCGGGACTCGCCTCGCCGCCGGTGATCGACTACCTGCGCACGCTCGGCGTCACGGCGGTCGAGCTCCTGCCGGTGCATCAGCTCGTCGCGGACAAGCACCTGGTCGAGCACGGGCTCACGAACTACTGGGGCTACAACTCGATCGGCTTCTTCGCCCCCGACGTGCGCTACGCCCGCGGGCGCGGGCTCGGGCTCGGCGAGCAGGTCCGCGAGTTCAAGACCATGGTGAAGACGCTGCACGACGCCGGGATCGAGGTCGTCCTCGATGTCGTCTACAACCACACGGGCGAGGGCAACCACCTCGGGCCGACCCTCTGCTTCCGCGGCGTGGACAACGCGAGCTACTACCGCCTCGTCGCCACCGACCGCCGCCACTACATGGACTACACGGGCTGCGGCAACACGCTGAACCTCACCCATCCGCGCACGCTCCAGCTCCTCATGGACAGCCTCCGCTACTGGGTGCTCGAGGTGCGCGTGGACGGGTTCCGCTTCGACCTGGCCTCGACGCTCGCCCGCGAGCTGCACGACGTGGACCGGCTCGGCTCGTTCTTCGACGTCATCCACCAGGACCCGGTGCTCTCGCAGGTGAAGCTGATCGCCGAGCCGTGGGACCTCGGCGAGGGCGGCTACCAGGTCGGCAACTTCCCCGTGCTGTGGGCGGAGTGGAACGACCAGTACCGCGACACGGTCCGCCGCTTCTGGAAGGGCGACGAGGGGCAGACAGGCGCGCTCGGCTACCGCCTCACCGGCTCGAGCGACCTGTACGGCCGCGGCGGCCGGCGGCCGTTCGCGTCCATCAACTTCGTCACCGCCCACGACGGCTTCACCCTGCGCGACCTGGTGAGCTACAACGGCAAGCACAACGAGGCCAACGGCGAGGACAACCGCGACGGGTCGGACAACAACCTGTCCTGGAACTGCGGCGTCGAGGGACCGACCCGCGACGCGACGGTCGAGGCGCGGCGCGCGCGCCAGGCGCGCAACTTCCTCGCGACGCTGCTCCTGTCGCAGGGCGTGCCGATGCTGTGCGGCGGGGACGAGCTCGGCCGCACCCAGCGCGGCAACAACAACGCCTACTGCCAGGACAACGAGCTCGGCTGGTTCGACTGGCGGCTCGACCGGCCACGCCGCGAGCTGCTCCAGTTCGCCCGCGACCTGATCGCGCTCCGGCGGCGGCACCCCGTCCTGCACCGGCGGCAGTTCTTCCACGGCCGCCGCATCCGCGGCTCGGAGGTCAAGGACCTCACGTGGTTCCGGCCCGACGGCAAGGAGATGACGGAGGAGGACTGGCAGCACGCGCACACGCGGTGCCTCGGCGTGCGCCTGTCGGGCGACGCGATCGAGGAGACGGACGCGCTCGGGCGCCGGATCGCGGACGACACGTTCTTGATCCTCCTCAACGCGCACCACGAGCCGACGCCGTTCGTCCTGCCCGCGCACCGCCGCGGCGTCAGCTGGGTGCGGGTCCTCGACACGGCGGCACGCGACGGGACGCGGCGCGTCCGCCCCGCGCGGGGCGGCGAGGTGTACGAGCTCGAGGCGCGGTCGCTCGCGGTGCTCCGGCTCCGCGTGAGAAAGGCGAGACCATGGGCCTGAAATACGTCTTCGTGGCGGTGCTGGCGTCGGCGATCACGCTCTTCGCGCTGCAGAACAGCGACCAGACGAAGATCCGGTTCCTCGTCTGGTCGCTCGAGGGGGTCCCCCTCGCGACCGTGATCCTCGTGTCGGTCGCCGCCGGCGTCGTGCTGGTCGGCCTGCCGCTCTGGGTCGACCGCTGGCGGCTGCGCATGCGCCTGCGGAGCCTCGAGGCGCGGCTCGCGTCGGCCGAGGCGTTGCTCGGCGAGCGGGGGCGGGGCCCGGAGGCGGGGTCGCCGAGCTGACGTGAGGCGGCGGGGCGCCGTCCTCCTCGCGGGGCTGCTCGCGCTCGCGGGCTGCGCCGAGCGTCCACCCGGGGGTGGGCCGGTCACGCTCGTCTTCAAGCACGCGCGGATCCTCGGCCCCGCGGACCCGTTCCCCGGGCTGCTCGCCGAGTTCGAGGCCGCGCACCCCGGCGTCCGCGTGCGGAGCGAGTCCCTGCCGTGGAGCTCGGACGAGCAGCACCAGTTCTACGTGATCAACCTCGAGGGCCGGAGCCCCG
>MGBU01000233.1 GCA_001790205.1 Candidatus Rokubacteria bacterium GWA2_73_35 | reverse complement strand
GCGCGCGCGCTGGCGCGGCTCACCGGCGGGCGCGTGGCGCGGCCGAACCGGACGCAGCTCGCGGGCCGGCTGCACGCGGCGGCGGGGGAGGACGTGGAGGTGCAGGCGGTGAAGGCGCACCTCGCGATGGTGACCGACCGCTACCTCGCGTCCACGGGGGTGCAGCGGATGGCCGAGCACCTCCGGATGCTGCGGCGGCTCGAGGGCGCGTCGGTGGTGACCCGGCTGTTCCACCACCCCGACCTCGGCTCGTCCGACCTGGTGGTCGTCACCCGCGACGTGCCCGGCCTCTTCTCGCTCATCGCGGGGACGCTCGCGGCCCACGGGGTCAACATCATCTCGGCGCAGATCCACACGCGCGCCGACGGGATCGCGATCGACACGTTCCAGGTCAACGACCCGCTCGGCGAGACCGTGACGTCGCACGCGAGCTGGACGCGCCTGCTGGAGGCGCTGCGCGCGGTGCTGACCGGCGAGGAGCGCGTCGAGACGCTGCTCGAGCGGCGCCGGGCGGCGGGGCGCGCGGCGCGTGGCGCGGCCGAACCGGACGCAGCTCGCGGGCCGGCTGCACGCGGCGGCGGGGGAGGACGTGGAGGTGCAGGCGGTGAAGGCGCACCTCGCGATGGTGACCGACCGCTACCTCGCGTCCACGGGGGTGCAGCGGATGGCCGAGCACCTCCGGATGCTGCGGCGGCTCGAGGGCGCGTCGGTGGTGACCCGGCTGTTCCACCACCCCGACCTCGGCTCGTCCGACCTGGTGGTCGTCACCCGCGACGTGCCCGGCCTCTTCTCGCTCATCGCGGGGACGCTCGCGGCCCACGGGGTCAACATCATCTCGGCGCAGATCCACACGCGCGCCGACGGGATCGCGATCGACACGTTCCAGGTCAACGACCCGCTCGGCGAGACCGTGACGTCGCACGCGAGCTGGACGCGCCTGCTGGAGGCGCTGCGCGCGGTGCTGACCGGCGAGGAGCGCGTCGAGACGCTGCTCGAGCGGCGCCGGGCGGCGGGGCGCGCGGCGACGGGCGCGGCCGGCCCGCCGAAGATCTCGCTCGACAACCAGCTCTCCGACGTGGCCACCGTGCTCGAGGTCAAGTGCCCCGATCGGCTCGGCCTCCTGTACCTGATCACGCGCACGCTGTCCGCGCTCGATCTCGACATCGCGAGCGCGCGCATCGCGACGGAGATCGACCAGGCGCTCGACACCTTCTACGTGCACGACCGGCAGGGCCGGAAGATCGAGGGCGCGGAGACGCTCGCGCGCGTGCGCGGGGCGCTCGCCGAGGCGCTGGTGCAACCCATCTGACGATGCTCGGCCGCTATCGCGAACCCGTGCGCGCGTGGACCGACCCCGTCGGCCGCGCGCTGTTCCGGCTCCGCCTCCGGCCGAACCACCTGACGGTCATCGGCCTCGGCGTGAGCGGCCTGGCCGCAGCGGCGTTCTCCGCCGCGCACGTCCGCGCGGGCGGCCTGCTGCTGATCGTGGCGGGCCTCTGCGATTTCCTCGACGGCTCGCTCGCGCGCGCCTCCGGTCAGGTGACGGCGTTCGGCGCCTTCCTCGACTCGGTCATCGACCGCTACTCGGACCTCGTGGTGCTCCTGGGCATCGTCGTGCTCTTCGTCCGGGTGCCGCACACGCGCGGCGCGATCGTCGCGATGGTGAGCCTGATCGGCTCGATCATGGTGAGTTACACGAAGGCGCGCGCGGAGTCGATCGGCGTCGCGTGCACCGTGGGGATGATGGAGCGGCCCGAGCGGATGATCTGCCTGATCGCCGGCGCCCTCCTCGGCCTGCTCGAGCCGGCGCTCTGGACGCTCGCGGTCCTCTCGAACCTCACCGCGCTGCAGCGCATCGCGTTCACGCGGCGGGCGACCCGCGGCACGACGGTCCTCCCCGCCCTCGCGGCCGCGGCGCTGCTCCTCGGCGCGGCGCCGGCGCTGGCCGGCCCGCCGCGGGCGGTCACGCCCGAGCTCGAGCGCGCGTGGGCGGCGGCGGTCGCGGCGTGGCAGGGCGGCGACCCGGACCCGCTCATCCGCGAGTTCGGCCGCGAGGCGGCGCTCGCGAGCCCGATCGGCGACCACGTGCGCTTCGCGCTGGCGCAGGCGCTCGCGACGCGTGGCGAGCCGAGCCGCGCGCGCGCGCTGGCCCTGAGCGTCGGCGACCGCTGGCGCGAGAGCCGGCTCGCGCCGCAGGCGCTGCTGCTCGCCGCGACGCTCGACTTCGGGGCCGGCCGCGACGCCGCCGCGCAGCCCGTGCTCGCGCGCCTGATCGGCGACTACCCCGACGCGCCGGAGGTTCCCGGGGCGCTCTACCTCCTCGGCGCGTCGGCCGAGGCCGAGGGCCGGCTCGAGCTGGCCGCACGGACGTACCGGCAGCTCCGCCTCCTGGCCCCGGCGAGCGACTGGGCCGACGGCGCCGGCGACCGGCTGCGCGCGCTCGACGGGCTCGGCGTGCGGCTGCCGCCCCTCACTCTCGCCGAGCGCCTGGAGCGCGCCGAACGGCTGCTCCGCGGCGGGGTTGCCGACGCCGCCACGACCGAGGCCGAGCGTATCGTGGACGAGACGCGGACGGGCGGCCTGGCCTTCCGCGCGCTCCGGATCGTCGTGGACGGCGCCCGGCGCCTGCGCCGGTGGGACCTCGCGACGCGGGCGCTCGAGCTGATGCTGGCGCGCGCGCCCGCCCCGGAGCGCCCCGCGCTGCGCCTCGAGCAGGCGCGCCTCCTCGCACGCGCGGGCAAGCAGGCGCGGGCGCTCCGCCTCTACGCCGAGGTGGGCGCGGGCGGGGCCGCGGCCGAGGCGGCGGACGCCCTCTACGAGCGCGGGCGCTTGCTCGAGGACCTCGACCGCGGCGCGGAGGCTGCCGACGCCTATCGCGCGGCGGCGGCGCGCCTGCCGGGCCGCGACGCCGCCAGCGCCGCGCTCTGGCGCCTCGGCTGGCTCGCCTACCTCGGGGGCGCCGGCCGCGAGGCCGCGCAGAGCTGGGACCGGGTCGCGGAGGGCGCCGCCGCGCCGGCGTGGCGGCTGCCCGCGCTCTACTGGGCGGCGCGCGCGCATGAGCAGACCGGCGAGGCCGCGGAGGCGGCGCGCGCCTACGCGCGGGTGCTCGCCACGGCGCCGCGGAGCTACTACGGCGTGCTCGCCGCCGCGCGGGCCGCGGCGCCCGCCGGCCCGGCGGCACGGGCGTCGATCAGCCTGCCGGCGGAGCCGGCCGCGGCGCTCGCGAACGACCCGCGGTGGGCGCGCATCGAGCTGCTGCGGCGGATCGGCCTCGCCGAGCCCGCGTGGCAAGAGACGGAGGACGTCGTGCAGCGCGCGGCGGGCGATCTCGTGCGGCTCTACGGTCTGTCGGGCGCGTACGCGCAGGCGGAGCGCTACCACCTGGCGCTCAGGATCCTCCGGCGCTGGTTCGCGGCGCCCGCCGCCACCGGCGACCCCGCGCTGCCAGCCGCGTTCTGGCGGATGCTCTACCCGTTCGGCTGGCGGGAGGCGATGGTCGAGGCGGCGCGGGCGGCCGGCCTCGACCCCTACCTCGTGGCCGCGGTCGTGCGCGAGGAGTCGAGCTATCATCCGGGAGCCGTCTCGCCCGCGGGCGCCCGCGGCCTCATGCAGCTCATGCCGGCCACGGTCCGGCCCCTCGGGCGGACGGGCGACCTGGAGGACCCGACGGTCAACCTCAGGCTCGGCACGCGCTTCCTCGCGGCCCTCCTGCGCGAATTCGGAGACCCCCGGCTCGCGCTGGCGGCGTACAACGCGGGGCCCGCGCGGCTGCGCCGGTGGTGGAGCGCGCGGCGGACCGACGACGTCGAGGCGTTCGTCGAGCAGATCCCGTACGACGAGACGCGCCACTTCGTGAAGCGCGTGATCCTCGCCTGGGACGAGTACCGGCGGATCTACGGAGGAGAGAGCGGATGAGCGGCGGTCACGAGCACGAGCACGACGTCGAGTACACCGCGCCGCTCGGGGAGACCGAGCTCCGCGTCAAGGCGCTCGAGTCCCTGCTGACCGAGAAGGGGCTCGTGGACCCGCGGGCGCTCGACGAGCTGATCGACCTCTACGAGGCCAGGGTGGGGCCGCGCAACGGCGCCAGGGTGGTCGCGCGCGCCTGGGTGGACCCCGCGTACCGCAAGCGCCTGCTCGAGAACGCCAGCGCGGCGATCGCCGAGCTCGGCTTCACCGGGCGGCAGGGCGAGGACATGGTCGTCCTCGAGAACACGCCCCGCGTGCACAACATGGTGGTGTGCACGCTCTGCTCCTGCTACCCGTGGCCCGTGCTCGGCCTGCCGCCGGTCTGGTACAAGTCGCCCCCGTACCGGTCGCGCGCGGTCCTGGACCCGCGCGGCGTGCTGAGGGAGTTCGGCGTCGCCGTGGGCGACGAGGTCGAGGTCCGCGTGTGGGACTCGACCGCCGAGGTGCGCTACCTCGTGCTGCCCGAGCGCCCGCCCGACACCGAGGGGCGGAGCGAGGAGGAGCTGGCGGCGCTCGTCACGCGCGACTCGATGATCGGCGTCGGCCGGCCGAAGGCGCCCGAGCGGAGGCCGCGGTGAACGGCGTGCACGACCTCGGCGGCCTGCACGGCTTCGGGCCCGTCGTCGCCGAGGCCGACGAGCCGGTCTTCCACGCCGAGTGGGAACGGCGCGCGTTCGCGCTCACGCTCGCGGCGGGCTTCCTCGGCGAGTGGAACATCGACATGTCGCGCTGGGCCCGCGAGCAGATGCCGCCCGCCCGGTACCTGGCCGCGAGCTACTACGAGCACTGGCTCTGGGGCCTCGAGCACCTCCTGGTCGAACGCGGTCTCCTGACGCGCGAGGAGCTCGAGGCACGCGTGGCCGTGCTGCGGCGGGGGGAGGCGCGCTGATGCGCGTGCTGGCGGTCGCCGACGTCGGGCGCATGATCCTCAAGGGCGGGAGCGCGCGCGTCCACGAGCCCCTCGCGGCGAGGTTCGCACCGGGCGACCGCGTGATCGCGAAGAACGTCAACCCCGTCGGGCACACGCGGCTGCCGCGCTACGTGCGCGGGCGGCGCGGCGTGGTGGCCCGCGACCACGGCGTGTTCGTCTTCCCCGACACGCACGCCGCCGGGCTCGGGCGGAAGCCGCAGCACGTCTACAGCGTCCGCTTCGCCGCGCGCGATCTGTGGGGGCCGGACGCCTCGCCACGCGACGCGATCTACGTGGACCTCTGGGACGACTACCTCGACCCCGAGGGCGACCGGTGAGCGAGCGCCCCGACCTCGACGCGCTGCCCGCGATCCCGCGGGACCGGGAGGGCCCGGTCTTCGCCGAGCCGTGGGAGGCGCAGGCCTTCGCGCTCGCGGTGCGGCTCCACGAGCGGGGCTGCTTCACCTGGCGCGAATGGACCGACGCGCTCGCCGCCGAGATCGGCGCCGCCCGGCAGCGGGGCGACACGGCCACCGGCTACTACGAGCACTGGCTCGCCGCGCTCGAGACGCTCGTGGCGGCCAAGGGGCTCGCCTCCCGCGAGGCGCAGCGGCGCCGCCACGACGAGTGGGACCGCGCCGTGCGCGCCACGCCGCACGGCCGGCCGATCGAGCTCGCGCGCGGTCAGGAGCCCGGCGGGGCCCGGAGCTGACGCGCTGCGCCGCCTGATCTTATCCGGCGGCGTTGACAGCGCACGGGTGAGCCCCGCACAATCGGCGCACCATGCCGCGGGGGGACCAGCTCGCACGCCAGTGGCGCCTGCTACAGTTCCTCGGCCGGCCGCCGGGCCTCGCGGTGGAGGACGCCGCCCGGGAGCTCGGCTGCACCGTCCGCACGGTCTGGCGCGACCTCCGGGTCCTTCAGGAGGTTGGCTTCCCGATCTACGACGAGCGCGAAGGCCGCCGCGGCCTCTGGAAGGTCGAGGTGGCCTTCCGCGATCGGCTGCCGGTGCCCCTGTCGCTCCCCGAGGTCGTGGCGCTGCTGGTGAGCCGCGACCTGCTCGATCACGGCGGCGCCGGCCCCTTCAGCTCCGCCCTGGCCTCCGCCTTCGGGAAGATCCGGGCGCTCCTCGCGCCACGGGCCCTCGAGCTGGTCGACCGCCTGCGCGCCAGCATCGGCGCCCGCGCCGTCGGTGCCAAGCTCCAGTCGGCCGGCAGCGGACACCTTGCCGAGATCCAGCGAGCGCTCGCCGAGCGGCGCACGCTCCAGATGCGTTATTACTCGCTGAGCCGCGACGCCGAGACCGATCGACGCGTCGATCCCTACCATCTGACGTTCTTCAACGGTGGCCTGTACCTGGTCGGCCACTGCCATCTCCGCCGCGACGTGAGGATCTTCGCCGTGGAGCGCATCCGCACCGTCACGGCGCTGCGCGACACGTTCGCGATGCCGGCGGACTTCGACGCCGAGGCGTACCTGCGTGGCGCGTGGGGCATCGTGCGTGGGGATCTGGTCGGCGTGCGCGCCGTCTTCTCCCGCGCCGCGGCGCCCCACGTGCGCGGGCGGCTCTGGCATGCCAGCCAGGAGCTGCGCGAGCTTCCCGGTGGCCGGCTGGAGTTGCGGATGACGGTCGCCGACACGCTCGAGGTGCGCCGGTGGCTGCTCGGCTTCGGTAGCGAGGTCGAGGTGCTGGCGCCCCCGGCGCTGCGCGAGGCCATCCGCCGCGAGGCCGAGCGCCTGGCGCTGGCGCTCGCCCGCAAGCCGCTCGCCCGTGCCGCGAGGGCGCAGGCAGGCTCGGTGCGGCGGCCGGCCGGGCGCCGCCCGCTCGCACGAACCCGATGAGCGCCTCGCTCGCGCTCGCCCGTTACCGCGTCACGCTCGAGGCTCTCGAGCCGCTCGAGCTTCCCGCCTACCTCGGCTCCACCCTGCGCGGCGCGTTCGGCCGGGCGTTCCGCCGCCTCTGCTGTCTCGCCCGCGACGGCGAGCCGTGCCCCGCGCCCGCGTCCTGCCCGTATCACTTGGTCTTCGAGACGGCGCCGCCGCCGGACGCCGAGGCGCTCCGGACCCATGACGAGATCCCCCGTCCCTTTGTGATCGCGCCGCCGCCCGCGGGCGCGCCGGACTATCCGCCGGGGAGCCGGGTGGCGTTCGATCTCACGCTCGTCGGCCGGGCGCGCGAGCTCCTCCCGCACTTCGTGGTGACGCTCCGCGAGGTGGACCGGATCGGCCGGGGCCGCCGCGCGGTGGCGCTGCGGCGAATCGAGGCGGTCCATCCCCTGACGGATCTCGCCGCGACCGTGTACGATCGGAACGACAACCTGGTCCGGCCTCACGATCTGAGCCTGAGCCTCGCGGACTGTCTCGACGTGCCGTGCCCGGGCGACATCGTCCGCGTCCGCTTCGTGACCCAGACCCGGCTCAAGCACGACGGCGGCTTCGCGCGCCGGCCCGACTTCCACGTCGTCTTCCGCCGCTTGCTGGGGCGCCTGTCGTCGCTCGCGCGGTTTCACGGGCCGGGGCCGCTCGACCTGGACTTCCGCGACTTCATCGAGCGGGCGCAGTCCGTCGTGATCGAGCGGGACGAGACGCGCTGGACGCGCTGGGTGCGCTACTCCGGCCGCCAGGACCGGCGCATGGAGTGGGAGGGTTTGGCCGGCGCGGTCACGTATCGGGGCGACCTGAAGCCGTTCTGGCCGTACCTCGTGTTCGGCCAATGGACCCACGTCGGCAGCGCGACCACCTTCGGTCTCGGCGGCTACCGGATTGAGCCTGGCGACGCCGGGGACGGACGCGGCGCATGAGCGCCGTCGGCCGGAACGACCCGTGCCCCTGCGGCAGCGGCAAGAAGTACAAGCGGTGCTGCCTGGGGAAGGACGCGCCCGCGCCGGGCGCGTGGACGGCGGCGGAGCGGGACAGCGCGCTCCAGCGCCTGATGCGGTTCTCGCGGCGCGCCGAGCTGGACGGCGACCGCGCCGCCGCCGAGCTGACGTTCTGGGGCCGGCGCCTCGCCAGGCTGACAGAGGCCGAGGCGCGCGAGGCCATGGACTTCGAGCAGAGCCGGATCGGCTTCCACGAGTGGTTCGCCTTCGACTGCCCGCTCCACGGGGGCGGGACCATCGTCGAGAGATTTCTCGCGCGCGAGGGCAGGGGCCTCCGCTCGGGCGAGCGGCGCTACCTCGAGCGGATGCGCCTCTCGCACCTCCGGCCCTACGAGGTCCAGGCCGTGCGGCTCGACGAGGGGCTCGACCTCCTCGACCTTTGGGCCAAGAAGCGCGTCCGGGTGCGGGAGCGTCTCGCCACGCGCCAGCTCGTCCAGTGGGACGTGCTCGCCGCGCGCGTCGTCCTCGGGCCCGACGGCGAGCCGATCCTCGACGGCTCGCCTTACCTTTACCCGGCCAGCGCGAAGGAGCTGATCCTCCGCCTCCTGCGACGGCTCAGCCGCTCGCTGCGCGGCAAGCTGCCCCGCCGCGACGAGCCGACCTTCTTCAAGAACATCGGCATGGTCTTCCACGACCTCTGGCTCGAGCTGGTCGCCCGGCGCCCGCTGCCGACCTCGGTGACCGCCGAAGGGGATGAGGTGGTGCTGTGCCGCGCCGTCTTCGACGTGCGCGACCGCGCGGCGCTGGAGGCCGCGCTCGCGAATCACCCCGAGCTGGAGCGCCAGGACGACGGCAGCTACGCCTGGCTCGCCGAGAAAGCCGACGAGGCCGGCTTTCGCCGCGGCTTCGGCACCTTCGTGCTCGAGAAGGGGCGCGTCGCGCTGGAGACCATGTCGCGCCAGCGCGCCGAGCGCGGGCGCGCGCTGCTCGAGGCGGCGGCCGGCCCCGCGGTCGCGTACCGGGCCACGAGTTCCGAGAGCGTCGCGCGGGCGCTCGACCGCCGGCGCGCCCGGCCGGGCGCCCGCGACCGCCGGCCCGCCCGGCCCGTGGACGAGGTGCCGCCTGAAGTTGCCGCCGAGATCGTGCAGGCCTTCTACGAGCGCCACTACCGCGGCTGGCTTGACGAGCCGCTGCCCGCCCTCGGCGGCCGCACGCCGCGCGAGGCCGCGGGCCTCAAGTCCGCGCGCCCCAAGCTGATCGCGCTCCTCAAGGACATGGAGAACCTCTCGGCCCGCGAGCGCCTGGAGGGCCGCCCCGCCTACGACTTCGGCTGGATGTGGGGCGAGCTGGGACTCCCGCGGCCGGGGTGAGGATGGCGCCTGCTGTGACCTTCCCTGTCAGAGGTCGGTGGGACGCTGGGGCACGCGGGTGACCGAAGAGCTGGAGGTTCTCGCGATGATGGCCGGGCGCCTGGAGGCTGCCGGGATCGCCTACATGGTGACCGGATCGTTCGCGGCCAACTACTACGCCGTGCCACGCATGACGCGCGACATCGACCTCGTGGTCGAGCTGTCCCCCGGCGACACCGAGCGGTTCTGCGCCCTCTTCGAGGACGACTTCTATCTCGACCGGGACGCGGTGGGCGCCGCCATCGCCGGCCGGAGCGCGTTCAACCTGATCCACCAGGCCTACGTGATCAAGGTGGACTGCATCGTCCGCAAGGACAGCGAGTACCGCAGTACGGAGTTCGCGCGGCAGCGGCGCGGCTCCATCGAGGGCCACGGGATCGCCCTCGTCGCGCCCGAGGACCTGATCATCTCCAAGCTCGACTGGATGCGGGAGAGCCGCTCGGAGGTCCAGCTCGCCGACGTCAGGAACCTCCTGAGGTCGGTGCCCGACCTGGACAGGCAGTACCTGGCGCACTGGACCGAGCGCCTCGGGCTCGGCGCCCTGTACCGGGAGGCGCTCGGTGACTGACACCCCGCCCGAGGTCATGCAGCGCTACCGGGCGATGCTCCTCGCGCGCTCGCCCGAGGAACGCCTGAAGATGGGCTGCTCGATGGGCGCGACGGCGCGGGCCCTGGTGCGCGCCTCGGTGCTGGCGCGGGACCCGCACGCCTCGCCGGCCGCGGTGCGCCGCGCCCTGTTCCTGCGCTTCTACGGCGACGAGTTCGAGGCGACCGCGCGGGAGAGGATTCTGGCGTGGCTGGGACGGGACGAACCTCGACCCGCGGGCTTGCCCAGGCGGGTCCCGGTGAACTGGGACGATCTCGAGATGGCGCTGACCTCGAATCCCGCCGAGTGGAGCTTCTATCTCGACGTGCGGACGGGCGAGGTCCAGATGGTCCCCATTGACCGCCTCGGCGAAGACGACGACTGGCCGTCGGAGGAGGATCTCGACGACGCGCTGGCCGCAGGCCACCTGATCCCCGTCGAGCCGCTGGGTTCGCGGATCGAGTACGGGTGGATGGCGGAATTCGCCGAGACGGTGGGCGATGCGCGGCTGCGCGACCGACTGGAGGTCGCCCTCGACGGCCGCGGCGCCTTCCGGCGGTTCAAGAACGTCCTGCTCGATTTCCCCGCCGAGCGCGAGCGCTGGTTCGCGTTCCGGGACGAGCGGCTGCACGCGGCGGCGCGCGAGTGGCTGGCCGAGCAGGGGATCGAGCCGACGACGCAGCCGCTGGAGGAAGGAACTGCCAATGGGTGATCGTCCTCCGAAGGCCTTCGGAGTCCTGACTGGCAATCCCTTCGTCGATTGGGGCCTGTCGATTGCGGCCGCTATGGCTCACCTCGACAGCGTGGAGGTGCTCACGGATGAGCACCTGAAGAACATAGTCGGCGACGGCATTGCGCTGGCTCGCCGGCAGCAGCCGCTCAAGGCCTTCATCCCGGTCTTCGGGAGCAACACGCCACTGCACAATCCGAAATTGAAGGGACAGAAGCCAGGCGAGGCTCACGTCCAGAACTATGCGTCCCTCCTCGTCAGGATCCGCGACGCGATGGGCCGGGAAGCCAACAATGTTCCTTGCGAGGTGTGCGGCGCCCCGCGCAGCTTGGATGCCCGTCAACTGAAAGATTCGGCCGGGAGGACGCCCTCGTTCGGGCGTGATTGGCTCCCACTTGCGGGCGCCGCCACCGAGGCCAACTTATGGCCGGCGGCTAGCGGCAGTCCGCACACCTGCGCGCGCTGCCTGCTCGCGGTCCGGCTGCTCCCATCCGCTCTCCTGCTGGTCGACGGACGCCTGACGGTTTTGCAGTCTGCGCCGCCGGACTTCGCAGACATCTTCGTTCGGGATCTGTACGACCACGTACGGGTCCGAGAACAGGCAGGAGACGTGGCGACGGTCGGCACTAAGGAGGGGAAGCGGGCGCTCGCACGGCGGCTCCTCAGCGTCCTTGACGCGCTGCGACTCCAGCAGCGGCTCGGCGTCGTGGATTCCAAGACACGCGTCTTCGCCTGGTACTTCACGAATGCCGGCGATCGGGCGGACGTCGCGCTCGAAGAGCTTCCCAGTCGGGCGCTTCTGTTCCTTCGCGACGTTGTGCACGCCGGGCTCGGCCCGGAAATCGAACGCCTCATGGCCAGCGAGCCGCGAAAGGACACTGAATGGACGCCGGGGATGCTGAGGTGCCTCGAGGAAGGTCGTGACTATGATCCGCTGTACCCGCGCGCAAAACACCCCGGTGCATCCGTCCCATTGTTCGAACTCTACCAGACGCGTGTCCTGGGGCGTACGACTTGCGCGCTGGAAGTGGCTCACGCGATCGCGACCGCACTGACTGGCGCCGTGCGTCGCAAGGACGATCTCGACAGCCTCCGCAAGCCCGAGGCGTTCCGGCGCTCCGAGCTTCGGGCTCGCGTTCGCCTGGCGATGGTCGCGATGGCCGGCGAAGGGCGGTTTTCGCTCGCCGACTATCGGTCTCTGTTTCCGGTGCGCGACGGGCCAGGCGTCGCTGTGGCCGGAGATGGGTGGAAAGTGCTGGGGTACTACGTTCACCAGACCGCCAGGAACGGGCGCAAACATGGCGAGCCGCCTTCGGCACTTGCTGATACCGACACGGTGTCCTTCATCGCCGACCGCGTCCTCGATCGACTGCTCACGGTTCGCGGCGCGCAGTTCGTCCGCGATCTCGTCGCGCGTGCCGAACGGACGGACGACGGATGGCTGCGGGACCAGTTCCTGGCCTGCGCGTGGCGCGAGGAGGGATTCACCTTCGTCGCCTGGAGCGCATTGGCGCTCGATGGGCATGGGCGACTCGCCGCGCGAGAGTGGGTGTTCCAGACCCGGCTACACCTGGCGGCCCGGCTCAGTGAGGACGCGCTTCGGCGCGTCCTACGACCGCCGTGGCCCGAGCCGGCCGCGACGCCAATGTCCGATTCGGCCCTTCCTGGCGTCGTCGCGGCCGCACTCCAGAATTATCTCGTCGAGTACGTCACGGTGCGGGGAGCGCACCGGCTCGAACGAGACATCGTCCGGCCGTGGCTGGCGCGGCGCCTGGGCACACAGTGGCTGGGCGAGCGTCTCAGTTCGCCCCAACGACGAGCCCCGCTCTCTTCGCGCACTTGGCGCGACTGGCTCGAAGAGCCTGACGGGACGCGGCGGGCGTTCCAGCTCGGACTCGCAGTATGCAACGCCGCACGACGGCTCATCGCCGTGCAGCCAACTCCAGTGGAGGAGCCGGCATGAACCAGGCACCTGGACGACCCTCACTGCAACATGTCGCAGGCACACTTCTCATCGAAGCCCGCGCCGCGTTCCTCAATGGGGCCGGCCTCGGGTCAGGGGAAGACCGGACGACGACGGTTCATAAGAGCTTCAGGGAAGGACAGCGCTCAGTGCCCTACGTTTCCGCACAGGCGTGGCGGCGGTGGCTGCGGAACACACTGATCGAAGAGACCGGCTGGCCCACGAGCGAGATTCGTGCGATCGCGTGGAACGCTCAAGGCAACACCAGCAAGGTAGCGGGACAGGTGAACCCCATCGACTACGCCGAGGACGACCTCTTCGGCTACATGCGCGCTGCCGAAGGCCAGGGTAGGCGTCTCAGCGCTGGCGAAGCGGCCGTCGGCGATGACGATGCCACTGACGAGGATGTCGTGCCCGACGCGGGCACCGACACGATCGCGGCCGTCATGCGGGCTTCTCCGCTTGCCGCCTCAGTCCTTGCGTCCATTCGGTCCGACGGTTGGCAGGGGCGGGACGATGGCTTCGTCCACGTGCAGTCTCATGATCCGGCCGCGCTCGAGCTTGAAGAGTGGAAGCGAGCGATAGACACCGCCGACATCGCCGATGTTCCGAGGGCGAAGAAAGAAGCCTTCAAGAAACAGATCAGGGGCAAGCCCGTCACGGACGCTCTGGCAATTGCGCGCGGGTTCGTCAAGGAACACTCGATCGCGGACCGCTCGCCGATGCCGAATCCGCAATCACCGTTGCCATACAGCACCCGGTTCTTCAACAGCCATCTCGAGGGCATCTTCTGTCTAGACCGCGCGCGTGTCGGCGTCTTCTGGAACCTCGGGGACCGGAAGGAACTCGACCCGCATCGGGTAGACACATGGATGAAGGAGGGGAAGATCGAGCTTGCCGAGGACCGCGGCCCGCTCGGTAGGATCTACCGCCTCAAGGATCGCTCAGTGGCCGGAGAACGGAGCCGACGGCTGATCCAAGCGCTCGCGGTGTTGCGCGGCGGCGCCAAGCAGGCGGCCTTCGCAACCGACGTGGCGCCCAAGGCCCTGATCCTGGCCGGGCTGTCGTGCGGGAATCCCATCTTCAACCGTCTGTTCACCGACAGCGAAGACGGTCCCCGGCTGAACACCCAGCGGCTCACGGAGGTCGTCGGCGACTACGCGAGCAGGATCGCGACGCCCGTGTTCGTCGGGATCCGCGAGGGTTACCTCGACAACCAGCATGAGGTCCGGCAGTTGTCCCCCGGGGGCCTCGATGTCTCGACCGACGAGCTCCGCGCGAAGCTTGCTCGAGCGTCGTTCGTGGTTTGCACCCCTCTTCAGGCGGCCTCGTGGCTGACCGAATGCCTCCGCTGACGCTGCACGGCGTCCATGTCCGGCTCGAGGGCCTGACGGCCTCGTTTCGGCAGCCTCTGCTCATCAGCGGGACGCAAGCGAGTCTTCCCGTCCCCGCATACACGAACGTCCTCGGGATGATCAGTGCGTGCGCGGGACGGGTTGTGTCGCCGCACGAGGTGCGAGTGGGCTTCGAGTACCGTTATCGCGGCCAAGCGATGGATCTCCAAAGGACGCGACGCTGGACGCTGGAGCGTGGGCGGCTCAGGGAGCATCGCAAAGGTCCTGGCCTGCTACGCAGGCAGTTTCATGTCGCGCCGAGTCTCGATCTGTACGTGGTTCCGGCCGCGATGAGTGCGGTGTTCGAGTCTCCGGTGGCCACGCCGAGGTTTGGGCGCTCGGAGGACGTCGCCTGGGTCGTCTTCGTGCGCCCTGTGTCGCTGGTCCCGGTGCAGCGCGGTGCCATCGGCGCGACTCTCGTTGCTCGTGACGCCGTTCAGAGCCACGGGCTGCCGCTCACCCTGGCCGAGTGGTTCGAGGCAGGGCCCTTCGGTCAGCCTCGTCGCGTTGGAGCGGTTGGGCGCTTCATCAGCCTGCCGCCGACGGCAGACGGCATGCGCTTCGACGTCCAGGGCAACGATCTCTTTCATCCCTCGGACGCGGACCTCTCGGCGCAGGAGCGCGCAGAGGATCTGCACCACGTCCAGGGCAACGATCTCTTTCATCCCTCGAACGCCAAGGGCTCGGACGATGCGGTCTACCTTCACGCCTGGTCGCAGGCAGCCGGAGGCGTATGACCCCCGAGGTTTCTGTGCTGGCGAAGAGTACGGGCGAACCGCTCGTCGACCACGTGCGGCGAGGCCTGCACGTGGCCGACCGAGTAATCGAAGGGCTGCCGTTCGACGAGGACCAGAAGCAACGGCTCTCCGCCGATCTCCGCCTCGCGATCCTGTTCCATGACGTGGGCAAGGCCGCGCTCGGCTTCCAGGAGGTGCTACGAGGCCAGCGGCCTGGGTGGGATGGTCTACGCCACGAGATCCTGTCGGCCTCGCTCGCATCCTCCGTTCCCAGCTTGGCCCCTGAGGTTCTGCTCGCAGTGCTGACACACCACAAGACGCTTCCCGGTAACGGGATAGAAGTCGAGGCGGGGCAACTACCATGGGAACAGCTACCACTGGAAGGGGAGTCGTCAGGGGCCTTTGACCGCATGACCAGGGAACTGCAAGAGAACGACCGTGCTTGGCGACGGTGCTGGGCGGATCTGCGTGCAATTGCTCCTGAGCTCGGTCTCCCTGCCACATTGACTCCCGTTGCGCTTCGCCTTGACCTCAGGTGGCTCGTGCGCGGGACGCATGCCGCTTCGCAGCGCCGAAGCTTCCGGGCCGAGGAGCGCTTGCGCGCCGCGTTGCTGCGTGGGCTGCTCGTGACGTGCGATCACATGGCGAGCGCGCACGTCGACCCGCCGCCCCCGGTTGACCTCAAGCGCATTGACATCGCTCCGGTCCAGTCTCGTGGTTTTCAACAGCGTGCCGCAGAGGTGCGCGGCCACCTGCTGCTCCGCGCGCCCACCGGAAGCGGGAAGACCGAGGCCGCGCTGATGTGGGCACAAGCTAATCAAGCACGGGCGGGTCGCGTGTATTACGTCCTGCCGCACACCGCAAGCATAGATGCCATGCGGCGCAGGCTTGCCGAACACCGACCAGACTGCCCGAGTGACTGCGGGCGGCATTTCCCCGCTGGCATCCTGCATGGTCGCGCGGCAGAGTCGATCTACGGGCTGCGCGAGCGACCGGACGATCTGTCCGCCCGGCTGGGTCAGCAGGCCGTCGCGAAGCAGGTTGCGACACTCGCGCGAGAGATGGGTTTCACGTTTCGGGTATGTACCCCCCACCAGATCCTGCGCCAGGCGCTCCGCGGCAAAGGCTGGGAACTGGCGCTCGGAGAGTTCCGCGGGGCGCTCTTCATTTTCGACGAGGTGCACGCCTACGAGCCGCGGATCGCCGGACTCGTGCTCGCTACAACGCAGCTGGTTGAGCGGTGGGGCGGGCGCTGCGCGTTCGTGTCGGCCACGCTCCCCGCGTTTCTTGAACGGCTCATTCGTCAGGCGCTCTCACGGATCGGGCCTACCGTCGTACCCTTGGAGAGTGACGCGACGGACCGCGACGTGCTGCTTCGCGCCCGTCATCGGGTAGTCCACCGTCCTGGGACGGTGGCGGAGATTTCTGCCTCCGAGCTGCGTCGGAGTGCGGCCACCCTTCTTGTCTGCAACCACGTCCGCACTGCACAGGATGCGTACGAGCGGTTACGGGGTCAGCTGTCCGGTGAGGCGAGCCCTATGCTCCTGCATGGGCGCTTCAACCGCCGCGACCGTGTCTGTAAAGAGCGGGCACTCACCGGTGGCGGTCCGTTACCCAGCCTGCTCGTCGCCACGCAAGTCGTCGAGGTCAGCCTGGATATCGATTTCGAGCGCCTCATTACCGAGCCCGCGCCCATCGATGCTCTGGTGCAGCGCATGGGGCGCGTCAACCGCTTCGGGTCCCAGGTGTCTCCAGCGACGGTCGAACTCCTCGAGGCGCAATCGTCTGCACATCCGCTCTACCCACAGGATCTCGTTCGCCGATCCGTCGTCGAACTGCTCGAAGCCGGTGCGGCAGGACTGGTCAGTGAGTCGGATCTCGTCCAACGTGCGGACCGCGTCTACGCTGGTGGCTACACCGGTGAGGAGGAGACAGAGTTTCTAGCGGGGCTGAATCACTCAGGACTCACGGAATTCGAGGATCGCGCGCTCGCTGGTGCCCACGAAGACTGGGTGGAGAGCGTGATCGAATCTGCTGATTCGTCGGTCGACGTTCTCCCGGCCTGTCTCGAAGCTGAATACCGCGATCTGATGGCGAATGGACTCTGGCTAGAGGCAAATGCCTTGCTCATCCCGGTACGGTGGCGATCCCTGCGATACCGGCAATACGACCTGAGACACGATCGGGCGGATGGCATCTGGGTAATCGATGCCCCGTATTCGAGCGAACTCGGCCTCCGCTTATGATCGAGGAACAAGGAAGCAGGCGCCGACGACGGATTCGTCGCCACGGCATACTTCGCCAGGCGACTGGCGAGATGGAGGCAACGCCTGTCGACACGGTGAAGATCCTTGAGAAGAAAGAGCGGCTCGACTGGTATTACGACGAGGAAGCCGACGTGCTCTACCTGAGCCTGGGGAAGCCGCGGAAGGCTGCTGGAGTCGACCTCAGTCAGGGGGTGGTGGTCCGGTACGACGAGAAGAAGAAGGAGGTTGTGGGACTGACCATCTTGGGTATACGGGCCAGGCTGATCGAGTCGCTCGGCAAGTGATGGCCCGAAGGCGAAGATGCTCGAGGCTCTCATCCCCCCGGCCCGAACAGCCGCCAGTCGGGCACGGCCCACACGCCCGGCGCGAGCGGCTCCACCTCGCGGCCGCGCGTGACCACCAACCCCACCCGCCAGGCGTCGCGCGCGACACCGCGCAGGGTGAGGGCGCCCAGCACCTCGGTCAGCGGGCGCGCGTCGGTGCGGTGGGCGCGCTCGCTCGACTTGGCCTCGAGGGCGACGACGCGGTCGGGAGCGTGGAGGATGAAGTCCACCTCGCGGCCGGCGTGCGTGCGGAAAAAGTGCAGTGCCGGCGGCTCCGGCTGCCAGGACGACCAGCGGAGCAGCTCGTCGAGCACGGCGGTCTCGAAGAGCGCGCCGTCGGCGGCGCCGGCGCGCTCGCCGAGCAGGCTCGCCAGCGCCGGGTCGGTCCAGTAGAGCTTGGGGCTCTTGACCAGCCGCGCGGTCACGGTCGGCTGGAGCGGTCGCAGGAGGAAGAGCTGGTAGGAGATCTCCAGGAAGCGTACGTAGCGCTTGACGGTGTTGACGGCGACGCCCAGCTCGCGCGCTACCTCCGAGTGCGAGAGGAGCTGGCCGGTGCGGGCGGCCAGGAGGTTCTGCGCGAGGGCGAACTGGTCGAGATCGGCCACGCGGCCGAGGTCGGCCAGGTCGCGCTCGAGGTACGTGCGCCGGAAATCGCGCAGCCAGGCGCGGCGCTCCTCGGGCGGCATCGGCTCCAGCGCCGGGTAGCCGCCCCAGAGGAAGTGCTCCTCGGCGCGCCCGCGCCAGAGGCGGGCGTCGTCCGCGCTGGGCGGCGATTCGGCCATGCGGCGCACCGCGGCCTCGCCCTCGCGCCAGATCTGATCGAGGCCGGAGAGCGGAGCCTCCGGGCCTTCGACGCGCTCGACCAGGCCGAGCGGCCACAGCTCCAGCAACGCGGCGCGGCCGGCGAGCGTCTCGCGGACCTGCCGGAGCAGCAGCACCTGCGCCGAGCCGAGCAGCAGGAAGCGCCGCCCTTCGCCGCGGTCGGCGAGCAGCTTCACCGCGTCGAGCAGGGCGGGCTGCTTCTGGATCTCGTCGAGCACCACGATGCGCGCGCCGTGATCGAGCCGCCGCACGGGATCGGCCGCGAGGCGCAGGCGCTCGTCGGGATCGTCGAGCGAGAAATAGACGCTCGGCAGGTCACCGCCTGCGGGCAGGAGGTCGCGGACGATCGTCGTCTTGCCCGTCTGGCGCGCGCCCGTCAGGACCGTGATCGGCCGGGCGGCCAGGCGGGCCCGGAGCAGCGCGAGCAGGCGGCGGGGATGGAACCCCACGCCGGTAGTATTTGCAGCGATGCTGCAAAATTTCAAGGAATACTTGCATGACCAGCGCGGGTCCGAGGACGACCGTAGCTGAGGGAGCGACGGAGACCTCGATGGCCAGGAGGCGGTCCGGGGCATGAAGGACCAGATCGACCTGGCGTCCGGCATGGGTCGGAAGAAGTGGAGCGCGGGACTCTCCGGTTGCCGGGAGGACCAGCGGAGCGCGTCGTCGAGGTCGGCCGTCTCGACGAGGGCGCCGTTGCCCGCGCCCTCGTTCTTGGCGAGGAGACGGGCGAGCGCGGGGAGGATTTCAGTGCCACTGCGAGATTTCGAGAAGGATTTGCATGAGCGCGGACCGCATGATGCTGGCTGACGCGCTGCGCGCTGGCCTCGACCGCTACGTCGAGCGGCTGAAGGTGCGCTTCGGCGACGACCTCGTCAGCGTGGTCGCCTTCGGCTCTCGGGTCCGCGGGCAAGCGCGGCCGGAGAGCGATCTTGACGTGCTCGTCATCGTCCGCGGGCTCCCGAAGAGGCGCTTCGCACGCTACGGGGGCCTCCGAGCCGTGGCGCGTGAAGTTTCCGAAGAGTTTGCCGAGACGGTGGCGCTTATTCTCCTGACGCCGGAGGAGGCTCAGGAAGTCAAATCATACTACCTGGGCATGCTGTCGGGCCACCTGATCCTGCACGACGTGGGAGGTTTCTTTGCTGCGATTCTCGTGCGGCTCGGCCGACGCCTTGCGGAGCTCGGGGCGCGCCGGTACGTCGACGAGGACGGCTACGAATACTGGGACCTGAAGCCCGACTGGAAGCCCGGGGACGTGGTGTCGCTGTGACGTCCGATCGCGTCGCGCGTGACTACCTCAGGCGGGCGGAGGCGCGGCGATTGATGCTGGAGACGCTTTGGGGCGCTGGCGTACACGCCGATGTCGTGCGGGAAAGCCAGGACGTGGTGGAGCTGGTTCTCAAGGGGCGTTACGGTTCGTGGGCGTCGATCCGCCCAAGCGCCATGACGTGCATGGCGTGATGGGCCGTTTCATCCGACCGTTTCCCCGGCGAGTGGCAACACGCCCTCGATGAGCTCAGGGAGAGTCTGGACGACCTGGCCGACGACCGGGCGCCCGCGTTCTACGGCGACGAGGAACGAGGGATCCCGGCGTCAGAACTCTTCGGGGAGGAGGATGCGCGGAAGGCCTTGGGAATCGCGGATCGTCTTCTCGATCTGTATCGTCGGCTGCTCGGCGCAGCACGGGAGCCAGGAGAATGAACAGTGTCGTTGTCAGCGACCACGGCGTGATGCTGGGCAAGACGAGCGAGCGCCTGGTCGTCCGTGGACCGCGGCCGCGGCTGGAGCTGCTCGAGGGCGGACCGCAGCTCCACCTGGCGCTGGATCTGCCGGCGCGCCCCCCACTCGGCGTGCTGACGTCCGATGGCGTGAAGACGCCTCAGGTCCCGCTGCGCCGGCCAAAGGCGGCGAACGGCGGCGCGGCGCCGCGGACGAAGCCGGAGCAGGTGGAGCTGCCGCTCTTCCAGGTGAGCGAGATCGTCGTCGCGGCCAAGGGCGTCTCCATCTCCACGGATCTCATCGAGGAGTGCTGCGAGCGAGGCATCCACCTGTCGTTCCTCACGCCGGGGGGGCGCCCGTTCGCGATGCTCTCGTCGCCGATGCTGACCGCGACCGTGCTGACGCGGCGGGAGCAGATGGCCGCTTACGGCGACGCGCGGGGCCTCGAGCTGGCCAGGGCGATCGTGCGCGGCAAGCTCGGCAACCAGGCCGCGCTCCTGAAGTACTTCGGCAAGTACCTCAAGACGGCCGATCCGGCTGCGTTCGAGCGGCTCGACGCGGCCGTCCGCGGGATCGCCACGCGCCGTCGCGAAGTGGACGGCGTGACCGGCGAGCGTATCGACGACGCGCGCCCGGCGCTGCTCTCGATCGAGGGCGGCGCGGGGCGCCAGTACTGGGCGGGCGTGCGGACGCTGCTGGAGGGCCACGCGCCCTTCGAGTCGCGCGAGCACCGCGGGGCGCCCGATCCGGTGAACTCGGCCCTGAACTACGGCTACGGCATCCTCTACACGCAGGTGTGGGGCGCCCTGATGAACGCCGGCCTCGAGCCCTTCGCCGGCTTCCTGCACGTGGACCGTCCCGGCAAGCCCTCGCTGGTGCTCGACCTCATCGAGGAGTTCCGCCAGCCCGTCGTGGACCGCGCGGTGATCGCGGCCCTGACCCGAGGCGTGACGATCGAGACGCGCGAGGGGCTGCTGACGGACGAGAGCCGGCGCGTGGTGGCCGGCGCCGTGCTGGAACGGCTGGAGGGCGAAGTTGGCTTCCGTGGACGCCGGCACCGGGTGAAATCGGTCGTCCAGATCCAGGCGCGAAATCTGGCGAGTTCGTTGCGCGGCGGTGAGCCGTACCGCTGCTTCGCCTTCAAGTGGTGAGCGGGCCTTGCGGGGCCAGCAGCTCCTGACCTTCGTGGTCTACGACATCCAGGACGACCGCGTGCGCGGCCGAGTGGCCAACGCCTGCAAGGACTACGGGCTCGAGCGCATCCAGTACAGCGCTTTCTGCGGCGCGCTCGACGCGAGCCGGCGGGGCGAGCTGACGGCCCGGCTGGCCGACACGCTCGGCGAAGACGTGGGGAAGATCCTGTTGCTCCCCGTGTGCGAGAAGGATGTCGCGGCCAAGCGCGAGTTCGTCAACGAGCCGAAGGCGGAGGAACGCGCCGATGGGTGAGACGGGGCCGGAGGCGGGCGCGGCTGTCGCGGCCGCGCCGGTCACGGTGACTGCGACGGACCTCAAGCAATGGGCGTATTGCCCCCGCATCCCGTTCTACCGCTACGTGCTGCCGGTGCGGCCGACGCCAACGTACAAGATGAGGCGCGGCAAAGACGTCCAGGCCGCCGTGGAGGCGCTCGAGCGGCGCCGCGGCTTCCGCGCCTACGGGATGCGGGAGGGCGAGCGCCGCTTCGGCCTCTGGCTTCAGTCCGACCGCCTGGGACTCTCCGGCAAGCTCGATCTGCTCATCCTGACACCCGAGGCCTGCTACCCTGTGGACTTCAAGGACACGGAGGGCGGGCCGCGAAGGAACCATCGACTCCAAGTTGCGGCCTATGCGCTCCTGGCCGAGGAAGCGTTCGCACGCCCGGCTCCGGACGGGTTCATCTACCTCGTGCCCGAGAAGCGCGTGGTCAGCCTCGCGCTCACCGAGGCCGATCGTAACGGAGTGCGCTCGGCGATTGTGGAGCTGCGGCGGATGATGGAGCGCGAGGAGCTGCCGCCACCTACTTCCCTGCGCAGCCGCTGCGAGGTCTGCGAGTTTCGGAATTACTGCGGGGACATATGGTGAGATTGTGGGTACGAGGTTCGCAGATCGAGCCCGCTCTGGTGTGGATAGTGCCCTTGCGAACCCCGGAGTCCTGCGAGGGGGCGCAACCTATCGATTTTTGTGCGGGAAAACTGCGGTTCGACGATGTTCCCCGATGAGGAGGGGACTGAAACGCGTAGATCTGCTGCTGCTCGCGGGCCGCCGCCGCCTGTTCGACGATGTTCCCCGATGAGGAGGGGACTGAAACTGCCGAAGCTCGCGGCGGCCGGGGGCATGCCGTAGCGTTCGACGATGTTCCCCGATGAGGAGGGGACTGAAACCTGTATCGGCGAAGCGGCTATGAGGAGGTCTGGCACCGTTCGACGATGTTCCCCGATGAGGAGGGGACTGAAACGGATGAAGTCACGGATCAGCCGGTCCAGCGTCCGCGGTTCGACGATGTTCCCCGATGAGGAGGGGACTGAAACGCAGCCGCACGGTCGGGCGCGCCAGGAAGCCGGCGTTCGACGATGTTCCCCGATGAGGAGGGGACTGAAACGATGCATCCGGTGCTGGGGGGCTACCACGTGCGGGGTTCGACGATGTTCCCCGATGAGGAGGGGACTGAAACGACATACTTCAGGATGCGGACCCCGAAGTCGTCCGTGGTTCGACGATGTTCCCCGATGAGGAGGGGACTGAAACTAGTAGGCGCGCTTATTGGTCCTCTACCCGCGCAACCCGGTTCGACGATGTTCCCCGATGAGGAGGGGACTGAAACTGATCTCCATGGCCCGCGCCCGCAGTCCCTCGGGGGAGTTCGACGATGTTCCCCGATGAGGAGGGGACTGAAACAGAACACGTAGTCGCTGATTCCGCTACGCTGCCTTCCACGTTCGACGATGTTCCCCGATGAGGAGGGGACTGAAACCTCCCAGGTCTCCGGCTGCTCGAGGAGCGCGCCGAGTTCGACGATGTTCCCCGATGAGGAGGGGACTGAAACAGGAGCTGGTGCAGGCCGGGATGCGGTCCCTGTACGGTTCGACGATGTTCCCCGATGAGGAGGGGACTGAAACTCGTGCGGGCGGTCGCTGCGGGGCGGGTCGATGAGTGTTCGACGATGTTCCCCGATGAGGAGGGGACTGAAACAGTACCGGACGCGCCGCGCCTCGGCCGGGGCGGCATCGTTCGACGATGTTCCCCGATGAGGAGGGGACTGAAACTGTCCTCCATCCCCAGCGTATGATCGAGGTACGCGCCGAGTTCGACGATGTTCCCCGATGAGGAGGGGACTGAAACGCGCCGACGCCGCGCGCATCCGCACGATGATCACGGTTCGACGATGTTCCCCGATGAGGAGGGGACTGAAACCAGGCACAGCCGGGCTTAGAGCAGGTGCTCATCTGGTTCGACGATGTTCCCCGATGAGGAGGGGACTGAAACGCGCGTCGAGTGGGTGCCGCCCGCCTGGCCCTACCTGGTTCGACGATGTTCCTCGATGAGGAGGGGACTGAAACGGCAGAGCGGGACGACGAAGATCCGACCGCCCCGGACGAGTTCGACGATGTTCCCCGATGAGGAGGGGACTGAAACCACCGTGCGGAGCGACCCCGCGACGAAGTCCCCGGGGTTCGACGATGTTCCCCGATGAGGAGGGGACTGAAACGCTGGATCAGGCCTCTACGATCTTCCTCGGGCGTCGGAGTTCGACGATGTTCCCCGATGAGGAGGGGACTGAAACCCGCTCTGCGGCGGCGGAGGCGGCGTGGGCGCGGCGTTCGACGATGTTCCCCGATGAGGAGGGGACTGAAACCCGTCGTCAGGCTGAATTCCTTGACCCGGCGACTCCAGTTCGACGATGTTCCCCGATGAGGAGGGGACTGAAACATGATCAAAATGGCAAACACCACAAACGTCCCCGTGCGTTCGACGATGTTCCCCGATGAGGAGGGGACTGAAACTGGACGGCCGAGACCCGGGCGCCCGGAAGGACTATCGTTCGACGATGTTCCCCGATGAGGAGGGGACTGAAACGCTTTCCAGTCCGACGACCCGTCGTCGATCGTCGGCGAGTTCGACGATGTTCCCCGATGAGGAGGGGACTGAAACCTGGCTACGTTTTTGTTGGCGCAGCTTGCGCCGTTCAAGTTCGACGATGTTCCCCGATGAGGAGGGGACTGAAACTGACTAAGCGGCAGGCGCGGAATCGCGCACACGAAGAGGTTCGACGATGTTCCCCGATGAGGAGGGGACTGAAACAAGTACTCTCATCGTGCAACGTAAGAAGTGCTGTATTAAGTTCGACGATGTTCCCCGATGAGGAGGGGACTGAAACGTGCACGCGCGCGAGCGGCTGGATGCACCGCTTCATGAGTTCGACGATGTTCCCCGATGAGGAGGGGACTGAAACCACCATCGCCCTCGAGGACGCGCCGGAGTGCCCGGGTTCGACGATGTTCCCCGATGAGGAGGGGACTGAAACCAGGCGTTTGCTGGACTCGCCGAGTCGCTGGTCGAGTTCGACGATGTTCCCCGATGAGGAGGGGACTGAAACGTCGCATACGGCGCTGCCCGACATCGCCTCCCTGAACGGCTCGACGATGTTCCCCGATGAGGAGGGGACTGAAACTGACGCTCCGCGAGCAGCTCCGCGATCAGCTCGCCGTTCGACGATGTTCCCCGATGAGGAGGGGACTGAAACAGCATCTTGACGATCGAGAGCACGAGGGCGATGATCGTTCGACGATGTTCCCCGATGAGGAGGGGACTGAAACAGGAACTCCGCTGGCTTGGGCGCCGGCTGGAACACGTTCGACGATGTTCCCCGATGAGGAGGGGACTGAAAGCAGACGAGCAGCGGCGGCCCCGATGAGGAGGTGCGGTGCCTCAGGCGGCGGGGACGAAGCGGTGGCCCGCGCCCTCGCGGACGACGTAGCCGGGGCGGGGGAAGTGCGCGGGCAGGACGAGGACGCCCGAGTCGGCGTGCCGCTCGACGAACTCGCGGCGCGTGGCGGCCGCCGCGCGCGGGTCCCAGCAGAAGCGGCTCGACCACTGGGGCTCGGCGACTTGCACGGTGCGGTGCATCACGTCGCCCGGGAAAACGGCCTCGCCGTCGCGCGTCCGGAGGCGCACGGACACGTGGCCGGGCGTGTGGCCGCGCGAGGACTCGAGCGTGAGCCAGGGGTCCACCGCGTGCGTGGCGCCGACCAGCTCGGCCTGGCCCGCCTCGACCACGGGCACGACGCTGTCGGCGATGCAGCCGTACGGCTCGCGGCCGCTCGCGGCCTCCCACTTCCAGAACTCCCACTCCTCGCCGGCGAACAGGTAGCGCGCGCGGGGGAACGTGGGCACCCAGCGCGCGCCGTCCCAGCGCGTGTTCCAGCCCACGTGGTCCACGTGCAGGTGCGTGCAGAGGACGACGTCCACCTGCTCGGGTCCGAGCCCCGCCGCCGCGAGGTCCTCGAGCCACGCGCCCTCGCGCATGTGCCAGACCGGGGAGTCCGGGCGCGCCTTGCCGTTGCCGACGCCCGTGTCGATCAGCACGGTCGTCCGGGGCGTGCGCACGATCCAGGTCTGGATGCGCGCGCCGAGGTCGCCGACGGCGTCGTCCCAGAAGTCGGGCTTGAGCCAGGCGTGGTGGCGGGCGAGGGCCTCCGGCGTCGAGTCCGGGAGCATCGAGGTCGTCGGGTAGGCCGAGCGGCCGATCTCGACGACCCGGTCGAGCGTGACCTCGCCGAGCGCCAGCGTCACGCGAGCCTCGGGATGACCTTCTCGCCGAACAGGCGCATCGACCGGAGGATCTTGTCGTGCGGGACGCCGCCGCGGTTGAAGGCGCCCATGACGTACCCGATCCCGAGCGCCTCGTGGTGCTCGCGCAGCTTGTCGGCGACCTCCTCGGGGTCGCCGCAGATCGCGGCCTGATCGAGCGCCGTCTCCTCGGAGAGCGACAGGAGGTTCTCGCGCACGCGGCGGTAGAACCTGTACTGGTCGGGCGGCACGCCCTCGGCGTCGGCGATCAGGTCGGCCTGGGCGCGGAAGAACCAGCGGATCGGCTCGCGCAGGTCCTCGCGCGCCTGCCGCGAGGAGTCGGCGACGTGGATGATCTTGTTCATGCAGATCTCCGCGCCCGCGTCGGTGCCGTGCGTCTCGCGCCAGGCCGCGTGGTAGGCGTCGAAGTTCTTCCGGAGGATGTCCCAGGGCGTGAACGCGGGCGAGACCAGGATCCGGAGGCCGCGGCGCGCGGCGAGCGTGTAGGTGTCGGGCGAGACCGCGGCGGTCCAGAGCGGCGGGTGCGGCTTCTGGAGCGGCTTGGGGGCCACGCGCAGGCCCGGCACGCGGTAGAACTCGCCCTCGAAGCTCACGACGTCCTCGGTCCAGGCGCGGCGGATCACCTCGAGCGCCTCGTCGAAGCGCTCGCGGGTCTTCTCCATCGAGACGCCGAGGCCGCGGAACTCCTTCGGCTGGTAGCCGCGCCCCAGCCCGAACTCGAGCCGCCCGCCCGAGAGGAGGTCGACCATCCCGAACTCCTCGGCGATGCGGATCGGGTGGGCGAAGGGCGCGATCACGACGCCGGTGCCGATGCGCACGCGCCGCGTCTCGCGCGCGACCGCCGCGGCGAGCACGCCGAGCGAGGGGCAGATGCCGTAGGACGAGAAATGGTGCTCGGCGAGCCAGACGGCGTGGAAGCCGACCTCGTCGGCCAGGCGCGCCTCGGCGAGCGCCTGGGCGTAGACCTCGGCCTCCGTCTGCCACTCGCGGAACGTCAGGAGCTGCTGGATCCCGAATCGCATGCTCACTCCCCCCGGAAGACCGGGCGGCGCTTCTCGAGCATCGCGCGCACGCCCTCCCTGGCGTCCCGGCTCCGGCGCGCCCGCGCGGCGAGCGCGTCGAGGTCCGCGTGCTCGATCCCGGTGCGCGCGGAGATCGCGCGCGCGATCGTCGCCTTGAGGCCGGCGAGCGCGAGCGGCGCGTTGTCGGCGATCGTCCGCGCCAGCTCGCCCGTCGCCCGCTCGAGGTCGGCCGCCGGCACGACCTCGTGGACCATCCCGATCTCCCACGCGCGGCGGGCCGGGAGCGACCGCCCGGTCAGGAGCAGGTGCCGCGTGTGCGCCGGGCCGACGATCTCGACGAGCTTCTGGCCCAGCGTGAACGGGACGACCAGCCCGATGCGCGCGAGCGGCATCGCGAAGCGCGCGGGCTCGGCGGCGATCCGCAGGTCGCAGTGGAGCGCCAGCTCCAAGCCGCCGGCGAAGGCGTCGCCGTGGAGCATCGCGATGGTGGGGTGGCGGCTCCGCTCGATCTGCCCGAGCGCGGCGACGACGGGGCTCTCGGGGTCCGCGGCCTCGGCCTGGCGTCGGGCCAGCTCGTCGAGATCCATCCCCGCGCAGAACGCGGGCCCCGCGCCGCGCACGACGACGACGCGCACGGCGGGATCCTCCTCGAGACGCCCGAAGCAGGCGACGAGGGCGTCGAGGAGCACCCGGTTCAGCGCGTTGCGCTTGTCAGGGCGGTTGAGCGTGACGGTGGCGACGCCGTCGGCGGTCGCGCAGCGGATCTCGTCGGGCATGGCGAGGCCTCATGCTCTCGAATTCGGAGCCGTGCGTCAACGGCGAAAACCCGCGGGCGCGGGGAGGAGGGCCCGGAGCCGCGCGTCGAGGCCGTCACGCGCGGGCGCGACCGCCGGCTCGACCGCCCGTGCGAAGGCGCCCCGCTCGTCGTCGGTGAGGCGCACGATCGCGACGCCCGCGGCCTCGAGCCTCGCGAGCACGTCCACGTCCTCCGCCGCGGCGAGCCGCCGCTGCGCGGCCCCCGCCTCGGCCGCCGCCTCCGCCACGGCCTGCCGGACCTCGGCCGGCCAGGCGCGCCAGCTCGCCGCGTGGCAGAGGAGCGCCGCGACGCCGAAGACGTGCGCGGACAGCGTCAGGTGGCGGTGGTCCGCGTGGATCCCGAAGTTCCAGATGTTGGTCAGCGGGTTCTCCTGCGCGTCGACCGCACCGCTCCGGACGGCGGGGACGAGGTCCTTCGGGTCGAGGAACACGGGCTCGAAGCCGAGCGCGCGGAAGACCGCCTGCTGCAGCGCGCTCGCGAGCGTGCGCAGCCGGAGGCCGCGGCAGTCGGCGGGCGCGCGGAGCGGCCGCACGCGGTTGGTGAGGTGGCGGAAGCCGTTGTCCCACCAGCCGAGGACGCGGAAGCCGCTCCGCGCCGCGAGCCCGTCGGCGAGGCGGCGGCCGAGCTCGCCGTCGAGCGCCGCGTACACGGCCTCCCGGCGCGCGACGGCGAAGGGCAGGTCGAGCACGGCCAGCTCCGGCGCGCGCTCGGCCAGGTAGCTCGTCGAGAAGTAGCCGAGCTCGAGCGCGCCGCCTTCCACCAGTGCGAGGAGATCCGCCGCGCGGCGCCCGGCGGCGGTGACGTCGGCCTCGAGCTCGACGCGGACGGCGGCGCCGAGCCGCGCGGCGAGCGCGCGCCCGAAGGCCTCGGCGCCGCGCGTGTGGACCGACGCGGGCCCCTGGTAGCCGCCGAGGCGGATGCGGACGGCGCCGCTCAGAGCTTCGACTCGGCCCAGCCGGGCGCGGGCTCAGCCGGGTCCGGCGCGAGCCCGGCGGCCCTGACGCCCTCGATCGCGCAGTACTCGTCCTTGTCCGAGGTGTCGCCGCTGATGCCGACGGCGCCGAGCACCTCACCGTCGGCGGCGCGGATCAGCACGCCGCCCGGCACCGGCACGAACCGGCCCTCCGACGCCGCCGCCAGCGCCGTGACGAACGTCGGGCGGTCCGTCAGCCGGTCGCGGAGCAGCCGGCTCGAGAAGCCCATCCCGAGCGCGCCCCACGCCTTGCCGATCGCGATCTCGGGCCGGAGGATCCCCGAGCCGTCCTCGCGCTTGAGCGCGACCAGGTGGCCGCCGGCGTCCAGCACGGCCACGGTGAGCCGCAGCATCCGGTGCTCGCGCCCGCGCGCGAGCGCCGTGTCCACGATCTGCGAGGCGGCCTGCAGGGTCAGCCTGGCCATCAGGGCTCCTCTCTTCGATCCCAACGCGTTCCTTCCCATCCACTGATCACGCCATTGTCGCCACAGCGCTCGCAGCGCCACTCCACTTCGCCGGCCACCAGGTCGCAAGTCGCGACGACTTCCCCCGGACATCTCTTCCGCCCCGGGCTCCGGCGGCACGGAACGTTCGTGCGTTCCACTCCTCGTGCAGGCCGGCTGGTGACCCACGCCACGATGGAACCGAGGTGTAACGCCAGGTTCATGGCGGGCCCCGGCATGGCGGCCAGATCGCCGTTGCCATCGAGGTAGTGCCTTATGTCGGTAATCCACACATCGCCCATGACAGGCTACCGCGAGCGGCGCTCGGTCAGGCGGCTCCGGTAGATTCGAGCAGCGGTGTCAGCCACGGATTCTGTCAGCTCGCAGACGTCGGGCATCGTCTATGTCACGCGGCGTCGCTTTCGCATCAATTCGGCCTTGCCGCTTGCAAGCTGCGCGAGAGGGACGACCGCCACACGGCGGTCCAGATCGTAGCGCAGATCCCCGGGATAGAGGACCGTGAGGTGTTCCAGCCGGAGGTCCGTGAGGGCGATGCGCATGGAGGCCGTCAGGCGGGGGGCGTCCTGGAACTTCACCTCCACGCCGTAACGGCGCCCGCGTTTGAGGAGGAGCAGGTCCAGCTCGGCTCCGGTATGCGTGGCCCAGAAGTACGCGGCCTCCGGCCGGACCATCCTCAGGGTCTCCTCGATGGCGTACCCCTCCCACGAGGCGCCCACCTTTGGGTGGAAGGCAATCTCCCGCTCGGAGGCGAGACCGAGCAGCGCGTGCAGCAGCCCGCTGTCCCGCACGTAGACCTTCGGAGCCTTGACCTGTCGCTTTGTGAGGTTCTCGTGCCAGGGCTGGAGCTGCCGGACCATGAACAGCCCGGCCAGGAGGTCCACGTAGCGCCGCGCGGTCGGCTCGGTGACGCCGAGGGAACGGGCCGCCTCGGCCGCATTCCAGATGCCTCCATGGTAATGGGCGAGCATCGTCCAGAACCGGAGCAGGGTGGCGGCGGGGATGCTGATGCCGAGCTGCGGCAGGTCGCGCTCGAGGTAGGTGTGGATGAACTGCTGGCGCCAGACGAAACTCGCGTGCTCCGAGCCCGCCAGGTACGCGGGCGGAAACCCTCCCCGCCTCCAGTGCCGTCGAAGCGCAGCCGCGCCCAGCTCGTCCAGCCCGAATCCGCTCAGCGTGACCGTCTCCAGCCTCCCCGCCAGCGTCTCCGACGACTGGCGGAGCAGGTCCGGGCTGGCGCTCCCGAGGATCAGGAAGCGAGCCGGAGGCGGGCGCCGATCGGCCAGCACCCGTACGATAGGGAAGAGGTCGGGGCGTCGCTGGATCTCGTCGATGACCACCACGCCCCGCAGCCGCGCCAGGGCGGTCATGGGCTCCGCTAGGCGGGCGAGGCTTCGGGGGTCTTCCAGGTCGAAGTATGCCGGCGAGTGCGGGGCCACGATCTGCCTGGCCAGCGTGGTCTTGCCGGACTGGCGGGGCCCGATCAGAGCGGTCACCCGGCTCCGCTTCAGGGCAGCTCGGATCTTGGCCAGCCAGCGCGGGCGCTCGACCATGGACCTACGTTACCCTGAAAATCGAAAAGTCGCCGTTCGATTTTCAGGGAGCCGCTCGGGCCTCTCGGACGTAGATCTTCTCCGTCACCGCGGCGGAGACGAGGGCCGTGCGGAACTCCTTAAGGTGGCGCCCCCAGTTGCGGAGCTCCTTGAAGAAGCCCTCGACGCGCGCCGGCGTGGGCCGCGTCATGCCGGCCCCGCCGGGGGCGGGCCCACGACCAGCCGCTCGTGGAGCGCGCTCAGGATCTCGTCGACGGCCGCGCACGCCCAGACGTGGAAGAACGGGCTCTCGAGCATCGCCATGAACGCTCGGTCGCCGCGCGCCCGGGTCGCCTCGGGCGTCTCGCCGGGGAGCGGCGCGCGGAGGGTCGCCACGAGGCGGTCCTTGTGATAGATGGCCGGGTACTCGACGTAGCGGTGGAGGAGCCGGAGGTCCCTCGTGTAGAAGGCCGCGACGGGGATCGAGGCCCAGGCCTGCCCGCCCTTCACGTTCATGAGCCCGGCCATGAGGTCGGCGTTGCTGTCGGGGTACTCGGCGAGCGTCGGCGCCTGGCTCCGCATGAAGCGCGCGCCGTCGCGCCGGAAGATCCGGAGCTCGAGGCCGCCCGCCTCCGCCAGGCGCGCCAGCATCGGCAGGTCGCGCCGGCAGTCCGACGACCACTCCTCGGCGAGCACGAGGACCTTCGCCGGGCCGCCCGGCTGCGCCGCGAGCCAGCGGATCGCGGCCGCCTGGCCGTCCGTCAGCCGCGCCCGCTCGTACGCCTGCCGCAGCCACCCGCTCCAGTCGCGGCGCGCGCCGCCCTGCGAGGCCTCGCGCGCGAGGTTCTCGGGCGTCCCGGTCCAGGCGAGGTACCGCTCGAAGGTCATGCCCGACGCGAACCGCTCCGGCGTGACGACGCTCTGCGTGCGCTCCACGGGCTCCTCCTGTGTCTCGGCGACGGCGCTAGACGGCGAGGGTGAGCCCCGCGACGACGCGCGCGTTCGGCACGCGCTCGAGGACGCGGGGCGCGACCTTGATCTTCGAGCTCCGGCTGCCGCTGCCCAGGATGATCCAGTCGGGCTCGAGCAGCGTCGCGTCCACGTAGACCGGCAGCTCCGGGGGCAGCGCGAAGACCGTGACGCCGCCGAGCGCCATGCCGGTCAGCGCCTGGGTCTCCTCGGCCGACGCGAACGAGAGCCGCGAGACGCCCATGAGCTGCCGGACCGCGTGGTTCACGTCGAGCCGCCGCGTCGCCCGGACGACGCACGCCGCATACTGCCGGGGCTCCTTCTTCGACGCCACGAGGATCGTGTTCGCGGAGCGGTCGAGCGGCACGCCGTACTGCGCGCAGAACTGCGCGGTGTCGGCGAAGGCGGGGTCGATCGGGAGCCGCTCCCACGGCACGCTGAGGCCGTCCAGCGCCTCGGCGACGCGCCGCTCGATCGCCTCCGTCATCGGCCGCGGAACACCGGCGCGCGCTTCTCGACGAACGCGCGGAGGCCCTCGCGCGCGTCCTCGGTCTCGAGGCACACGTTCTGCGCGAAGGTCTCGAACTCGAGGGCGGCGCGGAGGTCCGCCTCCTGGTTGTGGTAGAGCGCGCGCTTGGCCAGGCGGATCGCGAGCGGCGGGCCGGCGGCGATCCGCCGCGCGAGCTCGCGCGCCGCCGGCAGGAGCCGCTCGGGCGGGTGGACGGCGCTCACGAGGCCCAGGCGCAGCGCCTCCTCGGCGTCGATCGCGTCGCCCGTGAAGATCAGCT
Organism: Candidatus Rokubacteria bacterium GWA2_73_35; assembly: GCA_001790205.1. Lineage (GTDB taxonomy): Bacteria > Methylomirabilota > Methylomirabilia > Rokubacteriales > CSP1-6 > GWA2-73-35. Next base: position 5,693 of record MGBU01000233.1, on the reverse strand, counting down.
CGCACGCTCGCGCCATGCCGACGACCCGGGGCAGGAAGTACGTGCCGCCCCAGTCCACGTGCAGGCCGCGCTTGACGAACGCCTCGGCGAACCGGGCGGTCGTGGACGCGAGGCGGATGTCGCACGCGAGCGCCAGGTTCATGCCCGCGCCCGCGGCGGCGCCGTTCACGGCGGCGATGACGGGCTGCGGGGCCTCGCGCAGCGCGAGGACCACGCGGTCGCGGACCGGCGCGATCTTCTCGAGCACGGGCCGCGCGACGCCGCGCGCGGCGGCGTCGTCCATCGCCTTGACGTCGCCGCCCGCGCAGAACCCGCGGCCCGCCCCCGTGAGGATGAGGCAGCGCACCGCGGGGTCCGCGCTCGCGCGGAGCACCGCGTCGCAGAGGTCCTCGCGGAGCGTGTCGCCGAGCGCGTTCAGGCGCTCGGGCCGGTTCAGCACGAGCGTCGCGATGCCGTCCTCGACCTCGTAGAGCAGGCACGTGTAGTCCATGCGGCGCCCCCTGCCCGGCGGCCGGGCACCGCGCATTCTCGCACAGCGGGTTGCGCGGGTGAAGCGCCCGGGGTAGCGTGCCCCGGAACCCGAGGAGGCGGCGATGACCCTGGACGAGGTGCGGGCGCGGATGCGCGCGGCGGGCGTCGAGATCCCCGAGGAGCGGCTCGAGCTGGTGCGGCGGCTCCTCACCGACGCGCTGGGCCCGGTCCGCGCGCTCGACGCGCGCGCCGCGCGGGCGCTCGAGCCGGCGGTGACGTTCGACGCGGCGCCGCCGCGGGACGCCGATGGTGGGTGACGAGCTGGCGTACGCGACGATCCGCGAGCTCGGCGCGCGCTTCCGGCGGCGCGAGCTGTCGCCGGTCGAGCTGGTCCGCGCGCAGCTCGCGCGCATCGAGGCGCTCGACCCGGCGCTCTCCGCGTTCGTCACGCTGACGGCGGACCAGGCGCTCGCCGACGCGCGGGCGGCGGAGGCGGCGCTCCGCCGCGGGGACCCGGGGCCGCTCACCGGCGTGCCGGTGGCGTACAAGGACCTCTACGCGACCCGCGGCGTGCGCACGACCGCGGGCTCCGCGCTCCTCGCCGACTGGGTCCCGGACCACGACGCCACCTGCGTCGCGCGCCTCGCGCGCGCCGGGGTGGTCATGCTGGGCAAGCTGATCACCCACGAGTTCGCCTTCGGCATCCAGTTCCCGGGCCACCGCTTCCGCCCGGCGCGGAACCCGTGGAACGCCGCCCACATCCCCGGGGGTTCGTCGAGCGGCTCTGGCGCGGCGCTGGCCGCGGGGCTCGTCGCGGGCTCGCTCGGCTCGGACACCGGCGGCTCGATCCGCGGCCCCGCGGCGTTCTGCGGGGTCGTGGGGCTCAAGCCCACGTACGGGCGCGCGAGCCGCGCGGGCGTCGTCACGCTCTCGTGGACGCTCGACCACACGGGCCCGATGGCGCGCACCGTCGAGGACGTGGCGCTCCTGCTCGGGGCGCTGGCCGGCCACGACCCGGCCGACCCGGCGTCCAGCCGGGCCCCGGTCGCCGACTACACGGCCGGGCTCGGCCAGCCGGTCCGCGGCCTCCGGATCGGCGTGCCCCGCGACTATTTCCACGACGGGCTCGACCCGGAGGTCGCGCGGGCGTTCGAGGAGGCGCTCGCCGCGCTCCGCGGGCTCGGGGCGCTCGTGGAGGACGTCGAGATCCCGCACATCTGGGACGCGTGGGCGTTCATGGCGATCATGCTCGCCGAAGCCTTCGCGTACCACGAGCGCGACCTGCGCGAGCGCCCGGGGCTCTACGGCGAGGTGCTGCGCGAGAAGATGCTCGCCGGGGCGCTCGTCAGCGCGAGCGAATACGTGCAGGCGCAACGGCTGCGCGCCCGGCTCGCCGGCGCGATGGCCGCCGTGCTCCGGCGGGTGGACGTGCTCGCCACGCCGACCACCCCGAAGCCGGCGCCGACGTTCGCGACCGTGCACGACCCCGACTTCCCGTTCGCGCGCAGCAACATGGCGCCGTTCAACATGAGCGGGCTGCCGGCGCTCGCCCTGCCGTGCGGGTTCTCGGCGAGCGGGCTGCCGCTCTCGCTCCAGCTCGCCGGGCGTCCCTTCGACGAGACCACGGTGCTGCGCGTCGGCCACGCCTACGAGCAGGCGACCGCGTGGCACCGCCGCCGTCCCCCTCTCACCCCCCTGACAGGAGCGATCCCGTGACAGCGATCCCAGTGGACTCCACGCGGCTCGCGATGCCGATCGGCGAGGCCATGTTCACCCAGCGCTCGATCCGCCGCTTCCGGCCCGACCCGATCCCGCCGGCGGACCTCCGGCTCTGCCTGGAGGCGGCGGTGCGCGCGCCGAACGGCGGCAACCGCCAGATCGCGCGCTTCCTCGTCCTCACCGACCACGCGGTGATCCGCGAGTTCGGCGCGCTCTATCGCGAGGCGTGGTGGGCCAAGCGGCGGGACGAGCGCGGCTGGACGCGGCCCGAGGACATCCCGCCCGAGGAGAAGACCTACCGGGCCGCGGCCGGGCTCGCGGACGAGATGAAGGACGCGCCCTGCATCGTGCTCGCCCTCGCGGAGCCGCCCGGGTGGGCCAACTCGGTGATCCCGGCGGCGCAGAACCTGATGCTCGCCGCGCGCGCGCTCGGCATCGGCTCGGTCCCGACGACGCTGCACCCCACGGTGATGGACCGGGTCCACGCGCTGCTCGGGATCCCCGGAGACGTGACCTTCCACTTCTGTATCCCGCTCGGCTACCCGCGCGGGAGCTTCGGCCCCACCCGGCGGCGGCCGACCGCGGAGACGACCTTCGTCAACCGCTGGGGTACGCCGCCGCCGTGGGCGTAGGGACGACCCCGGGCTCCAGGTCCAGCTCGAAGAAGTCGTTGTGCCAGTTGAACGCGACGCACTGGGTCGTGCGCCACACCAATTCCTCGAGCTGCCGCGGGGAGAAGCGCTCGGCGAGGAGGCCGAAGAGCCGCCGGCGGAGCCGGTGCACGACGCGCGGGTGGACGCCGGCGGCGACCGCGTGGATCCCGCACCACGCCAGGAAGTGCGCGAGGTCCACGACGAGGCCGTCCTCGCGCGTGAAGCCCGGGCGCGGCGGGAAGTCCCAGTCCTCGGGCAGCGGGCCCAGCCCGAGCGCGGCGAGCGCGTCGAGCTGCGCCGGGGTGAGGCCCGTCGCCGCTGCCAGCGGCGTGTGGTGGGCCACTCAGTAGCCGCAGCGGTTCAGGCTCGAGACGGCAACGATCGCCAGCTCGAAGTGGCGCGCCGCGACCGGGCTCGAGCGCTTGAGCTCGAGCAGCTCGCCCCAGATGTGCCGGAAGATCGTCGGCGAGTGCGCCATCGTCGCCCAGAGGTGGCGGAAGCGCGGGTAGGTCCGGGCGCACTCGTCCCAGAGCGGACGCAGCTCCTCGGGGCACTGCTCGCGCGTCAGCGGGGGCAGGAGCGCCATCCCGTCAGGCCTCCCCGACGATCCGGGGGAGGAGCTCGCCGATCGGGCCGCGGAGCACGGCGTCGGCCAGCCCGTCCATGTCGGTCGGCTCCGCGTTCACGATCACGACGCGCGCGCCGGCCTCCTTCGCCGTCGGCACGACGCCGGCGATCGGCCAGACCGAGAGCTTGGTGCCCACCGCGAGCATGAGGTCCGCGCGGCGGGCGGCGTCCTGGGCGCGGCGCAGGTCCTCGGCGAGGAGGCCCTGGCCGAACGAGATCGTCGCGGTCTTGAGGATGCCGCCGCAGCCCCGGCAGGGCGGGTCGGCCTCGCCCGCGCGGACGCGCTCGAGCGCCTGCTCGATCGGCGCGCGCGCGCCGCAGTCCAGGCACGCGACCTCGTGCAGCGTGCCGTGGATCTCGACGACGCGCGCGGGCGACGAGCCCGCCCGCTGGTGGAGGCCGTCCACGTTCTGCGTGATCAGCGTGTCGAGCTTGCCCCGGCGCTCCAGGGTGACGAGCGCCAGGTGGCCCGCGTTCGGCCGGGCGGTCCACGCGGGCGAGTGGAGGCGGCCCTGCCAGGCGCGCCGGCGCACCTCGGGGTCGGCCACGTAGTGCTGGAGCGTCGCGAGCCGCTCGGCCTCGGGGTTCCGGGTCCACACGCCCTGGGGCCCGCGGAAGTCCGGGATCCCCGAATCGGTCGAGATCCCCGCCCCCGTGAGCGCGACGATGCGCTCGGCCTCGTCGATCCACCGCCGGACCCGGTCGAGCATGCCGCTTCGTACTTTAACGGAACCGGGGCCGGGCATAAACTCCGTCCATGGTGTGTGCGCGCGTGACCCTCCGCGAGCACGTTCCGCTCGCGCCGTACACCACGCTCGGCGTGGGCGGCCCCGCGCGCTGGTTCGTCGAGGCGGCGGACGAGGCCGCCGTGCGCGAGGCGCTCGGCTGGGCGCGGGCGCGCGGCCTCCCGCTGCGCGTGCTCGGCGGCGGCTCGAACGTGGTCGTCGCCGACGCGGGCGTGGAGGGGCTCGTCGTGCGGCTCGTCACGCGCGGCGTCGAGGCGCGCGAGGCCGGCGGCGGGGTGGAGCTGACGGCGGCGGCGGGCGAGCCGTGGGACGCGCTGGTGGCGCGGGCGGTCGCCCACGGCTGGGCGGGGATCGAGTGCCTGAGCGGCATCCCCGGCCTCGTGGGCGCGACGCCGATCCAGAACGTCGGCGCGTACGGCCAGGAGGTGAGCGACACGATCACCGCGGTGCGCGCGCTCGACACGCGCGACGGTACGCTCGCGACGCTCGACCCGGCCGCGTGCGGCTTCGCCTACCGGGACAGCCGCTTCCGGAGCGGCGAGCCCGGACGCTTCGTGGTGCTCGCCGTGACCTTCCGGCTGCAGCCGGGCGGCGCGCCCCGCGTCGCGTACGCCGACGTCGAGCGCGACCTCGCGGCGCGGCGGGTCGGGACGCCCTCACTCGCCGACGTGCGCGAGAGCGTGCTCGCGATTCGCCGTGCGAAGTCGATGGTGCTCGACCCGGCCGACCCCAACCGGCGGAGCTGCGGCTCGTTCTTCACGAACCCGCTCGTCGACGCCGCCGACGCCGCGCGGGTGGCGCGGGCGGCGGGCGAGCCGGGGATGCCGCGCTGGCCCCAGCCCGACGGCCGCGTGAAGCTCTCCGCGGCGTGGCTCATCGAGCGCGCCGGCTTCGCGCGGGGCCTCTCCGAGGGGCCGGTCGGCCTCTCGACGCGCCACGCGCTGGCAGTCGTCGCCCACGAGGGCGCGCGCGCGAGCGACGTCGTCGCCTTCGCGCGGCGCCTCGCGGCCGCGGTCGAGGACCGCTTCGGCGTCCGGTTGACGCGGGAGCCGGTCCTCTGGGAGGCGTGAAGCCTCCCGTGGGAACCCGGCGCCCGCCGCGACCGACGCTCGTGCTCCTGTGCCGCCACGCCCTGACGGGGGCGACCGGCATCGTGCTGCCGGGGCGCGCGCCCGGCCTGCACCTCTCCGACGAGGGGCGGCGGCAGGCCGAGGCCCTCGCCCGCCGGCTCGGCGCGCTCCGGCGCATCGCCGCCGTGTACACCTCGCCCCTCGAGCGCGCGCGCGAGACCGCGCGGCCCGTCGCGCAGGCGCTCGGGCTCCCGCTCCGCGCCGAGCGGGGGCTGATCGAGTGCGACTTCGGCGACTGGACGGGACGCAGGCTCGCGCGGCTCGTGCGGCGGCCCGAGTGGCAGGCCGCGCAGCGGCACCCGAGCGGCTTCCGCTTCCCGGGCGGCGAGTCGTTCACCGGGATGCAG
>MGBU01000232.1:4127-9954 GCA_001790205.1 Candidatus Rokubacteria bacterium GWA2_73_35 | reverse complement strand
GCGCGCGACCGACCTCACCGTGCTCGACGTGCGCGGCATCTCGAGCGTCACCGACTACTTTCTCGTCTGCAGCGGGCGGTCCACGACGCACGTGGAGACGATCGTCGACGCGGTCCGCGCGGAGCTCCGGACGGAGGGCGTCCGGCCGCTGCACGCCGAGGGCGTCGCCGAGAGCGGCTGGGTCCTGCTCGACTACGGCGACGTGCTCGTGCACGTCTTCCTCGAGGAAACCCGCGTCTACTACGCGCTCGAGCGGCTCTGGGGCGACGCGCCCGCCGTGGAGCTCGACGGCTAAGGAACCGTTTGCGCGCGTCCGGGACGCATGCTAGCGTCATATGCTCAAGTACGCATCAACGCCGCGTACAGGGGGGCCAGGATGCGAAAAGAACGACTGGCGTACTTCCGCAAGTGCCTGCTCGAGAAGCAGCGGCAACTGACCGAAGAGGTCGGCCGGACGGCGATCTACGGCAAGGACCAGGAAGACGACTCCATCAAGGACCTCGGCGACCAGGCGAACACCGCCTACAACCGGGAGTTCTTCTTCGAGCTCGGCAACGGCGACCGCCGGCTCCTGCGCGACGTCGTGTCGGCCCTGCAGAAGATGGACGACGGCGGGTTCGGCTCCTGCGAGCGCTGCGGCGAGCCGATCGCCGAGAAGCGCCTGGAGGCGCTGCCGTTCGCCCGCTACTGCATCGACTGCCAGCGGCTCGTCGAGCAAGAGGAGCGGATGGCCACCGGCTAGCCGGCCCGCGGGCCCGCATGCGAACCGCGCTCCCCCCGTCCCCCCGCCTCCCCTCGTGAGCCTCCTCGCCTCGCTCCGCACGCTCGCGTCCCTGGGCGCCGACCTCGGCCGCCACCTCGCCCGGCGCGGCCGCGCCGCCGTGGTCGCCGACGACCCGCGGACGGCGGATCTCTTGGCGCGGGCGCGCGAGGCCCGCGGGGCCGGCGGCCGCGAGGAGGCCGCCACCCTGTACCGGCAGGTCCTCGACCTGCGCCGCGGCCACCCGGGGGCGCTGCGCGGGCTGCGCGAGCTCGCCGTCGAGGGCGAGGAGTGGACGGAGGCGCTCGAGGTCCAGCAGCGGCTCGCGGGCGTCGTCGGCGCGGGCGAGCGGGGGGAGGAGGCGCATTGGCTCGCGGTGATCCTGTACGAGCTCGGGCGGGCGGCGCTCGCCCGCGGCAACCCGGGCGACGCGGTCGCCCACTTCCGGAGCGCGGTCCGCGCGGTCCGCGACTTCGTGCCGGCCGCGGTCGCGCTCGGCGACGCGCACGAGGCGCTCGGCGAGCACCGGGAGGCCGTGCGCGCCTGGGAGCGGGCGGCCGAAGGCACGCCGGCGCTGCCCCTGCTCGCCCGCCTCGAGCGCTCCTACCGCCGGGGGGGCCGGCCGAGCCAGATGATCGCGCTCTACCGCGACGCGCTCGCGCGCGTGCCCGACGACCCGGCGCTCGCCGTCGCGCTCGGGCGCGTCTACTTCGAGCTGGAGATGCTCGACGACGCCGCGGACCAGCTCGAGAAGGTCGAGGTCCGCGCGCCGGACCTGCCCGCCGTGCACGCCTACCTCGGCGCGGTCTTCGAGCGCCGCGGCGACACCCGGGCGGCCTTCGAGGAGTACCGCAGGGCGCTCGCGCTCGGCCACGCCTTCGAGTGGCCGCACCGGTGCGAGGCGTGCGGCGCCGTGGGGTCGACCTGGCGGGACCGGTGCGAGCAGTGCCGGCGCTGGAACACGCTGCGTCCCGCGCGCGGCTGACCGCGCTGCCGCCCCTGGCGGCGGGCGCGCTCGTCGCGGCGCTCGATCTGCTCTTCCCTGCGCTCTGCCCCGTGTGCGGCGCGCCCTGCGGGCCCGGCCGCCGCGACCCGCTCTGCGGCGCGTGCTGGGCGGGCATCCCACGCATCGAGCCCCCGTGCTGTGACGCCTGCGGCCTGCCCCTGTGGCGGCCGCTGCGCGTCGCCGCCGCGCCCCCGGGTGGGGACGGCGCGGGGGACGGAGGCGCCCCCGAGCGAGTGTCGTCCCCAGCGGACGAGTGCCCCCCGCCTCCCGTCTTCTGCCCGAGGTGCGAGGCGCGGCGGCCGGCCTACGATTGGGGGCGCGCGGCGGCGCGCTACGAGGGGCCGCTGCGCGAGGCGCTGCACGCGCTCAAGTTCGGCGGCCGGCGCGCGCTGGCGCGGCCGCTGGCCGACCTCCTGCTCGAGCAGTGCGGGGCCGGGCTCCCGGCCGACGTCACGGCCGTGGTGCCGGTGCCGCTCGCCCGCGACCGCGAGCGCGCGCGCGGCTTCAACCAGGCGGGGCTGATCGCCGAGCGCGTGGCGCGGCGGCTCGGTCTGCCCCTCGAGCGCCGGTGGCTCGCGCGGGTGCGGGCGACCGCGCCGCAGAGCGAGCTCGCCGCCGAGGAGCGGCGCACGAACGTGCGGGGCGCGTTCCGCGCCGCGCCGGACGTCCGCGGGCGCCACGTGCTCCTCGTGGACGACGTGCTGACGACGGGCGCCACGCTCTCCGAGTGCGCCCGGGCCGCGGCCGCCGCCGGCGCGGCCCGTGTCGGCGTCCTGACGGTTGCCCGCGTGCTCTGAGTCGCCCTATAATCGAGCCACGCTGGTCCCGCGACCCCCACAAGGAGCCCCTCGATGAGCATTCGGGTCGGTGTCAACGGCTTCGGCCGCATCGGGCGCGTATTCTTCCGCACGGCGCTCGCGAGCAAGGACCTCGAGGTCGTCGGCGTGAACGATCTGGCGAACGCGAAGACGCTGGCGCACCTGCTCAAGCACGACTCCGTCCACGGCGGCCTCGCCGCCGAGGTCACGGTCAAGGGCGAGGCGATCTTCGTCGACGGGCGCGAGATCCGGGTGTGCGCGCAGAAGGATCCCGCCGCGCTGCCGTGGACGGAGCTGGGCGTGGACGTCGTCGTCGAGTCCACGGGACTCTTCCGCGACACCGCGACCGCGTCGAAGCACCTGCACGCCGGCGCCAAGAAGGTGATCATCACCGCGCCCGCCAAGGACCCCGACGTCACGCTCGTCCTCGGCGTGAACGAGCAGGCTTACGATCCGGCGCGCCACCGGATCATCTCGAACGCCTCGTGCACGACCAACTGCCTGGCGACGACCGCGAAGGTCCTCGACGACGCGTTCGGCGTCCGGCGGGGGTTCGCCTCGACCGTGCACGCGTACACCAACGACCAGCCGGTTCACGACTTCCCCCACAAGGACCTCCGGCGCGCGCGCGCCGCGGCCGTGAGCATGATCCCGACCACGACCGGCGCGGCCACCGCCGTCGGCCTCGTGCTGCCCAGGCTCCGGGGCAAGCTCGACGGCATCGCGATCCGGGTGCCGACCATCAACGTCTCCGTCGTCGACTTCGTCGCCGAGCTCGAGAGGCCGGCCACGGTCGACGCGGTCAATACCGCGTACCGCGCGGCGGCCGCCGGGCAGCTCGCCGGGATCCTCGACGCCTGCGACGAGGAGCTGGTGTCCTGCGACTTCAACGGCAACCCGCACTCGGCGATCGTCGACCTGCCGTCGACGGCGCTGATCGACGGGAACCTCGTCAAGGTGCTCGCGTGGTACGACAACGAGTGGGGGTACTCCTGCCGGGTGCGCGACCTGATCCGGTTCATCGGGAAGACCCTGTCGTAACGTTGCCGAAGCTCACGCTCGACCGGCTCGACCTCCGGGGCAAGCGGGTCTTCATCCGCGCCGATCTCAACGCGCCGCTGGACCGCGGCACGGTGTCGGACGACACGCGGCTGCGCGCGGTCGTGCCGACGCTCCGGTACGCGCTCGACGCGGGCGCCGCGATCGTCCTCGCCTCGCACCTGGGCCGGCCGAAGGGCAGGGTCGCCCCGGAGCTCTCGCTGCGCCCCGTGGCCGAGCGGCTCGAGACGCTGCTCGGCCGGCGCGTCGAGCTGGCGCCCGACTGCGTCGGGCCCGCGACGCTCGAGCGCGCGCAGCGCCTCGTGCCGGGCGGGATCCTGCTCCTCGAGAACCTGCGCTTCCATCCCGAGGAGGAGGCGAACGACGACGGCTTCGCGAAGGCGCTCGCCGCGCTGGCCGACTGCTACGTGGACGACGCGTTCGCGGCGGCGCACCGCGCGCACGCGTCGATCGCGGCGATCACCGGCCACCTGCAGCCCGCGGCGGCGGGCCTGCTCCTCCAGGCGGAGCTCGGGGCGCTCGGCCGGATCCTCGAGGCGCCCGCGCGGCCCCTGGTCGCGATCCTCGGCGGCGCGAAGGTCTCCGACAAGATCGCGCTCGTCGAGCACCTGCTCGGCCGGGTGGACGCGCTGCTCATCGGGGGCGGCATGGCCTTCACGTTCCTCCGGGCGCTCGGCCACGACGTCGGGCGCTCGCTCGTCGAGCCCGACCGGGTCGAGACGGCCCGCCGCGCGCTCGAGGCCGCGCGGCGGCGGGGCGTGAGCCTCGTGCTGCCGGTCGACGCGGTCGTGGCCGACGGCGTGGACGCGCCGGCGGGGCGGGTCGTGGGCGTGCGCGAGATCCCCGCGGCGCAGATGGGGCTCGACATCGGGCCCCGCACCGTCGAGCGGTTCCGCGAGGCGCTCGCGGGGGCGAAGACGGTCGTGTGGAACGGGCCGATGGGCGTCTTCGAGCGCGAGCCGTTCGCCGCCGGCACGCTCGCGGTCGCGCGGGCGGTCGCGGCGTCGGGGGCGTTCGCGGTCGTCGGCGGCGGGGACACGGTCGCCGCGGTGACGCAGGCGGGCGTCGCCGACCGGATCGGGTACCTCTCGACCGCCGGCGGCGCGTTCCTCGAGTTCCTCGAGGGGCGGGCGCTCCCCGGCGTCGAGGCGCTCACGGAGGTGGGCTGATGCGGATGCCGCTGGTCATCGGCAACTGGAAGATGCACGGCACGCTCGGCGAGGCGCGCGTGCTCGCCACCGCGCTCCGCGACGGTCTCAAGCGCCCGCGCGGCGTCGAGGTCGTGTGCTGCCCGCCCTTCACCGCGCTCGCGGCCGTCGCCGAGATCCTCGGCGCGGGCCCCATCCAGCTCGGCGCGCAGACCTGCCACCACGAGGCCGCGGGGGCGCACACCGGCGAGGTCTCGCCCGCGATGCTCGCGGACCTCGGCTGCCGCTTCGTGCTGCTCGGCCACTCGGAGCGGCGCCGGGAGCTCGGCGAGTCGGACGGGCTGATCAACCGGAAGGTGGGGGCCGCGCTCGCGCACAAGCTCACGCCCGTGCTGTGCGTCGGCGAGAGCGCCGAGGAGCGCCGGCAGGGGTTGACCTTCACGACGGTCGAGGGCCAGCTGCGCGCCGGCCTCGCCGGCCTGGCCGGCGACACGCTCGGCCGGATCGTGCTCGCCTACGAGCCCGTCTGGGCGATCGGCACGGGCGTCACCGCGACGCCGGGCCAGGCGGCCGAGGTCCACGGCTACCTCCGGGGGCTCCTCTCGGAGCTGGCCTCGAAGGAGGCCGCGCAGAAGACCCGGATCCTCTACGGCGGCAGCGTGAGCGCCGACAACGCGGACGCCCTCGTCGCGGAGCCGGAGATCGACGGCGCGCTCGTCGGGGGGGCCGCGCTCAACGCCCAGGGATTCATCGCCATCGTCAGGAAGGCGGCGCGCGTCGGCGCCGCCGCGAAGGAGTGACGCGATGTACGTCGCGCTGATCGTGCTCCACGTCCTCGTCTCGTTCGCGATCATCGGGATCGTGCTGCTGCAGTCCGGCAAGGGGGCCGACATCGGCTCGGCGTTCGGCGGCGCGGGAAGCCAGGCCGTGTTCGGCTCGATGGGCACGCCGACGATCATGGGCAAGATCACGACCGGGGTCGCGATCGTCTTCGCGATCACGTCGCTCACGCTCGCGATCCTCAGCGGCGGTGGCG
>MGBU01000232.1:0-4004 GCA_001790205.1 Candidatus Rokubacteria bacterium GWA2_73_35 | reverse complement strand
CGGCCCAGCCCCGGTAGCGCGCGCGGGCGCGCCTGCCGCCTGGCGGCGGCGCTCGCGCTGGCGGCGGCCCTCGGCGGCTGCAGCGGGCGCACGGACGGCGCCACGGAGCCGGCGGCCGGCGCCGAGGGCTACCAGCCCGCCCGCGGCGACACGTTCGTCGAGGCCCTGACCGGCAACATCTCGGGGCTGATCCCGAACGTGCTGAGCGACAGCGCCTCGTTCGAGGTCGGGGGGCTCCTCTACAACGGGCTCGTCACGCGCGACAAGAACCTGAACCTCATCGGCGACATCGCCGAGTCGTGGACGTTCAGCCGGGACTGCCTCGAGCTGACCCTCCAGCTCAAGAAGAACGTGCGCTGGCACGACGGCCGCCCGTTCACCGCGGACGACGCCGTCTTCACGTACGAGACGATGATCGACCCGAGGACGCCGACGGCGTACCGCGAGGACTTCAAGGCCGTCGCGTCGGCGGTCGCGCAGGATCCGTACACGCTCCGGGTCCGCTACAAGGAGCCCTACGCGAAGGCGCTACAGACCTGGGAGACCTGGATGCTGCCCCGGCACGTCCTGGAGCCCTACGCGCGCGCGGGGAAGCTCCGCGACGCGCCGCAGAACCGGGCCAGCCCCGTCGGGACCGGCCCGTACCTCTTCCGCGAGTGGCGCCCGGGCGAGAAGGTCGTCCTGGTGGCGAACCCCGACTACTTCCAGGGGCGCCCGTACCTGTCGCGCATCGTCTACCGGATCATCCCGAGCCAGGCGACGATCTTCCTCGAGCTCAAGGCCAAGGGGGTCGACATGGCCGGGCTCACCGCGCTCCAGTACAGCCGCCAGACGGACTACCCGGCGTTCCGCAAGGCGTACAACAAGTACCGCTACCCGGGCAACGCGTACACCTACCTCGGCTTCAACCTGAAGGACCCGCGCTTCCGCGACGTGCGCGTCCGCCGGGCCCTCGCGCACGCGATCGACAAGCGGCAGCTCATCGAGTTCGTCATCGGCGGCCTCGGGCGCGAGGCCACGGGACCGTACAAGCCCGGGACGTGGGCGTACACGGCCGACGTCCGGACCTACCCGTACGACCTGGCCAGGGCCCGGGCCCTGCTCGCGGAGGCCGGCTGGAAGCCGGACAGCGAGGGGATCCTCGTCAAGGACGGCCGGCCCTTCCAGTTCGAGCTGATGACCAACCAGGGCAACGACGAGCGCAAGCGGGTCGCCGAGATCGTGCAGGCCTCCCTCAAGGAGCTCGGCGTCCAGGTGGACATCCGGGTGATCGAGTGGGCGTCGCTCCTCAAGGAGTACATCAAGAAGCGCCGCTTCGACGCGATCATCCTGGGCTGGGGCATCGGGCTCGATCCCGACCAGTTCAACATCTGGCACTCGTCCAAGACGGCGCCCGACGAGCTGAACTTCATCTCCTACGCCAACCCGGAGGTGGACCGGCTGCTCGAGGACGGGCGGCGCTCGTGCGTCCAGGCGGACCGCACGAAGTACTACCGCCGGCTCCAGGAGGTGCTCGCCGAGGACCAGCCGCTCATCTTCCTCTACTTCCGGGACGCGCTCCCGGTCGTCTCCTCCCGCGTCAAGGGCATCACGCCGGCGCCGGCGGGCATCCGGCACAACTTCACCGAGTGGTTCGTGCCCCGGCACCTGCAGCGGTACACCGCGGGCTGAGGTCGCCGGTCGCGCTAGAATAGCCCGCCATGCTCGGCTACGCGCTTCGGCGCCTCCTCATCGCGATCCCCCTCCTCGTCGGCATCACCTTCGTCTCCTTCCTCGTGATCCACCTGGCGCCCGGCGAGCCGGCCGAGATCCAGACCGGCGATCTCTCGATCCAGTCCGACAAGCAGATGCGCGAGCGCTTGCGGGAGGAGTACGGCCTGGACAAGCCCCTGCCCGTGCAGTACTGGAACTGGGTCAAGCGCCTGAGCCGCCTGGATTTCGGCAAGTCGTTCTCGCCCGACGCGCGCCCGGTCCTCCAGAAGATCGGCGAGCGCCTGCCGGTGACGCTGCTCCTGAACGTCGTCGAGATGCTGCTCATCATCGCCCTCTCGGTGCCGATCGGCGTGCTGTCGGCGACGCGCCAGTACTCGACGTTCGACAAGGTCACCACGGTCTTCGTGTTCGTCGGCTTCGCGACGCCGGACTTCTGGTTCGCCCTGCTCCTGATCATGCTGTTCGGCGTGCAGCTCGACTGGCTGCCGATCTCCGGCCTCCGCCAGATCAACTGGGAGTACTTCTCGTTCTGGCGGCAGCAGTGGGACTTCCTGAGCCACCTGATCCTGCCCATCACCGTCGCCACGTTCGGGGGCCTCGCGGGCTTTTCGCGCTACATGCGCCAGTCGATGCTCGAGGTGATCCGCCAGGACTACGTGCAGACGGCGCGCGCCAAGGGGCTCGCCGAGCGCGTGGTGATCGGCAAGCACGCGCTGCGGAACGCGCTGCTGCCGATCGTGACGATCCTGGGCCTGTCGCTCCCCGGCCTGATCGGCGGCAGCATCATCGTCGAGTCGATCTTCGCGATCCCCGGCATGGGTCAGCTCATGGTGCAGGCGGTCTTCGAGCGCGACTACCCGGTCATCATGGGCAACCTGGTCGTCGTCTCGACGCTCACCCTGGTCGCCAACCTCGTCGCCGACGTCACGTACAGCCTCGTGGACCCGCGCATCCGCGTCGCCGGACGGCGGAGCCGCCGGTGAGGGGCTTCTGGCGGGCCCTCCGGCGCAACCGGCTGGCGCTCGTGGGCGGCGTGGTCGTCGTCTGCCTCGTCGGCACGGCGCTCCTGGCGCCGGGCCTCGCGCCGTGGGACCCGAACCGGCCCGACGTGAAGAAGATCCTGGACGCGCCCTCGGCCGCGCACCCGCTCGGCACCGACGCGCTCGGGCGCGACGTGCTCTCCCGGATGCTCTACGGCTCGCGCGTGTCGCTGGCCGTCGGGTTCGTCTCGGTGGGCATCGCGATGCTGATCGGCACGGTCCTCGGCGCCGTGGCGGGCTACCACGGCGGGCTGGTCGACGCCACGATCATGCGCACGGTGGACCTGATGCTCGTGTTCCCGCGCTTCTTCCTGCTCCTCGCCGTGCTCGCCTTCCTCCGGCCGTCGATCTGGACGATCATGGCGGTGATCGGCCTCACGGGCTGGATGGGCGTCGCGCGCCTCGTGCGCGCGGAGTTCCTCGCGCTCAAGGAGCGCGAGTTCGTCGTCTGGTCGCAGTCGATCGGCGCCGGCGGGCTGCGCATCGTCTGGCGCCACATCCTGCCGAACGCGATGGCGCCCGTGCTCGTCGCAACGACGCTCGGCATCCCGGCGGCGATCCTGACGGAGTCGGGGCTCTCGTTCCTCGGCCTCGGGGTGCAGCCGCCGCACGCGACGTGGGGCAACATCCTGAACGAGGGCAAGGACGCGATCGAGATCGCGTGGTGGCTCTCGGTGTACCCCGGCCTGGCCATCCTCGTGACGGTGCTCTCCTACAACCTGCTCGGGGAGGGGATCCGCGACGCGCTCGACCCGCGCCTGCGCCAGGGCGTCGGGCGAATTGCGACGCGCCGTCCGTAGCGTTATACTTCGAGTCCGCGCCGAAGTGGCGGAACTGGCAGACGCGCACGTTTGAGGGGCGTGTGGGGCAACCCGTGGGGGTTCGAGTCCCCCCTTCGGCACCAATCCTCCCCCGCCGCATCGCGCCCCGGCCCGCTCGCCCGCAGCCCCCCCCGCGTCCCCGTGCGACGGCGCCCGGCGCTGTGGCATAATGCGGTGGTTTGAGCGGACGGGACGACTGCCGATGACACGCCCACTTCCCGTGACAGAGCCCGCGACGCCGCCCCAGGGGCGCAAGCCCGAGTGGCTCAAGGTCCGCGCGCCCGGAAGCCCCGGCTACGTGCGTCTCAAGCACCGCCTGCGCGAGTGGAAGCTCCACTCGGTCTGCGAGGAGGCGCGCTGCCCCAACATCGGCGAGTGCTGGGAGGACGCGACGGCGACGTTCATGATCCTGGGCGACGTGTGCACCCGC
>MGBU01000231.1 GCA_001790205.1 Candidatus Rokubacteria bacterium GWA2_73_35 | reverse complement strand
CTGCTCGCGCTCAGGTTCGACGGCGAGCAGGCCGGCGGCACGCGGATGGCGATCATCCGCGACCTGCAGTTCGATCCGGTCAGCGAGCAGCTGCTGCACGTGGACCTGCAGGAGGTCTCCGCGGACCGCGCGATCACCGTGCGGGTGGCCGTGCGCCCGGTCGGCGAGGCCGCCGGCGTGCGGGACCAGAAGGGCATCCTGAACCTCGTCCTGCACGACCTCGAGATCTCGTGCCTGCCGACCGCCATTCCCCAGCGCATCGACGCCGACGTGAGCGCCCTCATGATCGGCGACGTGCTGACGGTCGGCGCGCTCCAGGCCCCCGAGGGCGTGCGGATCCTGAACGCGGCCGACCAGGCCGTCGCCACCGTGGCGCCGCCGATGGCCGAGGAGGTGGCCCCCGTCGCGCCCGAGGCGGCGGCGGCGGTCGCCGAGCCGGAGGTCCTCACCGAGCGCAAGCCGAAGGAAGAGGAGGCGCCCGAGGAGGGCAAGAAGCCCGAGGGCAAGAAGCCCGCGGCCAAGAAGCCCGAGAAGTCGGAGAAGTAGCGGAGCGCGACCCGCGTGGCCCACGCGGTGGTGGGGCTCGGCAACCCGGGTCCGGAGTACCGGGACACCCGCCACAACGTGGGCCAGCGCGTG
The DNA here is from genome assembly GCA_001790205.1 of Candidatus Rokubacteria bacterium GWA2_73_35. Taxonomy (GTDB): domain Bacteria; phylum Methylomirabilota; class Methylomirabilia; order Rokubacteriales; family CSP1-6; genus GWA2-73-35. Next base: position 6,321 of record MGBU01000231.1, on the reverse strand, counting down.
CTCGACGCCCTCGCGAAGGCCCTCCGAAAGTCCTTCCGCCGCGACGGCCCGTCCCTGGTGGCGCGGGCCGAGTGGCGCGGCGAGCCGCTCTACCTCGTCAAGCCCCTGGCGTTCATGAACGTGTGCGGCCCGGTGGTCGCGCGGGCGCTGCGCACGCTCCGCGTCACGCCGGGTGAGCTGATCCTGGTCTACGACGACATCGACCTGCCGCTCGGCACGGTCCGCACCCGCATGAAGGGCAGCGCCGGCGGCCACAACGGCGTGCGCTCGGTGCTCGGGACGCTCGGCACGCAGGAGGTCCGGCGGGTCAAGGTGGGGATCGGCCGGCCGGGCCGCAAGGACGAGGTCGCCGACCACGTGCTGGCGCCGTTCGAGCGCGACGAGCTCGAGGCCGTCGACGCCGCGGTCGCGGAGGCGGTCGAGCGCGTGCTCGCGCTCGTGTCCGCCTCGTAGCCGCGCCGCCCCCGGGTGGAGCGCCTGGAAGCCGTCGGCGTATCGAGGGGCGCCCCGGCGCAGCATGGGCGCTCCGAGCGTTGGGGGGGGGGCCATGTCGGGGCCCCCCACGTGACTAAAAGAACAGGAACGTCACGAGGAGGAACAGCGGCACCAGGATCAGACCGCTGTAGAGCATGTAGCCGAAGAAGCTCGGCATCCGGACCCCGGTCTCCTCCGCGATCGACTTCACCATGAAGTTCGGCGCGTTGCCGATGTAGCTGTTGGCCCCCATGGACACGGCGCCGACCGCGATGCCCGTGAGCACGATGTGGGGCACGTCCACGACCTCACGCGCCAGCCCGAGGCCCTGCCCGAGCGCCAGGAACGTGAGGTAGGTCGGCGCGTTGTCGAGGAACGACGAGAGCACGCCCGTGACCCAGAAGAACTGCCAGGGCTCGCGCACGCCGAGCTCGCCCCCGCGCGCTCGCAGGATCTCGAGCGCGGGGATCATCGTGAGGAAGATGCCGAAGAAGAGGACCGCGACCTCGACGATCGGGTAGTAGGTGAAGCCGTTGGCGCGGCGGATCTCCTCGGGCGTCTTCCAGAGCGAGAGGACCGCCAGGCCGACGATCGCGACCTCGCGCGCCGGCTCGTGCAGGAACGCCACCGCGAGGACGACGCCGGCGAGCCAGAGCGCGTTCAGCGCGCCCCGGACCCGGAGCGGCTGGACCTGCGTGCGGTCGCGCCGGATCACGGCGATCGGCTCGCGCGTGTACTGGGTCGAGTCCCAGACGAAGTAGGCGGCCAGCAGCACGCCCACCATGAGCAGCCAGTGCGGCCAGAGCCGGAACGTCCAGGCGAAGGGCACGCCCCGGAGGTACCCGAGGAAGAGGGGCGGGTCGCCGAGCGGCGTCAGCATGCCCCCGATGTTCGCGACCAGGAAGATGAAGAAGATCACCGTGTGCTTGACGCGCGTCCGCTCGCGGTTGGTCTGCAGCAGCGGGCGGATCAGCAGCATGGACGCTCCGGTCGTGCCGATGAACGAGGCGATCACGGCGCCGAACGCGAGGAAGGTCGTGTTGGTGAGCGGCGTCGCCTCGAGGTCGCCCCGCAGGAGGATCCCGCCCGAGATCACGTAGAGGCCGCCGATCAGGATGATGAACGAGACGTACTCCTCGCCCATGGCGAGGAGCGCGCGGGGCCGGTTGGCGAGGTAGAGGCCGAGGATCGGCAGCCCGAGGAGTAGGGCGACGATCGCCTTGTTGCGGTTGGACTCCCACCAGTGCGTCACCCAGAGGGGGCAGACGGCGATGGCCAAGAGCATCGCCACGAACGGCGCGACGGTGTAGATGGGCGGCGCGAGCGCGATCGTCACGGTCCCGGTCCCTCCTGGGGCTGGCCGGCGGCCGGCCCGAGACAGTCTAGCCCAAACGCCCCGCCGCCGGCCGCCGCGCGCGGATTGCCCGGGGTGGGGCCGCATGGTATATAGTCGTTGTTTATCCAGAAGGTGCCGTCCCGGAGGGGGGAGCACGGGGTGACCAGAGTCATCGTCGAGCCCGACGAATCCTTCGAGAGCGCGCTCAAGCGCTTCAAGAAGCAGTGCGAGAAGGCCGGGCTCCTGTCGGAGTTCAAGAAGCGCCAGCACTACGAGAAGCCGAGCGTCCGGCGGAAGCGCAAAGCCCTCGCTGCCCGCAAGAAGGCCAAGCGGCGGGAACGGGTGTCCGATTAGCTTCGGCAGCACTCCCGGGGAGACCGCCGGAACTCCCGTCGCCCGGGCGGGAGCGAGTGAGGCGTAGGGTGGAGGCAGGTCACATCCGGGAGCGCGGCACCGAGTGGGATGCGGTGCGGGCGCTCCTGGCTCACGAAGCGCAGACCGCAATGGGGCGGGAGCGAGCGGCGGCCGCCGAGCCGCTCACCGACCCGGTCGCCGTCCAAGCCGAGATCGACCTCACGCGGGAGACCCGGCTCGCGATCGCCCAGGCCGGCGCCCCGCCCCTCGCCGGCGTCCCCGACGTCCGCCCCGTCCTCGACCGCTGCCAGGCCCCCGGCAGCGCCCTCGACGGTCCCGAGCTCGCCCAGCTCGTCCCCGTGCTCGACGCGGCGCCGCGCCTCGCGGCCTGGGGCCGGGGCGTCCGCGAGGCGAGCCCGCGCCTGGCCGCGCGGACCGACGCCCTGCCCGTCCTCCGCGCGCTCCGCGACCGCCTCGGCGCCGCGCTCGACGAGACCGGCGCCGTCCTCGACGACGCGAGCCCGGCCCTCCGGCGCCTGCGCCGTGAGCTGCGCGAGCGCCGCCGGCGCCTCGTCGCCGAGCTCGAGCGCGCCTTCCAGGGCGCCGACGCCGAGCGCACCTTCGCCGACCGGTACGTCACCGTGCGCCACGGGCGCTACGTGCTGCCGGTCCGCGCCGAGGCGCGCGGCCGCGTGCGCGGCATCGTCCACGACCGCTCGCAGAGCGGCCAGACGCTCTTCGTCGAGCCCGAGGGCGTCGTCGAGGCCAACAACGACCTCGTCCAGGCCGCCCGCGCCGAGGAGCACGAGACCGCGCGCATCCTCGCCGAGCTGACCGACACCGTCCGCGCGCACCGCGAGGACCTGGTGGGGCTCGTGGACGCGCTCGGCGCCCTCGACTGGGTGGGCGCGCGCGCCGCGGCCGCCGAGCGCATGGCGGCCGTGCCGCCCGTGATCGACGCCGGCCGGCGCGTCGCGCTCCGCGGCGCCCGCCATCCGCTGCTGCTCGCCCAGAGCTGGCGGGACCCGGCCCGGCCCGTCGTGCCGGTGGACCTCGAGCTCGGCCCCGACCGCCCGCTGCTCGTGATCACCGGACCGAACGCCGGCGGCAAGACGCTCGCCCTCAAGACGCTCGCGCTCCTGGCGCTGCTCGCCCAGGTCGGCTGCCACGTCCCGGCCGAGGAGGGCTCCCGCCTGCCCGTCTTCGCCGACATCCACGCGATCATCGGCGACGACCAGTCGGTCGCCGAGAACCTCTCCACGTTCTCCGCGTTCGTCGCGCAGGTCCGCGAGGTCCTCGCCCGGGCCTCGGAGCGCTCGCTCGTGCTCCTCGACGAGCTCGGGGCGGGGACGGACCCGGACGAGGGCGCGGCGCTCGCGCAGGCGATCCTCGAGGAGCTCGCCGGGCGCGGCGCCCTGGTCGTGGCCACGACGCACCTCGAGCCGCTCAAGGCGTTCGCCTCCACCGACCCGCGGGCGCGCAACGCCTCGGTCGAGTTCGACACCGCCACGCTCGCGCCGACCTTCCGCCTGCGCTACGGCCACCCGGGACGGAGCTACGCGCTCGCGATCGCGGGCCGGCTCGGTCTCGCGCCCGGGCTGATCGCGCGCGCCGAGGCGCACCGCTCGGAGGACGCGGCGCGGCTCGGCGAGCTCCTCGCCCGGCTCGACGCGCACACGCGCAGCGAGGCCGCGCGGGCGCTCCTGGCCGAGCGCCGCGAGAGCGAAGCCGCCGCGCGGCTCGCCGCGGCGCGCGAGGCCGAGGCGGCCGCGGAGGCGAAGGCGCGCTCCGTGCTCGAGCGGGCCCGCGCCGAGGCCGCCGCGCTCGTCGCCGACGTCCGCCGGGCCGTCGCCGCCGAGTGGGACCGGCTCAAGCGCGGCGAGCGCACGCGGCGCGCGCTCGAGCAGAGCGGGGCGCGCGTGCGCGAGGTCGCCGCCCGCGTCGACGCGCTCCTGCCCGCGCCGCCCCCGGAGCCGGCCACCGACGCCCCCGGGCCGCTCGTCCCGGGCGCGACCGTCGCGGCCGAGCACCTCGGTGTGCGCGGCGAGCTCCTGGCGATCGCCGGCGACTCGGCCACCGTGCGCTCGGGCGCGATCACCGTCCGCGTCCCCCTCGCCGCCCTCCGCCCCGCCGCGGCCGCGCGTCCCCGGGGGGCGGGGGCGGGCCCCGAGCGAGTGTCGTTCCGAGCGGAGGGGCCCGCCCCCCGGGCGATCCCGTGCGAACTGATGCTGATCGGGCAGACGACGGACGAGGCGCGCGACCGCGTCGAGCAGTACCTCGACGACGCCTTCCTCGCCGGCCTCCCGACCGTGCGCCTGGTCCACGGCAAGGGCACGGGCGCGCTCCGCAAGGCGGTGCGCGACCTGCTCGCCGCGCACCCGCTGGTGGACTCCTTCCGCGACGGCGCCCCCGCCGAGGGCGGCGCGGGCGCCACCGTCGCGGCGCTCAAGGTCGGCTGATGCCGACCGTACAAGAGGTCGGCTGAGCATGGCGTCCTACTCCCAGGCCGTGCTCGACCAGATCCGGAGCGCGGTGGACATCGTGGATCTCGTCGGCCGCTACGTGCGCCTCCGGAAGGCCGGCCAGGGCTGGAAGGGCCTCTGCCCCTTCCACGCCGAGAAGACGCCCTCGTTCACGGTCAACCCAAGGAAGGGCATCTTCCACTGCTTCGGCTGCGGCGTGGGGGGCGACGCCTTCGGCTTCGTGATGCGCCAGGACCGGCTCTCGTTCCCCGAGGCCGTGCGCCAGCTCGCGCGGGGCGCGGGCATCGCGCTGCCCGAGGAGCGCGGCGGCGGCGACGGCGGCCGGCGCGAGGAGCTGCTCCGCGTGATGGCCCTGGCGGCGCGCTTCTACGAGGAGCAGCTCTGGCGGCCCGTCGGCGCGCGCGCGCGCGCGTACCTCGAGACGCGCGGCGTGGACCCGGAGGTGGCGCGGCGCTTCGGCCTCGGCCTGGCGCCCGAGGGCTGGGACACGCTGCTCGGCGTCATGAAGCAGGAGGGCGTCGCCGAGGACGCGGTCGTCGCCGCGGGCCTCGCGATCGCCCGCGACAACCGCCCGGGCGCCTACGACCGCTTCCGCAACCGCCTCCTCTTCACGATCCGCGACCTCCAGGGCCGCCCCGTCGCCTTCGGCGGCCGCGCCTTCGGCGACGACGAGCCCAAGTACCTGAACTCGCCCGAGACGCCGCTCTACACCAAGGGCAACCTCCTCTACGCCGCCGACCTCGCGCGCGAGGCGATCCAGGCGAGGAACCGCGCGCTGCTCGTCGAGGGCTACGTGGACTGCCTGATGGCGCACCAGCACGGCTTCGGCGAGACGGTCGCGGCGCTCGGGACCGCGTTCACGCCGGCGCAGCTCGGCCTGCTCCGCCGCTACTGCGACGTGGCGGTGCTCTTCTTCGACGCCGACGCCGCAGGCCGGAAGGCCGCCGAGCGCGCCGAGGAGCTGCTCGAGCCCTCGGGCGGCGGGCTCGCCTGGGCCGTCAACCGCGCCGGCGCCCTCGAGGGCTCGGGCGCGCTGCGCCTCCGGGTCGCGCTGCTCCCGGCCGGCCACGACCCGGACACGTTCCTGCGCGCCGAGGGCGCCCCGGCCTTCGAGGAGCGGATCGCCGCGGCCCGGAGCCTGCTCGGTTACGCGCTCGACCGCGCGATCGCCGATCCCGGCGGGGCCACCGGCCCCCGCGCCCGCGCGGGCGCCTTCGCGCGCGCCGCGCTGATGCTCGCCAAGGTCGGCGACGCCGAGGAAGCCACCGCGCTCTCGCGCGAGGCCGCCGCGAAGCTGGGCGTGGACCCGACGCAGCTCTGGATCGAGGCGCAGAAGCTCCAGGCCTCGCTGCACCGGCCGCCGGCAGCGGCGCGGCCCGCCACGCCGACCTCGACGCCGCCGCCGGTCGAGCGCGACCTCGTGCACCTCCTGCTGCACGCCGAGGACGCGCGGACGGCGCTCCTGCCACTGCTCGTCGAGGCCGAGGACCTCGGCCACCCGCCGCTGCGCGCGATCGTCACGGCGCTCCGCGCGCGCCCCGGCGCCCCCGCCGAGAGCCTGATGACCGACCTCGAGACGGAGGAGGCCCGCGGCGTGCTGGCGGCGCTCCTCGTCGAGGAGCGTCCGGACCTTGACGTTCGGGTTAGCATCGAGCAGTTTCAGCGGCGGCTCGA
>MGBU01000230.1 GCA_001790205.1 Candidatus Rokubacteria bacterium GWA2_73_35 | reverse complement strand
TCCTCGCCGCCCGCCTCGTCCGCGAACGCCGCCGGCTCGGCCTCCGGCCGCTCGTGCGCCCGGGAGGCGGCGCCGAGGAGCGTCAGGTGCTCCTCGGGCATCTCGAGCAGGAACCGCGACGGCTCGCCGAGGCCGTAGCCGTGCATCCGGCGGTGGAGCGCGTAGGAGAGCGTGAGTCGCGCCTTGGCGCGCGTGACGCCGACGTAGCAGAGGCGCCGCTCCTCCTCGACGTCGTCGGTCGAGCCCATCGCGCGCGCGTGGGGGAAGACCCCCTCCTCCATGCCGGTGAGGAACACCACCGGGAACTCGAGCCCCTTGGCCGAGTGGAGCGTCATGAGCGTCACACCGCGCGTGTCCTCGGGCAGCTCGTCCACGTCGGCGACGAGCGCGACGCCGTCGAGGAAGCTCTCGAGCACGCCACCCTCCGGCCCGCGCGCGTGGTCCTCGGCCGCGGCGACCAGCTCCTCCAGGTTCTCGAGCCGCGCCTCGGCCTCCGACGAGCGCTCCTGCCGGAGGTCCTCGCGGTAGCCCGAGGCGTTCAGCACGAGGTCGATGAACGCCGGGAGCGGCGTCCCGGCGCGCGCCGCCGCCAGCCGGGCCAGGAGCGCCGCGAAGTCCTCGAGGGCGCGGCGCGGCTTGCCGGTGACGTCGGCCGGCGGCGCGCCGGCGAGCGCCAGGAGCGGCCGGCCCTCGCGCGCCCCGACCTCGTCCAGGCGCGCGAGCGTCGCGCGGCCGATGCCGCGCCCGGGGGCCTGGATCGCGCGGCGGAAGGCGACGTCGTCCGCCGGGTTCACGAGCAGGCGCAGGTAGGCGAGCGCGTCCTTGATCTCGCGGCGCTCGTAGAAGCGGACGGCGCCGACGATCACGTACGGGACCCCGGCGCGCCGGAGCGCGTCCTCGAGCACCCGCGACTGGGCGTTCGTGCGGTAGAAGACCGCCACGTCGTCGTACGGCGTGCCCGCCGCGCGGGCCCCGACGATCGCCTGCGCGACGAAGCCCGCCTCCTCGTGCTCGTCCCAGGCGCGGTAGACCGCCGCCTTCTCCCCCTCGGCGTTCTCGGTCCAGAGCGTCTTGTCCTTGCGGGAGAGGTTGTTCGCGATCACGGCGGCGGCGATCGCGAGCACGCGCCGCGTCGAGCGGTAGTTCTGCTCGAGCCGGATCACGCGCGTGCCCGGATAGTCCCCCTCGAAGTCGAGGATGTTCCGGATGTCGGCGCCGCGCCAGCGGTAGACCGAATTGTGAACGACCAATCCCCCGGCTGCGTAGTTGCGAAAGTCCTGAACGGTGAGGTCGTAGACGAAACCGCGATATGAACGGAGCTCGACCGATGCAATCCGTGCCTCGCGCACCTCACCGTCCTCCACGATCGGGACGACCATGCCCCTGCGCAGGTGGCTGGCCGGCATGAACTGGAACGCCTTCCTCGTCGTGAGACGGGCCCGGCGCACCACCTCCATGTGCTCGCCGAGACAGAGACTCCGGGCGAACTCGAGCCCCTTATCGTAGTCCTTCCGCGAGGTCTCCACGCGCCACGTCCGCCGCTTGCCGCGCCGAGGCGGCGCCACGAGGGAAACGGCTTGCCACAGCGCTTCATCGGAGCTGACCAGCTGGATGCGGTGCTCGTGCCACTCGCGCCGCCGCGGATCCCCGAACATCGTGAAATGAACGATCTTCCTGGAGATACCGCCCCGCGTGATCGCGCCCGGCCGGTGATGCGGATACTCGGGGAACAGCCGGAGATCCGCCATCAACCGCTGGGCCCGGGCGCGCGTGTCAATCTCCTGGTAGAGCCGGTCGATGTGGCTCTGGGTGAGCGCCATCCGACGGCCACGGACGTGGAAGACCATCGTCGGCAGGCCGTACTGCGCGGAAAAGTAGGATTCGAGATACCGGGCGTCGGACGGCGAGTCACAGGCGGCGAGGATCCACAGCTTGTCCGCAACCTCGCCGTTGGTGCGCATCTGGAGCCCGGAGACGATCGCCTTGTCGTCACCGGACCGGGCGCCCCGGGTGACCCCGACCCGGTAGCCGAGTCGCTCTTGATACATCAAGTACACGTAGTGGCACTTCGGATCCGGGTCGATGCGCGCGAACAGCATGTGGTTCGGCGTCGCCACCAGTTCCTGGCCCGCCTCCGTCCGGATGGACACGACGAGGCCGTCATACTCGTTCCGTTGCACCGCCTCGACGCGAGCCGTCCGTGCCGAGCCCCATCCAGCGCCGCTGATGATCCGATCGCCTTCGCGGATCTTCTCGATGGGCCGGGGGCCCTTCGGCGTCTCGACCGGCGTCCCTTCGACGACGCACTGGTCGGGGTCGCCGACCACGCAGACGTTGCCGTGCTCGGCCGTGAGCTGGCGGACGATCCGGTACTGCGCGCGGTTCGTGTCCTGGTACTCGTCCACCAGCACGTGGCGCCAGAGCCCGCGGTACCACGCGAGCGCCTCCGGCGCCGCCTCGAAGAGCCGCACGGTGAGGAGCAGCAGGTCGTCGAAGTCCACGGCGGCGGCCGCGGCGAGCCGCTCCTGGTAGCGGCGGAAGAGGAGCGCGATCTTCTCCTCGCGGGGCCCGCGCGCCTGGCGCTCGACCTCCTCGAGCGTCAGCATCTGGTTCTTCGCGGCGCTGATCCGCTGGACGAGCGAGGCCGGCGTCCACGTCCGGTCGGCGAGGTCGAGCTCCCGCATGCAGTCCTTGACGAGCGCCAGGCGGTCGTCCTCGTCGTAGATCGTGAAGTGCGGGGACAGGCCGAGGTGGCGGATGTGCTGCCGGAGGATCCGGACGCAAACCGAGTGGAACGTCGCGATCAGCGGCGCCGGGATCCCGGCGGGCAGCAGCAGGGCCTCGACCCGGCGCGCCATCTCCCCCGCCGCCTTGTTCGTGAACGTGACCGCGAGGACGTGCCGGGGGTGGACGCCGCGCACGCCGAGGAGCCAGGCGATCCGATGGGCGATCACGCGCGTCTTGCCGCTCCCGGCCCCCGCGAGCACGAGCAGCGGCCCGTCGCCCGCGGTGACGGCCTCGCGCTGCGGCGGATTCAGGTCGCGGAGGAGCGCCTCGGGGTCGAGCACCCGACGATTGTACCGCAGGGACCGCGCGCGCCTACTCGACGGTGACGGACTTGGCGAGGTTGCGCGGCTGGTCCACGTCGCAGCCGAGCCGGACGGCGATGTGGTACGCGAGAAGCTGGAGCGGGACGACCGTCAGCAGCGGCGCCAGCAGCTCGGCGCAGGGCGGCACCTCGATGACGTGCGTCGCCCGGGCGGCCACGGCGCGGTCGCCCGCGTGGCAGACGGCCACCACGATCCCGTCACGCGCGCGCACCTCCTCGATGTTGCCGAGCATGCGCTCGTAGGAGCCGTCCCGCGGCACGAGCGCCACGACCGGCAGCTCGCCGGTCACGAGCGCGATCGGGCCGTGCTTCATCTCGCCGCCCGCGTAGCCCTCGGCGTGGATGTAGGAGATCTCCTTCAGCTTGAGCGCGCCCTCGAGCGCGATCGGGTACTGGAGGCCGCGGCCGAGGTAGAGGAAGTCGCGCGCCCCGCCGAGCTCCTTGGCGAGCGCGTCGAGCCGCTCGTCGAGCGCGAGCGTGGCCTCGACCAGCCGCGGGATCTCGACCAGGTCGTGGATGCGCTTCTTGACGTCCTCCGCCGTGATCGCCTCGCGCTGGCGGCCGAGCCAGAGGCCGAGCAGGTAGACGGCGACGATCATCGTGGCGAAGGCTTTGGTCGAGGCCACGCCGATCTCCGGGCCCGCGTGCATGGAGAGCACGCCGGTCGCCTCGCGGGCGAGCGCCGAGCCGACGACGTTGGTGACCGCGAGGATCGGGCAGCCCTTCTCGCGCGCCGCCTTGACCGCGCCGAGCGTGTCCGCCGTTTCCCCGGACTGGGAGACCGCGACAACGAGCGTCTCCGGGCCCACGACCGCGTCGCGGTAGCGGAACTCGGAGGCGAGGTCGGCTTCGGCGGGGAGCCCGGCGAGGCGCTCGACCATCGTGCGGCCCAGGAGCGCGGCGTGGTAGGCGGTGCCGCAGGCGACGAAGACGACGCGCTGGAGGCCCCGCACGGTCTCGGGGTCGAGGTTCGCGTCCGGCAGGACGACGCTGCCGGTCTCGGGCGCGATGCGCCCACGGAACGTGTCGGTGATCGCCCGCGGCTGCTCGTGGATCTCCTTGAGCATGAAGTGGCGGTAGCCGCCCTTCTCCGCCATGATCGGGTCCCAGTGGATGCGCACGGGCTCACGCTGCACGGGCTCGCCGGCGAGCGTCGAGAGCTCCACGCCGTGCGCCGTCACGACGGCGACCTCGTCGTCCTCGAGGATCACGACGTCGCGCGTGTGCGAGAGGATGGCCGGGATGTCGGAGGCGATGAACATCTCGCCGCGCCCGAGGCCCACCACGACGCTCCCCGCGCCGTGCTTCGCGGCCACCAGCCGGTCGGCAGCCGACGTCGAGACCACGCCGATCGCGTAGGAGCCGGTGACCTCCCCGCACGCCGCCTTCACGGCCCGGTCGAGCCGCCCCGTCTCCCGCAGGTGGTGCTCGATCAGGTGCGCGAGGACCTCGGTGTCGGTCTCCGACCTGAACGTGTGGCCCGCGGCGGCGAGCCGCTCCTTGATCTCGACGTAGTTCTCGAGGATGCCGTTGTGGACGACGACCAGGTTCCCGCCGCAGTCGGTGTGGGGGTGCGCGTTCTCGTCGGAGGGCCGGCCGTGGGTCGCCCAGCGCGTGTGCCCGATCCCGAGCGAGCCCGCGACGGGCCGCTCGCGCAGGATCCCCTCGAGCGTCCGGATGCGCCCGGCGGCGCGCCGCACCTCGAGCCGGCCCTCGTGCAGCACCGCGACGCCGGCGGAGTCGTAGCCGCGGTACTCGAGCCGCTTGAGCCCTTCGACGATGATGCCGACCGCGCTCTTGTCCCCGACGTACCCGACGATGCCGCACATGGCTAGTCCTCGGGCTCCTCGGGCTTCGGCGCGCGCGCGCGCCGCGCGGCCCAGCCCTCCTTGACGACCTGCCGGGCGCGGCCCACGGCGAGCGCGCCGGGCGGAACGTCCTTGGTGATCGTCGAGCCCCCGCCGACGTACGCGCCCTCGCCGATGACGAGCGGCGCCACGAGCGTCGCGTTGGTGCCGACGAAGGCGCCCGCGCCGATGCGCGTCTCGTGCTTCGCCCGGCCGTCGTAGTTGCACGTGATCGTGCCAGCGCCGATGTTGACGTCCTCGCCCACGGTCGCGTCGCCGACGTACGCGAGGTGGTTCGCCTTCGAGCCGCGTCCGATGCGCGATTTCTTCAGCTCGACGAAGTTGCCGATCTTCGCCGCCGCGCCGATGTGACAGCCGGGCCGCAGGTGGCAGAAGGGCCCGAGCGTCGCGTCGTCCTCCACGACCGCCTCGCTGACGATGCAGTAGGGCTTGAGCGTGACCCGATCACCGAAGCGGCTCGCGCTCACGTGGCAGCCCGAGGCGATCACGCACTCGCTGCCGAGCGTCGTGGCGCCCTCGAGGACGACGTTCGGATAGAGCGTCGTGTCGGGGCCGATCGTGACCGTGTCCTCCACGTAGGTGCTCGCCGGGTCGAGGATCGTCACGCCGGACTCCATGAGGCCGTCGAGGATGCGCCGGCGCTGGATCGCCGCGACGGCGGCGAGCTGCTTCCGGTCGTTGATCCCGAGCGCCTCGGCCGGGTCCGGCGCGGCGAGCGCCTCGATCCGGCCGCCCGCCCGGGCGAGGATGCCGATGACGTCGGTCAGGTAGTACTCGCCCTGGTCGTTGTCGGGACGCACCTCGGCGAGGGTCTTCCAGAGCCGTCCGGCCTCGAAGCAGTAGACGCTCGTGTTGATCTCGGGGATCTTCTTCTGGTCGTCGGTCGCGTCGCGCTCCTCGACGATGCGCTTGACGCGGCCCCCCTGGCGCAGGATGCGCCCGTAGCCCTGCGG
>MGBU01000229.1:817-8846 GCA_001790205.1 Candidatus Rokubacteria bacterium GWA2_73_35 | reverse complement strand
TACACCAGCGTCCGTCGCCACGCAAGGCACGCCGGCGCGGCCGCCCCGTCCCGGCGCCCGGAGCGCATCGTGCTAAGATTCCGGGGTCGCTGATGAGCCCCGACTTCCACAGCACGTCCTTCGTCCACGTGAGCCCGCCCGTCCACATCCAGACGATCGCGCCCGTGTTCCCCCTGGCGGTCGCGCGCGTCACCCAGCGCGCGGGGGGCGCCGCGATCGGCGTGGCGTGCCTGCCGCTCGCCGCGCCGGGCCGCGCGAGGGCGCGCGCGTGAGCGCCCGGCCGCTGGTCGACGTCCGGCTCGAGGGGCTCGCCACGCGCGGCGGCGTGCCGCCCGGCGTGCGCGACGTCTCGGTCCACGTCCGCTACGGCGAGTTCTTCACGCTGCTCGGCCCACCGAACTCCGGCAAGTCGGACGTGCTGCGGGCCGTGGCCGGCTTCCTGCCGACGACGTCCGGGCGCGTGCTCGTGGACGGGCACGACGTCTCCGGCGTGCCGCCGGCGCGACGCGGCGTCGGCTACGTCTTTCAGGAGGGCGCGCTCTGGCCGCACCTGACGGTCGTCGCGCACGTCGCGTTCGGCCTCGAGCAGCAGGGGCTCGCCCGCGCCGAGATCGGACGCAGGGTGGAGACCGTCGCGCGGCGCCTCGGCCTCGGCGGCCTCGAAGCGCGTCGCCCGGGCGACCTCACGATCGAGCAGCGGCGCCGGGTCGCGCTCGCGCGGGCGCTCGCCGTCGAGCCGCGCGTGCTGCTCCTCGACGAGCCCCTGGCCAACATCGACCCGGTGGCGCGCAAGACGCTCCGGCTCGAGCTCGCCAAGCTCCACCGCGACCTCGCGGTCACGACGCTGCACGCGACCCGCAACGCCGCCGACGCGCTCGCGCTCTCCGACCGGCTCGCGGTCATGCAGGCCGGGCGGGCGCTGCAGGTCGGCGATCCCGACGAGCTGTACCACCGGCCCTCGAGCCGCGCCGTCGCCGAGGCGCTCGGGCCGGCCAACTTCCTGCCCGTCCGGGTCGTCGAGGTGCGGGAGCTCGGCGTGGTCGTCGAGACGGAGGGCCGCCACCAGGTGCCCGTCGCCGGCATCGGGGCGTTCCGCGAGGGGAGCCGCGGGCTCCTGGTCCTCCGGCCCGAGACGCTCTCGATGACCGAGGCGGCGATGGCGCGTGGGCCGGGAATCCCCGGCCGCGTCGCGCTCCGGGTGTTCGAGGGCGCGCGGCACAGCTACGAGGTCGAGATCGGCGGCAGCCTGCCGGTGCGCGTGGAGGTCCCGTCCACGGGGGACACGCGCATCTTCAGGCTCGGCGACCGCGTGCGCGTCGAGGTCTCGAGCGACACGGTGGTGCTCGTGCCCGAGGCCTGACGCTCCCGCTCGGCGTTCAGAGGGCGTGAAGGAATCGGGGAGACGGGATCCCGTTGGGGGGTGTCGGCCGGGGGAGCCCGAGGGGGGCGTCAGCCCCCTTCGCGCGTCGAGACCGGCGGTCGCTCCCCCCGACGGCGACTCAGAGCGAGTAGGTCCGGTCCTGCTCGAGCAGCACGAGGCGGTCGCTGCCGATCCGCTCGAGCTCCTCGGCGATCTCCTCGTGGAACTGCGGCTTGACGTGGAAGATCCAGACGGGAACGTCCGGCGGCAGCTTGTCGAGCTCGCGGCGGACCAGGTCGGGCGTCAGGTGCTTGGCGACGTCCGCGAGCTGCGCGAGCCGGTTCGGGAACGCGCACTCGAGGATGACCGCGCGGAGGCCGTGGAGCCCGCGCGCGGCCTCCCAGAGCGCGCGCGTCGGACCGGTGTCCCCCGAATAGATCATGCCGACCGCGCCGTCGTGCACGATGAACCCCGACGTCGGCACGGCGTGGTTCACCTGGACGGGCGTGACCCAGAGGTCCCCGACCCGCTGCTCGACGTCCTCGACCAGCGTGCGGTACTTCACCACGGGGACGTCGGCGTGCGGGATCCGGCTGAAGTCCGGCCAGAGGACGTTGTTGAACACGCCCGCCCGGAGCGTCGTGATCACCGGATCGATGCTCGCGATCGTGACGGCCGCGCCGCTCTCGCAGAAGCCGAGCGTCTCGGTGAGGTAGACGAGCCCGGCGATGTGGTCGAGGTGGGCGTGGGAGACGAGCGCGTGCTCGATCACGAGCTGCTCCGGCACGGTCAGGGCGCCCGTGACCGAGCCGCCGTCGACGAGCAAGCGGTCGTTGACGAGGAACGAGGACGGGCGGTGCCCGAGCCCTTCGCCACCGAAGGCGCCGAGCACCCGTATGTTCATTCCCCGCCGATAGTAGCATACATTGGCAGGAGATGAACGCGGCCAGGACGCTCGGCCTGGGGCTCGTCGCCGGCCTCGTCACGGTGGCCCTGATGCTCGCGGGCGCCCTTGAACCCGTCGAGCTCGGCGCGCTCAACGGCCTCTTCGGGCTCCGCGGTCCGCGCGCGCCCGCCGCGCGGATCGTGATCGTGAGCATCGACGAGAGCGACTTCGACGAGTTCGACACGCCCTGGCCGTTCCCGCGCGCGCTCCACGCGAAACTGCTCGACGCGATCAGCGCCGGCCGCCCCGTCGCGATCGGGCTCGACATCATCTTCTCGGAGCCGTCGCCGCGTGGTCCTGCCGACGACGCGGCGCTCGCCCGCGCCGTCGCGCGCGCCGGCAACGTGGTGCTCGCGGCGGCGATCACGCGCGTGGTCGAGGCCGGGTGGTCGAAGACCGATCCCACCCTCCCCGTGCCGGCGCTCCGCCGGGCCGCCGCGGGCGTCGGGACCGTGACGCTGACGGTGGACCGCGACCGCACGCTGCGCCGCGTCCCGCTCCGGTCCGCGCTGGGCGCCGAGACGCTCCCGTCGTTCGACGCCGAGGTCTACCGCCTCGCGCGGCAGGCCGGGCGGCCGGCCGCGGCGCTGCCGCCGGGCCCGGAGGTGCTGGTCAACTTCCTCGGCGGCCCCAAGACCTTTCCCCGGGTCCCGTACCACAGCGTCGTGCGCGGCGCGGTCCCCCCGGAGACCTTCCGCGACGCGCTCGTCCTCGTCGGCGGGACGTCCCCGGTCTTCCAGGACGCGTACTCGACGCCGTTCGGCGTCCGCGACACCCCGGGAGTCGAGATCCACGCGAACGCGCTGGAGACGCTGCTCCGCGGCATCGGGCTCCGCGAGCTGCCGCTCTGGACGAGCGCCCTCGCCGCCCTCGTCGCGGCGCTCGCCGGCGCGGCGCTGCTCGTCCGCCTGCGGCCGCTCTACGCACTGGCGGGCGCGGTGCTGCTCTGGGGCGCGCTCGCGACGGCGACGTTCGCGGCCTTCGCCGCGTCCGGCACGTGGTTCCGCGCGGGCGCGCCCACGCTCGCGCTGATCCTCGGCTGCGGCTCGGCCGTGGTCGCGGGCTACGTCCGCGCGCAGCGCGAGCGGCGCCGCCTCGCCCGGTTCTTCTCGCCGG
This sequence comes from Candidatus Rokubacteria bacterium GWA2_73_35, assembly GCA_001790205.1. GTDB lineage: Bacteria > Methylomirabilota > Methylomirabilia > Rokubacteriales > CSP1-6 > GWA2-73-35. The sequence goes on along the minus strand of MGBU01000229.1, from coordinate 5,424 downwards.
CCGTCGTGCGCGAGATCGTGCGCGATCCCGACCGGGCGCTCGGCTCGACGCGCCGGGAGGTGACCGTGCTCTTCTCGGACATCCGCGGTTTCACGGCCATCGCCCAGCGCGTCGGCGCCGAGGAGGTGGTCGCGATGCTCCAGGAGTACATGACCGAGATGACCGAGATCGTCTTCCGGAACGGCGGGACCGTGGCCAAGTACTTCGGCGACCGCGTCATGGCCCTCTACAACGCGCCGGTGGAGGATCCCGACCACGCGGCGAGCGCGGTGCGCACGGCCCTCGAGCTGCGCGAGCGCACCCGCGCGCTCTCGGCGCGGTGGCAGGCGCGGCTCGGGGCGCCCCTCCGGAACGCCGTCGGCATCAACACGGGCGAGGCGATCGTGGGCACGATGGGGTCGCGGCAGCGCCGCGAGTTCACGGCCATCGGCGACGTGGTCAACGTCGCCGCGCACCTGGAGTCGCTCACCGAGGAGTACCTCGCCCCGATCATCGTCGGCGAGGCCACCTGGGAGCGCGTCCAGGGGCGGTTCCTGACGCGCGAGCTCGACACGGTCGCGGTCAAGGACCGCACGTCGCCGGTGCGGATCTACGCGATCGTCCCCGCCGACGAGCGCGGGAACCCCCGCGCGCCCCTCGAGGGGGCCACGGTGACCGTCGAGGGCGCCGCGGGCGTCGTCGAGCTCCCCGGCCGGGACCTCGGGAGCTACGGCCTCGCCGTCGTCGGCCTGCCCCCGGACTTCGCGGTGGACGCGTCCGTCCGGGTGCGCTGCGCGGGCGACCCCGCGCTGTCGCAGCCCATCGAGGCCGAGGCCCGCGTCGCCTGGCGGAGCGCCGAGGCGGCGGGCCTGCAGTTCATGCGCGTCACGCCCGAGGCCGTCGCGGCGATCTCCGACTTCCTCGCGCGGAAATCGCGTTAAGATACGCGGGAGACCGGGACGCGGGAGGCCGCATGGACGCGGACGAGTTCGACTATCCGACGATGGCGCGCGCATTGATCCTCGGCGACAAGGACACGGTCGCGCGCAAGACGCAGGAGGGGCTCGCCCGCTCGATGGAGCCGAAGGAGCTGATCTTCCGCGGGCTGATCCCGGGCATGGACGTGGTCGGCGAGAAGTTCCGGCGTAACGAGTACTACGTCCCCCAGGTGCTGCTCTCGGCGCGCGCGATGTACGCGGGCCTCGACCTCCTCAAGCCCCTGATCACCGCGGCAGCGCGGGGCGACGAGTACCTCGGCGTCGTCGTCATCGGCACCGCCCAGGGCGACCTGCACGACATCGGCAAGAACCTCGTCGCGATGATGCTGGAGGGCGCCGGGTTCAAGGTCGTCAACCTCGGCCGCGACGTGGCGCCCGAGGTGTTCGTCAAGGCGGTGGAGGAGCACGCCGCCACCATCGTCGGGATCTCGGCACTGATGACCACGACGATGCCCGCGATGAAGCGCACGATCGACGCGCTCGTGCGCGCCGGGCTGCGCGAGCGGGTCAAGGTGATGATCGGCGGCGCGCCGGTGAGCCAGGCCTTCGCCGACGAGATCGGCGCCGACGGCTACGCCAGGGACTCGACGCTCGCCGTCGTCAGGGCCAAGACGCTCATGGGCGTCACGGCCGGGGCCGCCCGGTGACGGCGCGCGGCCGGGAGGTCCTCGCGCGCGTCCGGGCGGGCGAGGTCCTCGTGTTCGACGGCGGGTACGGGACCATGCTCTTCGCCGCGGGCCTCGCCAACGGCGCGTGCCCCGAGCTGTGGAACGACACGCACGCCGACGTGGTGCGCGGCATCCACCGGGCGTACTTCGAGGCGGGCAGCCAGATCGTCGAGACGAACACGTTCGGGGGCACGCGGCTCAAGCTCGACGAGTACCGGATCGGCGACCGCACGCAAGAGCTCAACCTGAAGGGCGCCCGGCTCGCGCGCGCGGCGGATCCGGGCGGCGGCGCCATCGCGGGCTCGATCGGCCCGACGAGCCGGCTCCCCGTGGACTACGCCCTCGACCAGGGCGTGACGGACGAGGAGTACGAGGCGACGTTCCGGGAGCAGGCCGAGGCGCTCGCCGAGGGCGGCGTGGACCTCTTCGCCGTCGAGACCATGATGTTCCCGCAGGAGGCGACGGCCGCCGTGCGCGCGTGCAGGAAGGTCGCCGACCTGCCGGTGATGGCGACGATGTTCTTCCAGTACGAGGAGGGGAACGACCGCGACCGGACGATGTGGGGCGAGAGCCCGGCCGAGGTCGCGAAGAACCTCCTGGCCGCCGGCGCGGACGTCGTGGGTATGAACTGCGGGCGGGGCCCCGACCGCGCGATCCTCATCATCCGCGAGATGCGCGCGGTGACCGAGGCGCCGCTCGTGGCGTACCCGAACGCGGGGCTGCCGATCACCACGGGCGACACGGTCACCTACGAGCTCGGGCCCGAGGCGATGGCGCGCGAGTACCCGGCGCTCCTCGACGCCGGGTGCAACATCGTCGGCGCCTGCTGCGGCTCCGACGCCGAGCACATCCGGCGCATCGCCGAGGTGGTGCGACGCCGCAGGCCCGCCGCGGGCCGAGGCTAGCCGGTGGGAAGCGTGCGACGCCGCAGGCCCGCCGCGGGCCGAGGCTAGCCGGTGGGAAGCGTGCGACGCCGCAGGCCCGCCGCGGGCCGAGGCTAGCCGACGACGCGGTGACGGCGCTGCACGACGCGCCCGGCGTCCTCGCCGACATCCCGCTCGCGATCGACCCCGACGAGGTCCTGCGCTTCCAGGGTTACAAGCGGGGCGGCGCCGCGCCGGGCCCGGAGGTGCGCGCGCTCTTCGACGAGGCGCTCGCGCTGGGCCGCCGCCTGATGGCGCCGCGGGCCGTCGTCCGCTGGGTGCCGGTCACGCGGGAGACCGCGGACGCCCTCGAGGCCGGCGGGGTGACGCTGACCATCCCGGGCATCCGGGCGCACTGGGGACCGGTCGAGCACGTCGTCGCCGGCGTCTGCACCGTCGGCGACGCGATCGCGCGGCGCGCGGCCGAGCTGTGGGAGGCGCGCGAGCTGCCGCTGGCCTCGATGCTCGACAGCGTCGGCTCCGGCGCGGTCGAGAGCCTCGCCGAGCACGTCAACGACCGCCTGTGCCAGGAGGGGCTCGCCCGCGGGTTCTCCGTCACCAACCGGATCAGCCCCGGCTACGCCCGCTGGGAGCTCGACGAGCAGAGGTACCTGTTCGCGCTGTGCCCGGGCGACGCGATCGGCGTGCGTCTCAACGCGGCGTGCGTCATGACGCCGACGAAGTCGATCTCGCTCCTGGTCGGCGCCGGCCCCGAGGCGCGCGTCGACCACTACTTCAGCCAGTGCGCCCGGTGCTGGATGCGCGACTGCGCGTACCGCCGCGCGCCGGCCCGGGGCACGGTGCATCGGTGATACGATGCGAGGGATGCCGGGCGACAACGTGATCCTCGTGGGCTTCATGGGAGCGGGAAAGTCCTTGGTGGGCCGCCGTCTCGCGCGGCGGCTCGGCCGGCGCTTCGTCGAGACCGACGCCCTGATCGTCGCCCGCGACGGGCGCTCGATCCCGGAGATCTTCCGGCGCGACGGCGAGGCCCGGTTCCGCCAGCTCGAGGCCGAGGTCGTCGAGGCGCTCCAGGCGCGGTCCGCCGAGGTCGTCGCGACCGGCGGCGGGCTGCCCTGCCGCGAGGGACGGATGGACGAGCTGCGCGCGCTCGGCACCGTCGTGTGGCTCCGCGGCGACCTCGCCGAGCTGGTCGCGCGCGCGCGGCAGAGCGGCGACCGTCCCATGCTCGCGGACCGCACCGCCGAGGACGTCGAGGCGCTCTATCGCACCCGGGAGCCGTACTACCGCCGCGCGCACGTGACCGTCGACACCATCGGCCTCGGCCCCGAGCAGGTCGTCACCCGTGTGCTGGCGGCGCTGCGGGACGCGCATGCCGCACGCGTTTAGCCGGCGGCTCGCGGCCGGCCCGCTCCTCTGCGACGGCGCCATGGGCACGATGCTCTACGCCCGCGGCGTCCCGCTCGACGCGTGCTTCGACGTGCTCAACGTCAACGCGCCGCGGCTCGTGCAGGCGATCCACGGCGACTACGTCGCCGCCGGCGCCGACTGCATCGAGACCAACACGTTCGGCGCCAACCGGTTCAAGCTCGCCGTCCACGGCCTCGACGGACGGGTGCACGAGATCAACCTGCGCGGCGCCAAGCTCGCGCGCGACCTGCGCGAGAGCGCCGGGCGCGACGTGCTCGTCCTCGGCTCGATGGGACCCCTCGGCAAGTACCTGGCCCCGCTCGGCACCGTGACGGCGGACGAGGCGCGCGCGGCGTTCCGCGAGCAGGCCGAGGGCTTGCTCGAGGGCGGCGTGGACGCCTTCGTCGTCGAGACGTTCTCGGACCTCGCCGAGATCGCGCTGGCGATCGAGGCGATCCGCGTCGTCACCGACCTGCCGATCGTCGCGCAGATGGCGTTCACCGACGAGGGCGTGACGTTCACGGGCCGCGCGCCGGCCGAGGTCGCCCGCACGCTCGCGGCGCTCGGCGTGCAGGCGCTCGGCGCGAGCTGCTCGGTCGGCTCGAGCACGCTCTACGAGGTGCTCGAGCGGATGCTCCCGGCGGCCGGCGGCGTGCCGCTCGCGATCC
>MGBU01000229.1:0-570 GCA_001790205.1 Candidatus Rokubacteria bacterium GWA2_73_35 | reverse complement strand
CGACGGCTCGCTCGGCCGGGTCCGCATGGCGGTGCTGCCGACCGCGCTCCTCGTGCGCGAGGCGACCGGGCTCGACATCAACATGCACTTCACCTGCCGCGACCGGAACCTCATGGGGATGCAGGCCGACCTCCTCGGCGCCCACGCCCTCGACGTGCGCAACATCCTGGCGATGACGGGCGACCCGCCGCGCGCGGGCGACTACGTGGACGCGACCGCGGTGTTCGACGTCGACGGCATCGGCCTGATCGAGATCGTGCGGCGGATGAACGAGGGGCTCGACGCGACGGGCTCGAGCATCGGCGAGCCGACGTCGTTCTGGGTCGGCGCCGCGCTCAACCCGGCGGCGTCGGACGTCGAGCGCGAGCTCGAGCGCTTCCACCGCAAGGTCCGGGCGGGCGCGCGCTGGGTGCAGACGCAGCCGGTCTACGATCTCGCCGCGCTCGACCGCTTCCTCGCGCGCGCGGGCGAGGTGCCGGTGCCCGTGGTGGTCGGGATCCTCCCGCTGCACAGCTTCCGCCACGCCGAGTTCCTCCACAACGAGGTGCCCGGCATCGACATCCCCGAGGC
>MGBU01000228.1 GCA_001790205.1 Candidatus Rokubacteria bacterium GWA2_73_35 | reverse complement strand
ACCCGAAGAAGCGCCTGGCGCTCGTCTGGCAGATCCAGAAGAAGCTCGAGCTGGACGTCGCGCGGCCGGTCATGGGCTGGCGCATCGGCTACCACACCGAGTGGCCGTACGTGAAGAACCTCGTCCCGCACCAGTCGATCTACAACTGGGCCCGGATGCAGGAAGTCTGGCTCGACAAGAAATGAGAGCCACGCGCCGGGAGGGGGCCCGCCCTCTCCCGGCGCCCTGCGCCTGAAAGGGGCCCGCCTACGCGCACCTACCTCGCCCAGCGCCTCGGGATCGCCGTGCTGACGCTGTTCGGCATGTCGCTCGTCATCTTCGTGCTCCTGCGCCTGGCCCCCGGCAACATCGTCGACATCCTCTTCGACTCGGCCGGCTACGTGAGCGAGGCCGACAAGGCGCTGATCGAGCGAGAGCTGGGAATCGACAAGCCCGTCTGGGCCCAGTACGTGGACTGGCTCCGTGCCGTCGTGACGGGCGATCTCGGCAAGTCGTACCGCTACGACCAGCCGGCCTGGCAGCTCATCAAGCCCATGATCCCCGTGACCGTCGAGCTGGCCTTCCTCTCGATGGTGATCTCGGTGCTGCTGGGGGTGCCCACCGGCGTCGTGAGCGCCGTCCGCCAGGACACCGGGCTCGACTACGTCCTGCGCGTGTTCTCGATCGCCGGTCTCTCGATGCCGTCCTTCTGGCTCGGGATGGTCATCATCCTCAGCCTCGTCGGCTGGCTCGGCTGGATCCCGCCCATGATCTACGTCTCACCGGCGGAGGACCTCAAGCTCCACCTCGTCCAGTTCCTCCTGCCCGCCCTGGCCGTCGGCTACCGCTCCTCAGCGCTGATCATGCGGATCACGCGCTCGGCGATGCTCGAGGTGCTGCGCGAGGACTACGTCCGCACCGCCTGGGCCAAGGGGCAGTCGGGCCGCGCCGTGGTCTGGCGCCACGCCCTCAAGAACGCGATCCTGCCGGTCGTCACCGTGATCGGCATCGAGTTCGCGTTCCTGATCGGGGGCCTCGTGGTCACCGAGACCGTGTTCAACCTCCCGGGCGTCGCGCGCTTCCTGGTCGAGGCGATCCTCTGGCGCGACTACCCGATCGTGCAGAACCTCGTGATGTTCATCGCCATCGTGGTGGTGCTCTCGAACCTCGTCGTGGACATGCTCTACGGGGTGCTCGACCCGCGCGTGCGCTATGGCTAGCGAGCCCACCGCGGCGCGCGCCGAGGCGGGGTTCGTCGTGGCCGGCGGGCGTCCCGCGCGGCCCGGCACGTGGACCACCCTCCTCCGCTTCGCCCGCAAGAAGCCCCTGGGCGCGGCGGGCGGCGTGGTGATGCTCCTGATGCTGTTCGCGGCCGTCTTCGCCAATGCGCTCCAGACCCACGACCCCATCAGGACCGACTCGAACGCGGTCCTGGCCCGGCCGACCGAGGTCCACTGGCTCGGCGCCGACCACCTGGGACGCGACATCTACTCGCGCATCGTCCACGGCGCGCGCGTGTCGCTGATCGTGGGGGTGGCCTCCACGCTGCTCGGCTCGGTCCTGGGCGGGCTGATCGGGCTCCTCTCCGGCTACGTCGGCGGGCGGACGGACCTCGTCACCCAGCGCGTCATGGACATCCTCCAGGGGCTGCCGCTCCTCGTGCTCGCGCTCGTGATGTCGGCGGCGCTCGGCCCGGCGCTCCACAACGTGGTCATCGCGATCTCGATCCCGATCGTGCCGCGCGCGGCGCGCGTGATCCGCGCCAGCGTGCTCTCGATCCGCGAGATGCAGTACGTCGAGGCCGCGCGCGCGCTGGGCATCCAGCACCTCCGGATCGCGTTTCGCCACGTCCTGCCGAACACGATGGGCCCGTTCATCGTCCTCGGCACGGCCCAGCTCGGGAGCGCGATCCTCGTCGAGGCAGCGCTCTCGTTCCTCGGCCTCGGCGTGCCCGAGCCGTACCCGTCCTGGGGGCGCATGCTGTCCGTCTCGGCGGCCGAGTACGCGCAGAAGGCGCCGTGGCTCGTGCTGTTCCCGGGCATCGCGATCAGCCTGGCCGTGTTCGGCTCGAACCTGCTCGGCGACGCGCTGCGCGACACGCTCGACCCGCGCCTGCGCGGCGCCTGACGCGGGCGGCCTGTGAGCGATCCTCGGCTCTGCTGGCTGCCGGCGACCGAGCTGGCGGCGCTGATCCGGAGGCGGAAGGTCTCGCCGGTCGAGGTCGTCGACGCGGTCCTCGACCGCATCGAGCGGATCAACCCCAGGCTCAACGCCTTCGTCACGCTCACGGCGGAGCAGGCGCGGCGCGAGGCGAAGGCCGCCGAGCGCGCGCTCGCCCGGCGCGCGGCGAAGCTCGGCCCGCTCCACGGCGTGCCGTTCTCGGTGAAGGACCTCGTGATCACCCGGGGCGTCCGCACCACCTTCGGCACCCCGCTCTACCGCGACAACGTGCCGGCCGAGGACGCGCCGATGGTGGAGCGCCTCCGGGCCGCGGGCGCGATCCTGCTCGGCAAGACCAACACGCCGACCTTCGGCTGGATCGGGGCGACCCACAACCTGCTGTTCGGGCCGACGCGCAACCCCTGGCACCTCGGCCGCACGCCCGGCGGCTCGAGCGGCGGCGCCTCCGCCGCCGCGGCGGCGGGGCTCGGGCCGCTCCACGTCGGCACCGACGGCGGGGGCTCGATCCGCATCCCGGCGTCCTTCGCCGGCATCTTCGGCCACAAGCCGTCCTTCGGGCGGATCCCGACCTACCCGCCGAGCGCCGCCTGGAGCCTCTCGCACATCGGCCCGATGACCCGCACCGTCGCCGACGCCGCCCTGATGCTGCAGGTCTCGGCGGGGCCCGACGAGCGCGACCAGTCGTCGCTGCCCGCCGAGCGCGTGGACTACGTCCGGGCGCTCGCCCGGGGCGTGAAGGGCCTGCGCGCCGCGTACGCGGACGACCTCGGCTTCGCCGCGGCCCTGGACCCGGAGGTCCGCGCGGCGTGTGCGAAGGCGGCGCGGGCCTTCCGCGAGACGGGCTGCCGCGTCGAGGAGACCCGGCCCGGCTGGCCCTCGCCGCACGCCTGCTGGTACGAGATCTTCTGCGGCGGGATCGCCACGCGGCTCGCGCCCTACCTCGGCCGGCGCGACGAGATCGAGCCCGGGCTCTCCCGGATCATCGAGAGCGAGCTCGCCAACCCGCCGACGACGTACGTCCAGGCGTGGTTCGACCGGCTCGCGTGGGGGGAGCACCCGCGGCGGCTCTTCGAGAAGTACGACCTGCTCCTGACGCCGACGATCGCGTGCCCGCCCTTCGCCCTCGGGCTCGACAACCCGGCGGAGATCGCCGGCACGCCGGTCGCGCCCTACGCCTGGATCCCGTTCACGTTCCCGTTCAACATGACCGGGCAGCCGGCGGCGTCGGTGCCCTGCGGCTTCACGCGCGAGGGGCTGCCGATCGGGCTGCAGATCGTCGGCCGGCGCGGCGCCGACGCCACCGTGCTGCGGGCGGCGGCGGCGTTCGAGCGGGTGCGGCCCTGGGCGCAGCACCGCCCGCCGCTCGACGAGGCGCGGATGACTCATGAACAGTGAACTCGTCGGGGCGGCCGGATCGGTGGCTGGCCCGCGAAGCGGCACCGGGAGGGGTCGACGAGGACCCGTTCCCTCCACGCCCCCATGCGGGCCTCGCGCGTCCGGGTGGAGCCCAGGCGCCAAACAGGGATGCGGGCGCGTGCCGCGTGGCCGAGCGACCCCTCCCCGGTGCCGCGGCGCGGGCGAGCGCGCCGATCGATGCGGCGGCCTCGCGGTTCATCGTTCGTGAGTACTCGGAGCTAGGAGGGCGCCATGGATCGCCTGCTGTTCGTCGTCGCGCAGGAGCGACGCGACCTCTACGAGGCCCTGAAGCAGGCGCTCGCCGCAGAGCGCGGCGTCGACGTGATCCTGGACCGCCGGGTCCGGAAGCGCCGCGGCCGCGACGAGCCGCCCGCCGCCGAGCGCCGCCGCTTCGCCCGTCGCGCGCGGGCCCACGAGGACGCGGAGGTCCGCGCCCGCGGCTTCACGGTCGTCCGCCTGCCCTCGTAGGAGGCGTATCGAACTCTCGGCATTGACGGCGCCGGCCGGCCGCCCGACGCTCTCCGCGTGCACCTTGCGGAGGCGCTCGTCGCGCTCGCGCTCCTGGCCCCGGTCCTCGCCGGCACCCTGACCGCCCTCGAGTCCGGCCGGCGGGCGTACGCGCTCGGCGCGGCGCGCGCCGAGTCCCAGCAGGCCGCGCGCGTGGCCGTTGAGCGCCTGGCGCGCGAGGTCCGCGGCGCCGGCGCGGGCCCGAGGCCGCTCGCGGCGATCTCGGTGGCCGAGCGCGAGCGCATCGTGCTCCATCGCGACCTCGACGGCGACGGCGTCGCGGCCGGACGCGGCGAGACGATCACGTGGCGGCTCGCGGGCACGGTGCTCCGCCGCGACGCGGGCGGGGGAGCCCAGCCGGTGGCGCCCGGCGTCGCACGCTTCGCCCTCGAGTACCTCGACGCCGCCGGGCGCCCCGCGCGGGCGCCGGGCGAGGTCCGGACCGTCGTGATCGCGCTCACGACCGAGGCCGTCCGGGGCGGGGACCGCGCCGGCGCGACCTTCGTCACCGGGGTACGGCTCCGCAACCGCTGAGCCCCGGGGTACACTCGGCGCCGTGGGAGCCCGGCCCCGCGCGCTCCTCGGGTCATGCTCCTGCCCGAGGCCGCCGAATGGCAGATGGGCCTCGACTCCTACCGCCAGATCCTCCAGAAGGCGAGGCTCTCGCGCGACCCGGCGGCGCTCGAGCAGGTGCGACGGGTCGGCCCGAGGATCGCCGAGGCGACGTCTACACGGGGATCCTGCCCATCACCCGCGACGACGCCGGGCTGGCCGCCGTCCTCGGCCACGAGGTCGCCCACGCGATCGCCCGGCACGGGGGGGAGCGGGTGAGCCAGGGCCTCCTCGTCCAGACGGGGCTCGCGGCCACCCAGGCGGCGCTGGCCCGCCGGGGCCCCCGCACGGTCCAGACGGTGACCGCGCTGCTCGGCGCGGGCGCGGCGGTGGGGCTCCTCCTGCCGTGGAGCCGAGGCCAGGAGTCGGAGGCGGGCCACCTCGGCCTGATCTACATGGCGAAGGCCGGGTATCACCCGTCCGCGGCGCGAGATCTATGGGTTCGAATGGCCGAGGCGGCGCGCGGCCG
>MGBU01000227.1 GCA_001790205.1 Candidatus Rokubacteria bacterium GWA2_73_35 | reverse complement strand
GGCGTCCTGCTCTATTTCGAGTCCACGCGCGACGCCGCCGAGGCCGCCCTGGCGATCCGGGTCGCGCTCGAGCGCAGGCGCTGTGACACGGGGTGCGACGGCGGACCGGGGGCGGGAGCCCGCATGAGTCTCACCGTCGGCGAGGTCGCGGTCGGACCCGTCGGGCCCCCCGCCCACACGGCGCTCGCCCTCGTCGGGCCGAGCGTGAACCTGGGCGCGCGCCTGCTGAAGACGCCGCCGCCCGGCGGGCTCGTGGCCAGCGCGGAGGCGGTCGCGGCCCTCTGGACGGAGGCGCCGGCGCTCGCGGCGCGCTTCGAGCTGCTTCACCCCGCCTTCGAGATCCAGGGCGCCGACGGCCTGAGGGTCGCCGTCTACGCGCTCGCCGACCCGGTTAGAATACCGGCATGAGTGAAGGGGCGCCTGGCGCGGCGCCGGACTTCCAGCGGTTGTACGAGGAGTTCCATTCGAGGATCCGGCGCTACCTCGGGCACCTGGCCGGCGCCCACGAGGCCGACGACCTGACCCAGGAGACGTTCATCCGGGTCAGCCGTGCGCTGGCCGGCTTTCGGGGCGACTCCTCCCTCGCCACGTGGGTCTATCGCATCGCCACGAACGTCGCCCTCGATCGGCTGCGGAGCCCGGCGTTCAAGCTGGCGGCGCGGGCGGCCGGGCCCGAGGCCCTCACCGTGCTCGGAACGGCCCCGGGGGTCGAGCTCCACATCGCCCGCCGGGAGATGAGCGAGTGCGTCCGCGGCTTCATCGACCTGCTCCCGGCGGACTATCGGTCCGTGGTGGCGCTCAGCGATCTCGAGGGGTTCCCGGACCGCCAGATCGCCGAGGTGCTCGGGCTCAGCCTGGAGACGGTCAAGATCCGGCTCCACCGGGCTCGCGCCCGGCTCCGGGAGCTGCTCGAGGGGGGATGCGCCCTCTCCCGCGACGAGCGCAACGAGTTGACCTGCGAGCCGCGACCCGACGACGTATCCTCGGGCACCTGACCTCCGTCCATAGCCACAGGAAGGAGGTCACGCCATGACACTCGACACTCGCCAGACGGAGTTGATCGCGCTCGGGGCCGCTGTCGCCGCCAACTGCTCGCGCTGCCTGGAGTTCCACGTGGGCAAGGCCCGGGAGGTGGGCCTCGAGCCCGAGGAGATCGCCGCGGCCCTCGAGGTGGGCAGGATGGTCCGCCGTGGAGCGGGGGGCGCCATCGACCAGCTCGCGGCCCAGCTTGAGGTGAAGCGGTCGGAGGCCCGGACCTCCGCGGGCTGCGGCTGTTCCTGAAGTCCAGGCCGGCGGGTTGACACTCAGGCGCTCGCGACGAGGGCCTGGTCGAACGCCTCCAGCGTCTCGGCGATGTCGGCGTCGGAGTGGGCGAGCGAGAGGTAGAGCTTGGCGCCCGGGATCACGAAGACGCCGCGGCGGATCAGCTCGAGGCCGAGGCGGCCGGCGCGCGCGCCGTCGGCGCGGCGCAGGTCGCGCTCGGTGAGGGCCGGCGCCGCCGGGTCGAGGAACACGGGCTGGGCGATCGGTCCCTCGCCGAGCGCCTGGAGCCCGACGCCGCGTCGCGCCGCGACCTCCGCCATGCCCTCGCGCAGCATGCGGCCGAGCCGGGCCAGGCGCGGGTAGACGCCCTCCCGGGCCAGCTCGTCGAGCGCGGCGAGGCCGGCCGCGCAGGCCAGGGGGTTGCCCGAGAGCGTGCCCGAGAGGAGCGCGTAGTCGAGCGTGCCCTTCCGCGCCGGGTCGGCCGTGTCCATGACGTCCGCGCGGCCGCAGACGGCGGCGAGCGAGTAGCCGCACGTGAGCGCCTTGCCGTACGTGGCGAGGTCGGGGAGCACGCCGTAGAACTCCTGGGCGCCGCCCCACGCGAGCCTGAAGCCCGTCACGACCTCGTCGAAGATCAGCAGGCACTTGTGGCGGTCGGCGAGCGCGCGCAGCCCCTGGAGGAACCCCGTCGCCGGGCGGAGCGCGCGCTGGAGCGGCTCGACGATGATCGCGGCGACATCGCGGCCGTGCACGGCGAGGATCTCCTCGGTGGTCCCGAGGTCGTTGAACGGCGCCACGAGCACGCTCTCGAGCGCGCCCTTGGGCACGCCGCCCACGTCGGGCCGCGCGGTCGGGAAGGGCGCCTCGCTCCACGGGAAGGTGCCGGTCAGCGCGTAGTCGTGCAGCCCGTGCCAGCCGCCCTCGAACTTCAGGACCTTCTCGCGTCCGGTGAAGGCGCGCGCCATCCGGATCGCGAACATCGTGGCCTCGGTGCCGGTCGAGACGAAGCGGACTTTCCGGGCGCACGGCACGGCCCGGCAGAGCCTCTCCGCCAGCCGGATCATCGGCTCGCTGAGCCACTGGTACGTGGAGCCCTTCGCCGCCTGGGCCTGGACGGCGGCGACGACTGCCGGCGGCGCGTGGCCCAGCAGCAGCGGGCCCGAGCCGAGCACGTAGTCGATGTAGGCGCGCCCGCGCGTGTCCCACACGCGGCTGCCCTCGCCGCGCGCGACGACGAACGCGACGTCGGGCGGCAGCGTCCACATCCAGGAGGAGCCGCCGGGCAGGTACTGGAACGCGCGCGCGAGCAGCTCGTCCATCAGCGGGGGCCTCCCGCGAGGCGGGCCTTCAGGATCTTGCCGGCGGCGCTCCGGGGCAGGGCGGGCAGGATCGTGACCTGGCGCGGACACTTGAAGCCCGCGAGCCGCTCCCGGCAGTGGGCGACCAGCTCCGCCGCGCCGCACGTGGCCTCGGGGCGGAACGCCACGAACGCAGCGACCTCCTCGCCCAGCTCCGCGTGCGGCACGCCGACGACAGCGGCCTCGGCGACGGCCGGGTGCGCGAGGAGCACGGCCTCGACCTCGGCGGGGAACACCGAGTAGCCGCCGCGCAGGATGCGCTCGCGCTTGCGCCCGACGATCACGACGAAGCCCTCGGGCGTGAGGCGCGCGAGGTCGCCCGTGGCGAACCAGCCGTCCTGCAGGACTTCCCGCGTCTCGGCGGGCGCCCCGAGGTAGCCGTCCATCGCCGCCGGGGTCCGGATCCAGAGCTCGCCCACCTCGCCCGGAGCCACCTCGCGCCCGTCCTCGTCCACCAGTCGCAGGGCGACGCCGGGGACGGGGCGGCCGACGGCCTCGCGGATCTCGGTCGGATCGTCGGCGAGGTACGAGATCGGCCGGAACAGCTCGGTCATCCCGTAGCCGCGCAGGATCCTGACGCCGGTGCGCGCGCGCCAGGCCGCCGCGAGGTCCCACGCGAGAGGCGCCGCGCCCGAGACGCAGAGGCGGAGCGACGCGAGGTCGGCCGCGGCGAGGGCCGGGCTGTCGAGGATCCGATGGAACATGGTCGCGACGCCGGGGAAGACCGTCACGCGGTGACGGCGGATCGCGTCGAGCGCCGCCTCCGGCGAGAAGCGGTCCACCAGGACGACGCGCGCGCCCGCCAGCAGCGGGGCGAGCAGCGCCCCGTTCAGGCCCAGGGCGTGGGCGAGCGGCAGCGCGGCGAGGACGACGTCGTCGGGGCGGAGCCCCATGACCGGACCGGCCCAGGAGCGGTTCGCGAACTCGAGCGCCGCGTGGGACAGCACGGCGCCCTTCGGCCGTCCCGTGCTCCCCGACGTGTAGAGCACGAGCGCGGGGTCCGCGGCGTCCTCCGCCCGGAGGGCCGCCCGCCCGGGCCCCGCCTCGGTCGCGGCGCCCGTCCCCGCCGGGAGGCCGGGCACGTCGCGCTCGGCCAGCACCAGGCGCGGCGCGAGGTCGGCGAGGATCGCTGCGCGGTCGTGGGACCCGAGGAGGAGGTCGAGCGGCGCCACGGTGGCGCCGAGCCTCCAGCCGGCGAGCAGCGCGACGGCGAGCGCCGGGCGGTTGCCGATCGCGAGCGCGAGCCGATCGCCCGGTCCCACGCCGCGCGCGGCGAGCGCCTCCGCGCACGCCCGGGCGGCGCGGTGGAGCTCGCCCGCCGCGAGCGCGCCGCCCTCCCAGACGAGCGCGGGCGCCCCGGGCGCGCGGCACGCCCGCGCCTCGAGCAGGGCGCCGAAGCTTGTCCTCACGACCGGCCCGCGCTCACTCCGGCACCGTTGTCGGAAAATCGACAGAAGCGCGCGATGCGCTGCCCACCGATCCCTTGCCACTCGGGAAGGTACGCCGACATCAGGCTCTTGAAGAGGCGGCCGTGATTCGGGACGCGCAGGTGGAGCAGTTCGTGGACGATGACGACCTCCTGGAACGCCACTTCCTCACGGACGAGGCTCGAGCTGAAAGATAGCCGGCCGGCAGGTGAGCAGGAGGCCCACTTGTGTGTCATCCGCTGGATCTGGACGCGCTCGGGCCGAACGCCGAGCTTCTCGGCCCAGTCTCGCACCCGCTGCCTGAATGCGGCGTGAGGCTTCGGCCTCACTTGCGTGGCAGTCCGAGCAGCCAATCGGCGATTCCCACCATCCGGTCCTTGCCCACCGCGGGCAGGAGGACCTTGTACAGCTCGGCCTTGAGCCGTCGCCGCTCCTCGGGATTGTGCACCTGGTTGGGAAACCGCCGGAACGCCTCCTCCAGGCGCGGCGCGATGGCGTCCGCCTCGGAGGAGCCGGCCTGCTTGAGGATCCAGAAGATCGTGAACGTGTTGACGTCGAAGCCGGACACCTCGCGCGCCCGGCGGGCTTCGACGAACTCGCGCAGCAGCTTCTCCAGCTCGGCGAGCGCGGCCTGGGTATTGAGCTGCCGATCGTCGTAAGCCTCGAGGATCGCTTCGGCCCGATCCCCGATCGGCAAGAGGTACGGCTGCTGGCCGCCTTCCTCTTCCACGGCGTGAAGGAGACTTTTTCCGAGGTTCAGAACCTTCGACGTGGAAGGCGGCTCGCCTTTCTTGAGGGCGTCGAGCGCCTTCTCGTCGATGCGGACGAGCGGCATGGTGGTATTGAGCCCGCCGCTCTCCACACGCTCGCGCACGAGCAGTTCCGTCTTCCGGGCGAGGTCGCGATAGAGGGCGGCCTTCTTGCTGAAGGCGTTTCGGACGATGTCGTGGAGCAGCGAGAGGTTCGTGTAGGCGTCCAGGTGCTCCCGCAGGAAGACGTCCGGCGAGATGATCTCGTAGAGCGTCTGGAGCTCCTTGAAGAACGCATAGAAGGCCTCACGGCGGTCCTTGTCGCCGAAGGCCTGGATGGCGCGCTCGACGCTCTTGTCGTCCACAGGCTCTCGGCAGAGCGCGAGGTAGGGGGGCGCCGCCTCGCGCATGAGCCGGGCGAACCGTTCCTTCAGGACGTCGAGGTTCTGGATAACGCTGGCGACAACGTCCGAGTCGAAGGCCAGGGCCTTCTCCAGACGCTCGAAGATCCCGACGAAGTCCACCACGAACCCGGCGGGCTTCTTGACGTCGCCCTCCTCCTCGTAAGGGCGATTCACGCGCGCGATCGCCTGGAGCAGGGTGTGGTCACGCATGGGCTTGTCGAGGTACATGCAGTAGAGGATCGGCGCGTCGAAGCCGGTGAGGAGCTTCTCGGTGACGATGAGGACCTTCGGATTGGTGCCCGGCTTGACGAACGCCTTCCGGACGCGCTTCTCCTCCTGCTCGTCCAGCCGATACTCGGCCAGGAGCGCGCTGTCGTTGTGCATCGTGGTATAGACCACGGTCGAGTAGTCGGGCGGCAGGTGCTGGTCCAGCGCCTGCTTGTATAAGGCGCAGGCCTCGCGGTCCACCCCGACCAAGAAGGCCTTGTAGCCGAGCGGCTCGACGTTCGCCTTGAAGTGCTCGGCGACAAAGCGGGCGACCTTCTCGACGCGGGCGGGCGCCTTGAGGAAGGCCTTGAGGGCTACCGCCTTGTCGAGGATCCGGTTCAGCTCCTCGATGTCGCTGACCCCCTCGGCCTCGACCAGATCGAGGAATTCGCGCTCGAGTTGCTCCCGCGGCACCCGGATGTCGTTGGGGGCGAGCGTGTAGTGCAGCGGCAGCGTGGTGCCGTCCTCGATGGACTCGGCGATCGAGTACTTGTCGAGGTAGCCTTTGTCGTCGTCGCGCCCGAAGACCTTGAATGTGCCCCGGCCGTAGGCAATCCGGTCGATGGGCGTGCCGGTGAAACCGACGAAAGTCGCGTTCGGCAGGGCAGCGACGAGGTAGTTGCCGAGGTCGCCGCTCGTCGTCCGGTGAGCCTCGTCCACGAAGACGAAGACGTTGGCCCGGGGGCAGAGGTTCGCGTCGGCCCGGTCGAACTTGTGGATCATCGAGACGATCAGTCCGCGGTAGTCGGCCCGCAACAGCTCCCGCAGCCGGGCCTTGGACGTGGCCTGCTCGAAGGCGAGCCCGTAGGCCCGGAGGTTGCCAAAGAGCTGGCTCTCCAGCTCGTTCCGGTCTACGAGCATGAGGACCGTCGGCTTCTCGAAGGCCGGGTGGGCGAGGATCTGCTCGGCCGCGCAGATCATCGTGAAGGTCTTGCCCGAGCCCTGCGTGTGCCAGACGAGGCCGGTGCGCTTTACCGGGTCCAGCGCCCGCTCGACCACCTTCTCGACCGTCCGCGTCTGGTGCTGGCGGAGGACGATCTTCCGCAGCTCGTCGTCGCGCTTGAAGAAGACGATCCAGTCGCGCAGGAGCCGGAGGAAGCGCTCCCGCGCAAAGAACCGCTTCACCTTGCGCTCGAAGTTGCCGGGTTCCTCGTCCTTCCACTTGAAGAGGTCCTTGCGGTCGAGGCTCCAGGTGACGCCGTAGTAGAAGTCGATCAGATGCGTGACGTCGAAGACCTGGGGCAGCGTCATCATCTCCGGCGTCTCGCGATGGTAGCGCCGGATCTGGGTCAGACCCTCGTCCACGGCCTCGCGCCGGGCCGCGGCCTTGGTCTCGACCACGGCGACAGGCACGCCGTTGATCAGGAAGATGACGTCGGCCCGGTTGGTGTACAGACCGCTCGTGTATTCCCACTCGTCCGTCACGTGGAAGGTGTTGTTGGCCGCGTGGTCGAAGTCGATGACGGTCACGTTCCGCTGTTGCTTGTCGGCCTCGACGAAGAGCGAGCGCTCGCCCCGCAGCCACGCCAGGACCTCGGCGTTGCCCTCGATGTTCGTCCGGACCGCGTCGAGCCGGGCGATGATCTGCTCGGCGGCCTCGCCGCCGACGGCGCCCGGGTTCAGCGCCACGAGCCTGTCGCGGAGCAGGGGATAAAGCAGCGTGCCCGCCGTTCCCCGGCGCAGAGTCAGCGCCGTCTCGCGAGGCAGGTACTGCCAGCCGATCTCGGTTGCATACGCGACCAGCGGATTCTGGACGGTGGCGCGCTCGCTGGCGAGGCTAGCAGGCATTACGGATGGACTCGAGGTTCGGCCGCACGCGCACACGACCTGTCATGAGTAGCTGGAGCATCGAAGTGAATACTGATGCCGCTAGCGTGAGGTGCCGGCAGTGAAGTTCGTATCTTGCATGCAAGATCGTTAAAGCATCGCGGACCTCAATCTGCTCCTGTACGGGCGGTACTGGAAGCCGCAGGCGTTTCACGTACCCCAGGTTAAGGTGCGACAGATGGCCAAGATTGCCCAGACTCCTGAGGACATCATACTGACTCAGGAGGTAGTGCCAAAGGAACTGGCCGTCCAGTGCTGTGCCTGGTTGGATGACGGCTGTGTTCTGCGAAGTCGTGGCCGCGATTGCGAGATAGGACGAACGCGCCCTGGTCTTACCTTGGCCGTACATGGCGAGAAGGACGGAACCGGGAGGATAGATCTTGAGCCCGTATTGCCGGACTGCCTCCTCAGAAACCGCAGATTTGGTGGCAGCGAGGATGTTGTCGTTGATCTCGGCTGTCTTCACGAATGGTATGGTGCCGTTGTAGTAGTCGGCGCGGTCAGTAGCCGGAGTCGTACCTGTAGAGACCCTTGCTACGTCGGCCAGATGACGGACACCCCAGCGCCGGGGAATCTCACCGATCTCAGTATCCTTGAGTGGCTCACCGCGCAGGCCCTCGCGGAACAGCTTCGCCATCGCTGCCGCTTTCAGCTCCTTGAGAGCAGCGACGATCCGTTCCTCGACAATGGCCGCCTGCTGGAGCATGGACAGTACCGTCGTGATACCGGCTTGTTCCGACACGGGCGGGAGTGGAATGGCGAGCTGTTTGAGGCGCGCGCCGGAAAGATTCGGGATGGTGGTCCTGTTCCCGACACCGCCGTAGAGGGCCAGGTGGAGGAACGCGGCTTGGAGCCAGTACATGACGAAGGCTGGGACGACGTCGGCGCTCATCGCCCGAAGCCGGTGAAGGTGATTCTGATAGAGACAGTTCTCGACATTGCCATTCCAGAGAGCTGCTCGACCGATCTCACCGCCCTCACAGACAAGGAGATCGCCCGGCTTCAACGCGAGCCGGGCAACTTCGTCGGCATCGAAGTCCATGCGATCGAGCGTCGAGAGATCAAGCCGACCCCATAGGACGTTGGCGGTTCGAAGGAAGGGCCTCGGTGCGACTCCCATGCGGGCCGACGGAGAGATTGCCTTCCCTTGCTGGACCTCGAAGAGATCACCAATGCATCGCACGTCCCAGGTCTCTGGCAGACTGCCCAGGAGGTTGTCGGGTGTGTGGTGTATCCCCCCGGGAATTCCAAGAGCCGCAGGGGTGGTCGCAGGCTGCGACCACCTCGGCGCCACATGATTACCCATCACGATGATCTGGACCTCAGACGCAGCGCCGGGCTGTCGCCCGCTCGGAAGCCGATAGGGCGGCGGGTGCCTTTGACTGCGGGGGCCATCAGGCGGCGAATCGCCTCGAAGACCGCCTTGAACCGAGCGTCGTACCGCCGTTCGAGCGCGTCGAGGCGCTGGAGGAGGTCGCGGTGGCCGGCGGCCATCGCGCGGAAGCGGACGAAGGCGCGCATGATCTCGATGTTCACGAGGACGGCTCGGTGGCTCCGCAGGACGCTGGAGAGCATGGAGACGCCCTGCTCGGTGAAGACGTAGGGTAGATAGCGTCGGCCGCCGCGTCCCTTTGAGGTGCCAAATTGTGACCTCAAGATTGAGGTGCCGTTTTGGTACCTCAAAGCCTGGACCTCCTCGGTCGTGAGCTGAAACATGAAGTCGTCGGGGAAGCGTTCGCGGTTGCGCCTTACTGCCCGGTTGAGGGCTTTGGTTGGCACGTCATAAAGCGCCGCCAGATCGGCATCCAGCATCACGCGCTGACCGCGAATGGCGAGGATGGTGGCGTCGATCCGGCGGGCCGGCACCTTAGTACTCACTGAGTTCCCTCCCATCGGTAGCCGAGCCCGCTGAAGATGCGCTTCAGGTCCGCATCCAGGCGGGCGGCTTCCGCGTCGAGCCCGGCCAACTCGTCGAGGATCGCCTGGATGTCGCGGTGCTCGGTGGGGGCCGCCGTCTCGACGTAGCGGGATGGGGAGAGGTTGAAGTCGGCGGCGGCGATCTCCTGCGTCGTGACGACCTTGACGAGTCGCTCGACGTCATGGCCGGCGCGGAAGGCGGCGGCGATCTTCCTTACGGCCTCGTCGGGCAGAAAGTTCTTGGGCCGCCCCTTCTGGAACTTGCTGCTCGCGTTGACGAGCAGGACCTTGCCCCGGCGCTCAGCCGGCTTGGCGCGGTTGAGGACGACGATGATGCCGGCGGCCGTGGTGTTGTAGAAGAGGTTGTCGGGCAGCAGGATCACGCCCTCGACGACGTCCTGCTCGACGAACCACCGGCGGATGGTCTTCTCCCGGTTCTCCCCCTGGCTGCCGCTGCCGCGGCTGGCGGCACCGGTGTCGAGGACGACGGCGGCGCGGCCCGCGGGTTTGAGCGAGGCCAGCACGTGCTGGAGCCAGGCCCAGTCGGCGCTCGAGCTGGGCGCGTAGCCGCCCCGGGGGCCGAAGCGCTCGTAGGGGTCGCTCTCGTAGGCCGCCGGGTCGAAGTTGTCCTGGTTCCACATGGGGTTTGTGACCACGATGTCGAATTGCCTGAGGCCCGAGCCGCCAAGGAACTTCGGGTTGGTCATCGAGTTGCCGCGCACGATCTCGCCCGCCATGTCGTGGAGCACCATGTTCATCCGCGCGATGGCGAACGACGAGCCCGTCAGCTCCTGGCCGTAGAGCCGGAGGGGACGGGCGACCGGCCGCTCGCGCTCCGCGAGCGCCAGCTCACACTTGACGAGGAGCCCGCCTGAGCCGCAGCAGGGGTCGAAGACCTCCTCGCCCTGGCACGGTTCCATCAGGTAGGCGATGAGCCAGCCGACTTCCTTCGGCGTGAAGAACTCGCCGGCACTCTGGCCCTGCCCCTCGGCGAACTTCCTCAGGAGGTACTCGTACGCGCGCCCGAGGAAGTCGGGCTCCACGTCCTTGAGCCCCAGGCGATAGCGCGGGTCGGAGAGCGTCTCGACTAGGCCGGCAAGAGCCTCGTCGCTGATCTCGCGCTCGCCGTTCCGCGTCTCGTTGTAATCCACCATATCGATGACGCCCTGGAGCGAGGGATTGGCCCGCGCGATGGCGCGCACGGTGGCCGTGAGCTGCTCGCCCAGGGTCTTCGGATGCCGGTCCTCCGGCCACGGGAACGACCTGCGGCGGCTCACCACGGCCCACGCTGCCTCCGGGGGAATGTAGAAGCGCACGAGGCTGTGGTCGGCCTCGATCACGGAGCGGGCCGTCTCCTCGTCGCCGTAGGTCTCGATCAGGCGCGCGACCTCGTCGTCGAGGACATCGGAGAGACGCTTGATGAAGATCAGCGGGAGGATGTAGTCCTTGAACTTCGGCGCGTCCTTCTCGCCCCGGATAGAGCAGGCGGCGCGCCACAGCATGCCCTCCATGGACCTGGTGTCGAGGGGCTCGCCCGTCGGGGCTTGCTCCGTCCGTCGCGCACGGCGCCGCCGGGGCGCGCCAATCGCCCTCCCGTCACCGAAGTAGCGCTCGACGAGATCCGCGCACTTCTTCCCCCCGGCGCGGATGAACTGTTCGAGGGTATGGAGCGCCAACGCGTCGGGCTCGCTCCGCCCGCTTTCCCAGCGGCTGATGGTGGGGAGGGAGACTTTGAGGTGACTGGCCAGCCCGGCCTGGGTGAGGTCGAGGCGGTCACGCAATTCCTTGACGAGCTTGCTGATAGGCTGCGCCATGCTTCCTTTGGCTCAGCCGTAATGTCAATTACATCACGTGATATGTCAAGTGAAATCTCTCAGAGGCCGAAGTCCTTCAGGTCGAGCCGCTGCCACACGGCCGGCGGCACGCGGTGGCGCGGCGTGTACGCGGCGAGCGAGGGTTTCGCCGTCGCGTCCACGCCCCACTTCGCCGTGGAGCCGTCCTCGCGCGCCGAGGGGTCGAGGTCGGAGCCCCGCGTGTTGGTCACGATCGTGATGTCGCGGTCGGGCTGGCAGCGCGTCGCGATCGCCCAGTTGACCTGGCGGTCGTCGAACACGTCCACGTCCTCGTCCACGACGACCACGCGCTTCATGTAAAGGTCCGCGCCGAGCGCGGCGAGGATCGCGTTCTTGGCCTGGCCGGGCACGCGCTGCTCGATCGACACGAAGCAGGTGAAGGGGCCGGGCACGCGCACCGCCCTGACCGAGGGGACCATCGCGCGGACCGCCCGGTGGAGGTTCGCCTCGATGGGGATCGTGGAGAGTAGCATGTGGTCGAGGTGGGCCACCGTGATGTCGTGGAAGATCGCGTCCCGCCGGTGGGTGATCGCCTTGACGCGCACGATCTCGCGCTGCCGCTCGCCGAGGCTGTAGCCCGTGAACTCGCCGAAGGGGCCCTCCGGCGTGCGCGCGCGCGGCAGGATCTCGCACTCGAGCACCAGCTCGGCGTGCGCGGGCACGAGCACGTCGGAGGTCTCGCAGCGGACCAGCTCGAGCGGCTCGCCGAGGAGCGCGCCCATGATGCCGCGCTCGTCCTCGTCGATCGAGCCGATCGCGAGCGCGCCGAGCCCGATCGCCGGGTGGACGCCGATCACGAGCGCGACCGGCAGCGGCTCGCCGCGCGCCTCGGCGATGCGGTGGAACTCGAAGAGGTGCTTGCCCGTGGTGAGGTGGATGGACGTCGTGTCCCGCCCCTTGACCATCAGGCGGTTGTAGGCGCAGTTCCAGGTCTCCGCCGTCGGGTCCCGGGCGAACGAGATCGCCGCGGTGAAGTACGGGCCCGCGTCGCCATCGTGGTGGACGATCTGCGGCAGGGCGTAGAGGTCGATCTTCTCGCCCGTGAGGACGACCTCCTTCACCGGCCCCGTCGGGACGATCCGCGGCGGGATCGGCCGCTCCATCGCGGCGAGGTACCTGGCGTGGGTCCCCTCGGGGGTCGTGCCCATCGCGGCGGCCAGGCGCGCGCGGCCCGCGTGGAGGTTCGTCAGCACCGGGAAGCGCGAGCCCTTCACGCGCTCGAACAGGAGGACCGGGCGGCGCCCGGCCTCGCGCTCGAGCTTCACGACGAGCGCCGTCAGCTCGTACGCCGGGTCCACCTCCTTCGAGACGATGCGGAAGTCCTCGGGCTTCCGCCGCTTGACCAAGTCGAGGAAGCTCCTGAGGTCCTGCGCCATGTTCGATCTCCCGGTTCAGAGCTTGTAGAGGCGGCGACAGTTGTCGGCGAGCACCTTCCGCTTCTGCGCGTCGGTGAGGTCGCCGCGGTCGCGGATCTCGTCGATGGAGCCGGGGAAGCTGTGGTCCCAGTGCGGGAAGTCGGAGGCGTAGACGATCTGGTCCTCGCCGACGAGCCTGAGCGCCTGGGGCAGCAGCCACTCGTCGGCCTCGCACGAGAAGTAGATCCTGCCGGAGCGCACGTAGTCGCTCGGCCGCTTCCTGAGCGCGGGCGCCTCGACCTCGCCCCGCTTGTCGTACTCGTCGTCCATCCGCTCCATCCAGTACGGCGCCCAGCCCGCGCCGGCCTCGAGGAACGCCAGGCGCAGGTCCGGGAAGCGCTCGGGGATCCCCTCGAGGACGATCGACGTGAGCTGGCGCATCTGGCCGAAGGGGTGCGAGCACGTGTGCGCCTGGATGAAGCGCGGGAAGAGGTCCACGCCGCCGCCGCCCAGGTGAGAGCCCGAGGCGTGGACGGCCAGGGGCACGTCGAGGCGCTGCGCCTCCTCGTAGACGGGGGCGAAGCGCTCGTCGCCGAGCACGTGCGGGCCGTCGGCGGCGAGCATGCCGCCGACGTGGCCCAGCTCGCGGACCGCGCGTCGCAGCTCACGCGCCGCCGCCTCGGGGTCCTGGATCGGCAGGAGCGCGACGGCCTTGAGCCGCGGGCTTGCCGCGCTGAACTCCTCGTGGAGGAGCGTGTTGTAGGCGCGGCAGAGCCGCACGGCCCAGTCGCGGTCGCGGAGGAAGCTCATGAAGAGCCCGAGCGTCGGGTAGAGGACGCTGAGCTCCATGCCGCCCCGGTCGAGCGCCCGGAG
Source organism: Candidatus Rokubacteria bacterium GWA2_73_35 (assembly GCA_001790205.1). GTDB lineage: Bacteria > Methylomirabilota > Methylomirabilia > Rokubacteriales > CSP1-6 > GWA2-73-35. Next base: position 4,412 of record MGBU01000227.1, on the reverse strand, counting down.
CCACTCGTCGGCGGTGCCGGCGGAGTCGTGGAACTTGCCGATGAGCCGCCGGTCCCAGCCGTCCCAGGCGTACCAGGGGAACGTGAGCGGCCGCTCGCGGTACGGCGCGTCCAGGTAGCGCCGGAGCTGCTCGTAGGACTCGGTCACGTGGCCGTCGGCGTCCAGCACCGTCATCGCGGCGGCTCCTATGGCTTCTTGCAGATCACGTTGAGGAGCGCCTGGCGCTTCTCCTCGCGCACCGCGCGGAGCGCGCGGGCGAGCGCGGCGGGCAGCTCCGCCGGGTCCTCGACGCGTTCGGCGTGACCGCCCGAGGCGCGGCAGACCAGCTCGTAGTCGGGCGCGGGCTCGAGGTCGCTCAGCGGCATCGTGCCCGTCTTCTGCGTCCAGCCCTCGGGCGCGTAGCTGCGGACCGCGCGCTTGACGGCGTTCCAGGCGCGGTTGTTGAAGACCACGAACAGCACGGGGATCCCGTAGGCGCGCGCGACGAAGTGCGCCGCGGTCGGCGCGCCGAAGATGTAGGAGCCGTCCCCGACGCAGCAGATGACGGTCTTATCCGGCGCGGCGAGCTTGGCGCCGAGCGCGGCGCCGAGGCCCCAGCCGAGGCCCCCCGACGGCGGCGAGGCGAAGTAGCTGCCCGGTACCCGCAGGCAGCCCTGCGTCGGGTCGAAGTCGTACTCGTCCACGACGATCGTACGGTCGTCCAGGAGGTCGCCGACGCACCTCGAGAGCCAGACCATGTCGATCGGGCGGTCGCCCGCCACCCGGCGCGCGCCGGCGGCCCAGGCCTCGCGCTGGCGCGCGTGCGCGGCGCGCCAGCGCGCCGCGCGCTCGGCGACGCGCGCGGCGTCCAGGCGCGCGGGGAGTGCATCGGCGAGCGCCAGGAGGTTCCGCCGCACCGTGCCGGCGAGCGCCGCGTCGGCCGCGAAGCCGCGGATCGGGTAGCGCGAGAAGAGCGGGTCCACGGCGATCTGGACGATCGGCGTCTCGGCGCGCGGCGCGCGGAGCGCGGGGAACCACGGCACGTCGGACTCGATCGCGACGACCAGGTCGGCCTCCTCGAGGTACGGCGCGGCGTCGAAGCCGGCGTGGAGGGGATGGTCCTGGGGGAAGTTCAGGTAGGTGTGGAACTGGTCCACGACCGGGGCGCCGAGCGCCTCGGCGAGCCGGACGAGCGCGGCCGGGGCCCCCGGGTCACGCCCGGCGGCCTTGCTGAGCAGGAGCGGGTTCCGCGCGCTGGCGAGGAGCTGCGCGACCTCGGCGATCGCCTCGGGCGCGGCGACGAGCGCGGCGGGCCGCGGGGCGCGGCTCGCGTCCTGGTACTCGAAGACCTCCTGCCGCTCGGCGAGCACCTCGCGCGGGAGCGTCAGGTACACGGGCCCCTGCGGCTCGGCCAGCGTGAGGGCGAGCGCGCGGTCCACGACCGTCTCGAGCTGGGCAAAGCTCCTGAGCTCGTAGTCCCACTTGACGAACTCGCGGACCATCGCGCCCTGGTCGAACGACTCCTGCGCCCAGTGGATCGGCCGGTTGCGGCTGCCGCGCATACCCGCCTCGGTGATCGGGGTGCGCCCGGCGGTGAAGAGCATCGGGACGTTGGAGCGCGCGGCGTTGATCAGGCCGCCGAGCGCGTTCGCGGCGCCGACGATCACGTGCACCATGACGGCCTGCGGCCGCCCCGTGACCATCGCGTAGCCGTGGGCCATGCCGAGCGCGGGGACCTCGTGCGGCACCGTCAGCGGCCGCGGCAGCGGCTGGCCCTGGGCCAGGCGCTTGGCGTAGGCGTCGATGAGCGGCGCGAAATCGGTCCCGGCGTTCGCGAACAGGTACTCGACGCCCCGGGCCGCCAGGAGCTCCAGGTACGCCTCGGCGGTGGTCTCGACGCTGGCTCGCTTCGTCATCGGCTCGCTCCCCGTCCGTCGATCTTCACGCGGCGTGCTCGCTCGCCTGCAGGCGCGCGCCGGTGCGCTCGAGGAGCACGACGGCGAGGCCGAGCACCAGGCCGACGACGTTGGCCAGGAGCCACCAGGCGCTCGAGGGCGGCGGCAGCAGCAAGAGCCCGGCCGCGCCGAAGCCGAGCCGCGCCGGCCAGCCCATCGGCCGGAAGAGGTAGCCGACGCACGCGACGGCGAGCAGGACCACGCCGAGGACCGCGGTCGCGACGGCGAGGCCGATGTCGAGCACCGAGCCCTGCATCAGGAGCGCCGGGTGATAGGCGAAGAGGAAGGGGACGACGTAGGCGACGATCCCGAGGCGCATCCCCGCCCAGCCGGTCTTCATGAAGTCGGCACCGCCGATGGAGGCCGCGGCGTACGTCGCGAGGCAGACGGGCGGGGTGATCATCGAGAGCATGCCGAAGTAGAAGAGGAAGAGGTGGGCGCCGAGCGGCGCCACGCCGAGCTGGACGAGCGCGGGGCCCACGAGCACCGCGAGCATCACGTAGACGATGGCCGTCGGCATCCCCATGCCGAGCACGATGCTGACGAGCGCGCTCAGCAGGAGCAGCGCGAGCGAGCTGCCCCCCGCCAGGTTGACGAGCAGGGCCGAGAACTTGAAGCCGAGGCCCGAGAGCTGGAGCACGCCGATGACGAGGCCGGCCACCGCGGTGATCGCGGCGATGTCGAGGAGGATGCGGCCGGCCTCGACCATCGCCTCGAAGACACGGGCGGGCGTCAGCCGCCCGGTGCGGCGGGCCGCGCCCACGACCACCGTCGCGATCACCGCCGCCATGCCCGCCTTGCCCGGCTCCCAGTTGTCGATCATCAGCGTGTAGAAGAGCACGGCGAGGGGCAGCAGAAAGCTCCAGCCGCTCCGGAGCACCGCACCGGGCCGGGGCAGCTCGGCGCGCGGCAGCCCGGCGAGGCCGTGCTTGGCGGCCTCCAGGTCCACCTGGACGAACAGGGCCACGTAGTACAGGAGCGCGGGGATCACGGCGGCCAGCACGACTTCGGAGTACGGGAGGGCGAGGAACTCGGCGATGAGGAAGGCCGCCACGCCCATGACCGGAGGCATGATCTGGCCGCCCGTCGAGGCCACGGCCTCGATCGCCGAGGCGAGATGGGGCGCGTAGCCCGCGCGCTTCATCATCGGGATCGTGATCGGCCCGTCCACGACGACGTTGGACACCGCGCTGCCGGAGACGGTCCCGAACAGGCTCGAGGCGCCCACCGAGACCTTCGCCGGCCCGCCGCGGAAGCGGCCCATCATGACGAGCGCGATGTCGGTGAGGAAGCGGTCGCCGCCGGAGGCGTAGAGCACCTGGCCGAACAGGATGAAGGTGACGACCACCGTGGCCGTCACCGCGACGGGCAGCCCGAGCAGGCCGTTGGTGTCGAGGTAGAGGTAGACGACGATGCGCTCCCACGTGGCGCCCTTGGCCTGGAGGAGCCCGGGCAGGAGCCAGGCGAGCTTCGCGTAGAGGATGAACACGGCGCCGAGCCCGACCATCACCCAGCCCACGAGGCGCCGGGTGGCCTCGAGCACGAGGAGGATGGCGAGCACGCCGAGCGTCACCTTGTCCCAGGTGATGATTCCGAGCTGGTAGGCGATCGTCGGGTAGAAGACGGCGATGTAGAGCCCCACGGCCAGGCCGCCCGCCGCGAGCAGCCAGTCGTACCAGGGCACCCGGTCCGCCGGCGCCCGCCGGCCCGCGCGCGCGCCGAGGAAGGTGGCGCCGAGTGCCAGCGCCAGGAACAGGCCCAGGTACTGCTCCTTGAAGATCGCGCGCGGCAGCCGGGTCTGGGCCTCGAGCACCCAGAGCGCGCCCGACGCCGTCAGCAGGGCCAGGAGGCCTCGCTCGACGGCGCGCGCCCCGCCCGAGAGCGTCCGGAACTTGCCCTGGGCCACGCGACCTCAGGGATTGATCGCGAGGAGCTTCTGCTGGACCGCTTCCATCTCGTCGGTCCACACGCCCTGCGCCTTGTAGAAGCGCACGGCGGCCGGGTGGTAGGGGAGCGTCACGTCGGCGTACGCCGCGTGCTCGCGCTTCCAGCCGGCCAGGAGTGGGTGGACCTTCGGGAGCTGGTCGGCGCGCTCCCAGATCGCCTTCAGCACGGTCTCCACCATCTGGTCGGGAATCCCCTTGCCGACCGTGAGGTAGAGGTCGTAGCCGATCACGCAGGTGTCCTCGACCACGCCGGTGGTCGCGCCCGCCTTGAGCCGGACCGGGTAGTAGCCGGGGACCGCCTCGCGCAGCCGCTTCTCGCCGGCGGGCGAGCAGTCGATGGAGACGTGGCGGACGCCGACGGCGGCGTCGGCCTCCTTGACCTTGGCCGAGCCGATGGCGTGCTCGGTAACGTCGGCGCGCCCGTTGACGAGCGCGGTGACGCCGTCGTTGACGGCGGGGACCGGGACGACCGTGACGTCCTTCCAGGTGAGGCCGGCGCTGGCGAGGTGGCCGAACATGTTGTACCAGACCG
>MGBU01000226.1 GCA_001790205.1 Candidatus Rokubacteria bacterium GWA2_73_35 | reverse complement strand
CCGGGCTCTACCGGAAGATGCACGTGCCCGACGACCCGGGCTACTACGAGAAGTTCTACTTCGCGCCGGGCGACCTCGGCTTCGAGCCGGTCCCGAGCGCCGCCGGCCGCCTCGGCGTGCAGGTGTGCTGGGACCAATGGTACCCGGAGGGCGCGCGGCTCATGGCGCTGCGCGGGGCCGACCTGCTCTGCTACCCGACCGCGATCGGCTGGTCGAGCGAGGACGACCCCGCCGAGCAGGCGCGCCAGCGCGAGGCGTGGCGGACGATCCAGCGCGCGCACGCGATCGCCAACGGCCTCTGCGTCCTCGTCGCCAACCGCACCGGCCACGAGCCCGACCCCTCGGGCCGGACGGACGGGATCCGCTTCTGGGGATCGAGCTTCGTCGCGGGCCCCCAGGGGGAGATCCTCGCCGAGGCGGCGGACGACCCTGCGGTGCTCGTCGCAGAGCTCGACCTCGGCCGGAGCGAGGAGGTGCGCCGGATCTGGCCCTACCTGCGCGACCGCCGGGTGGACGCCTACGGCGACCTCGCGCGCCGCTGGCGCGATTGATTTCATGGGGGGCTCCGGGCGCCCCCCAAGCCCCCCAACGCTCGCACACGCCCCGGGGAACCCGGGGCGCGGCTCGATTCCGCGACGCGCGGGTATAATCGGAGCGCTATGGCCCGCGGCCTCCTGATCGCGCTCGCTGTCGTCGTCGTGCTGATCCTCGCGGTCGGCGGCTGGGCGGTCTCGGTCAACAACCAGCTCGTCGTCCTCGACCAGGGTGTCAGCGAGAAGTGGGCGCAGGTGCAGAACGTCTACCAGCGCCGAAGCGACCTCGTGCCGAACCTCGTCGAGACCGTCAAGGGCTTCGCCGCGCAGGAGCGTACGGTGCTGGAGGAGGTGACGCGGGCGCGCGCGAGCGCCACGGCGATCCAGCTCACGCCCGAGGCGCTCGCGGACCCGAAGGCGCTCGAGCGCTTCCAGGCCGCGCAGAACCAGCTCTCGGGCGCGCTCTCGCGCCTGCTCGTCACGATCGAGCGCTACCCCGACCTCAAGTCGAACGCCAACTTCCTCGCGCTCCAGTCCCAGCTCGAGGGGACCGAGAACCGCATCGCCGTGGAGCGCCGCCGCTTCAACGAGGCCGTGCGCGACTACAATACGCGCCTGCGCCTGTTCCCGGGCTCGCTCGTCGCCGGGCTGGCGGGCTACCCGCCCAAGGCGTTCTTCGAGGCGGCGCCCGACGCCGCCGCGGCCCCGAAGGTGAAATTCTAGCCTGCTCGCCGCCGTCCTCCTCCTCGCCGCTCTCGTCCTGCCGCCGGCGCCCACCGGGCGCGTGAACGACTATGCGAACCTGCTCCGCCCCGCCGAGCGCGAGCGGCTCGAGGCGCGCCTGGCCGAGCGCGAGCGCGCGACGGGCGCCCAGATGGCGATCGCGGTCTTCCGTTCGCTCGAGGGCGAGAACCTCGAGGACTTCGCGAACCGCCTCTTCCAGCGCTGGCGCCTGGGGCGGAAGGGCCTCGACAACGGCGTGCTCCTCGTGGTGTTCGTCGCGGACCGGAAGCTGCGGCTCGAGGTCGGCTACGGCCTGGAGCCGGTCGTCACCGACGCGGTCGCCGCAGGCATCGTCCGCGAGGTGATCGCGCCGCGGTTCCGCGAGCGGCAGTGGGCGGCGGGGCTCGAGGGCGCGGTGGACGCCGTCTACGCGCGGATCGCGCCGCCCCGCGCGCGCGGCGAGCAGCTCGGGCGGGACGCGGAGGCGTGGCGGCGGCGCCAGCGCGAGAGCGAGCGGGCGGCCACCGTCTACGGGCTCGCCTTCCTGCTGCTCGTGGCCGCGGTGCTCGGGGGCCTCGCCTGGGAGGCCTCGCGCTCGCGCGGCCTCACGGCCGGCCGCCGCGGCTGGCACCGATCGAGCGCCTGGGGCGGCGGTGGATGGTCGGGCGGCGGAGGCTGGTCCCGCGGCGGCGGCGGCTTCTCGGGCGGGGGCGGCAGCTCGGGCGGCGGCGGCGCGAGCGGGAGCTGGTGATGGCGAGGCGGCCCGCGTGGGTGCGCCGCTTCCTCTCGGAGGACGACCTCGACGCGACCGCGCGCGCGATCGCGGAGGCCGAGCGCGGCACGTCGGGCGAGATCCGCGTGCACCTCGAGCGCCGGATGCCGCAGGCACTCCTCGGCCGGCGCCGCGACCCGCTCGCGCACGCCCGCGCGGTCTTCGCCCGGCTCGGCATGCACCGGACGCGCGAGCGCCACGGCGTGCTGGTCTACCTCGCCGTCCTGGACCGGCGCTTCGCGATCGTCGGCGACGAGGGCATCCACGGCCGCGTCGGCGCCGCGCACTGGGAGGCCGTGAGGGACCGGATGGCCGAGCGCCTGCGCGCGAACGCCCCGCGCGAGGCGATCGTCGCCGCGATCGGTGAGCTCGCCCAGGCGCTCGCCGCGCACTTCCCGCGGCGCCCCGACGACACCAACGAGCTGTCCGACCAGGTGAGCCTCGAACCCTAGCGGCTCGTTCCTTGAAGCCGCGCCTGCGTTCGCGACTCGTGGCGTCGCCCTCAGCTGGTGCCCGAGATGTCAGCGGGCCAGGGTGGGTGTAGGCTTTCGCTGAGGGGGGCAGGCGCTTGACGTGGCGCGGAGCGCTCGCGACGGCGGTGGTGATCGTGACGGCCTGGCCCGCGACGGCGGCGGCGCAGGCGACGCCCCTCCCGGCGCCGCTCGAGCTGCGGCAGCAGGAGGTGTCGCGCGAGGAGCGCGCCCGGCGCGCCGTCGTGCGCCCCCCGATCAAGATGGACGAAGCGGTGCGCCAGGCCGAGCGCGACGCCGCCGAGGTCGAGCAGGCTCAGCGCACCGAGCGGCTCGTCCGCGAGGCGGTGCGCCCCGAGCCTCGCCGGCCCGACCTCCAGCACGACGTGGTCCAGGGCATCCAGCAGCGCGCCCTCCAGCGCGCGCTGCGCCGTTGACTCGTCCGCACTAACCAGGTCCTCCCGATGAGGGTGTCGACGCCGCGCTCGAGGCTTGCCTCCCCGCTTGCCCGGCGGAAACGCTATGATCCGGAGGGCGACGAGGGTCGCCTGGAGAGGGACGGGTTCACATCTCGAGCAGCCGGCGCTGGCGCGCGCCAGGAGGGCCGGCGAAGGAGCGGACACCGCGATGCTCGCCAAGGACTTCAGCCCGCGGCACTTCAGCTTGGCCGTCGACGGCAAGATCGCCACCGTGACCCTCAACCGGCCGGAGCGCAAGAACCCCCTCACGTTCGAGTCCTACGCCGAGTTGCGCGACACGTTTCGCTCGCTCTGCTACGTCACGGACGTGAAGGCCGTGGTGCTCACCGGCGCGGGCGGCAACTTCTGCTCCGGCGGCGACGTACACGAGATCATCGGGCCGCTCGTGCGGATGCAGGAGAGCGACGACATGCAGGGCCTGCTCAACTTCACCCGCATGACCGGCGACCTGGTGAAGGCGATGCGGCACTGCCCGCAGCCGATCATCGCGGCGATCGACGGCATCTGCGCGGGGGCGGGCGCGATCCTCGCGATGGCCTCCGACCTCCGGCTCGGCACGCCGCGCACGAAGACCGCCTTCCTGTTCGTGCGGGTCGGCCTGGCCGGGGCCGACATGGGCGCGTGCAATATCCTGCCCCGCATCATCGGCGCGGGCCGGGCCGCCGAGCTGCTCTACACGGGGCGCAGCATGAGCGCCGAGGAGGGCGAGCGCTGGGGCTTCTTCAACCGCCTGGCGGCGCCGGAGAGCGTGCTCGGCGAGGCGCAGGCCCTGGCCCGCGAGCTGGCGGACGGGCCGACGTTCGCGCACGCCATGACGAAGACCTGCCTCCAGCAGGAGTGGTCGCTCGACATCGACGCCGCGGTGGAGGCCGAGGCCCAGGCCCAGGCGATCTGCATGCAGACCCGCGACTACGGCCGCGCGTACCGCGCCTTCGTCGCGAAGGCGAAACCGGTCTTCGAAGGCGACTGAGATGCCGGACCGGAGCTATCTCGCCTGGCCCTTCTTCGACGACCGGCACCGCGCGCTGGCGGCGGACCTCCGGGCGTGGGCCGCGACGCACGCCACGGCCCCGCCTCACGCGGACGTGGACGAGGCGTGCCGGCGGCTCGTGCGGGGGCTCGGCCGGGCGGGCTTCCTCCGCCTGACGGTGCCCGCCGCGGGCGGCGGCGCCCACGAGCGGCTCGACGTCCGCTCGCTCGCGCTGGCGCGCGAGGTCCTCGCCTACCACGACGGCCTCGCCGACTTCGCCTTCGTCATGCAGGGCCTCGGCTCCGGCCCGATCAGCCTCCACGGCACGCCGGAGCAGCAGCGCCGCTGGCTGCCGGGCGTGGCGCGGGGCGAGAAGATCGCGGCGCTCGGCATGTCCGAGCCCGACGCCGGCTCCGACGTGGGGAACATCAGCACCGTCGCCGTGGCCGAGGGCGACGGGTACGTGCTCGACGGGCTGAAGACCTGGATCTCGAACGGCGGCATCGCCGACCAGTACACGGTCATCGCGCGGCTCGGCGACGCGCCGGGCACCCGGGGGCTCGCGTGCTTCGTCGTCGAGGCGGGCACGCCGGGCTTCACGGTGCCGGCGCGCGTCGAGGTGATGGCGCCGCATCCGCTCGGCGTGCTCAAGTTCGAGCGCTGCCGCATCCCGCGGGAGAACCTGATCGGCGCGCCGGGCCAGGGCTTCAAGATCGCCATGGCCAACCTCGACGTGTTCCGCGCCACGGTCGCCGCCGCCGCCCTCGGCTTCGCCCGCCGGGCGCTCGACGAGGCGCTCGGGCGGGCGAACGCGCGCCAGGTGTTCGGCCGGAAGCTCGCCGAGTACCAGTTGACGCGGGCCCGGATCGCCGACATGGCGACCGAGATCGACGCCTCGGCGCTCCTGGTCTACCGCGCCGCCTGGACGAAGGACCAGGGCGCGGCGCGGGTCACGCGCGAGGCCTCGATGGCCAAGATGTACGCGACGGAAGCGGCGCAGCGCGTGGTCGACGGCGCGGTCCAGCTCTGGGGCGGCCTCGGCGTCACCGTCGGCCAGACCGTCGAGCGCCTGTACCGCGAGGTGCGCGCGCTGCGCATCTACGAGGGCACGACGGAGATCAACAAGCTCGTGATCGCCGGCGAGACCTTCGCCGCCT
>MGBU01000225.1:4172-9291 GCA_001790205.1 Candidatus Rokubacteria bacterium GWA2_73_35 | reverse complement strand
ACGAGCCCGTCGCCCTGGCACGCCTCGCACCGGCCGCCCTTCACGTTGAACGAGAACCGGCCCGGCTGGTAGCCCCGCATGCGCGCCTCCGGCGTGCGCGCGAACAGCGTGCGGATGAACGTGAACACGCCCGTGTAGGTCGCGGGGTTGGAGCGCGGCGTGCGGCCGATCGGCGACTGGTCGATGTCCACGACCTTGTCGACGCGCTGGGCGCCCTCGATGCGGTCGTGCGCGCCGGGGCGCTCCTGCGCGCGGTGGAGCATCTGCGCGAGCGCGCGGTGGAGGATGTCGTTCACCAGCGTGGACTTGCCCGACCCCGACACGCCCGTGACGCACGTGAACGTCCCGAGCGGGATCCGCACCGGCATCCCCTTCAGGTTGTGCTCGCGCGGGTTGTGGATCGTGACGGCGTGGCCGCTGCCCGCGCGGCGCGCGCGCGGCACCGGGATCTCGAGCGCGCGGGCCAGGTAGCGTCCCGTGAGCGAGGCCGGGTTGGCCACGATCTCGTCGGGCGTGCCGACGGCGACCACGTGCCCGCCCAGCTCGCCCGCGCCCGGGCCCAGGTCGATGACGTAGTCGGCCGAGCGGATCGTCTCCTCGTCGTGCTCCACCACGAGCACGGTGTTGCCGAGGTCGCGGAGGCGCTTGAGCGTCTCGAGGAGCCGGCGGTTGTCCCGCTGGTGGAGCCCGATCGACGGCTCGTCCAGGATGTAGAGGACGCCGACGAGGCTCGAGCCGATCTGCGTGGCGAGCCGGATGCGCTGGCCCTCGCCGCCGGACAGCGTGCCCGCCGGCCGGTCGAGCGTCAGGTAGTCGAGCCCGACGGCGAGCAGGAAGCCGAGGCGCTCGCGGATCTCCTTGAGCACGCGGCGCGCGATCGTGGCGTCGCGCTCGCCGAGCCGGAGCGCGTCGAAGAACGCCGCCGCCTGCCCGATCGTCAGGCGCCCGACGTCGGCGATCGAGTGGCCCGCGACCGCGAAGCCGAGCGACTCGCGGCGCAGCCGCGCGCCCCCGCACGTGGGGCACGGCCGCTCGGCCATGAACTGCGCGATCTCCGCGCGCGCCTCCTCCGAGGTCGTCTCCCGGTAGCGGCGCTCGAGGGTGGCGACGACGCCCTCGAAGCCGCCGCCGTGCTCGCCGTGCAGGATGACCTCGCGCACGGGCTTCCGGAGCCGGGACCAGGGCGTGTCGAGCGAGAACCGGTGGCGCCGGGCCAGCACCTCGAGGGTCTGCCTGAAGTACGTGGACTCGCGCCCGGCCCAGGGCGCGAGCGCGCCCGCCCGCAGCGAGCGCTCGGGGTTGGGCACCAGGCGCTCCGGGTCGATCTCGTCGCGGGAGCCGAGGCCGCCGCAGTCGGGGCAGGCGCCGTACGGGTTGTTGAACGAGAACATGCGCGGCGAGACCTCCGGCAGCGAGACGCCGCAGCCGGCGCACGCGAGTCGCTCGGAGAAGAGCATCGGGGTCGTGGTCTCCCCCGTCGCCTCGACGAGCACCACGCCGTCGGCGAGCCGCAGCGCGGTCTCGAGCGAGTCGGCGAGCCGGGCGCCGAGGTTCTCGCGGACGACGAGCCGGTCCACCACGACCTCGATCGTGTGCTTGCGCTTCCGGTCGAGCTCGATCTCCTCCCCGAGCTCGCGCACGGCGCCGTTGACGCGGACGCGCGTGTAGCCCTGCCGCTGGAGGTCGAAGAAGAGCTTCTTGTACTCGCCCTTCCGCCCGCGCACCACGGGGGCGAGGACCAGCAGGCGCGTGCCGGGCGCCTGCGCGAGGACGCGGTCCACCATCTGCTGGACGGTCTGCGCCGAGATCACGCGGCCGCAGCCCGGGCAGTGCGGGACGCCGACGCGCGCGAAGAGCACGCGCAGGTAGTCGTGGATCTCGGTGACCGTGCCGACGGTCGAGCGCGGGTTCTTCGACGTCGTCTTCTGCTCGATCGAGATCGCGGGCGAGAGGCCCTCGATCGAGTCGACCTCGGGCTTCTCCATCTGCTCGAGGAACTGGCGCGCGTACGCCGAGAGGGACTCGACGTAGCGGCGCTGGCCCTCGGCGTAGATCGTGTCGAACGCGAGCGAGGACTTGCCCGACCCCGACAGCCCCGTGATCACCACGAGCTGGTCGCGCGGGATCTCGAGGTCGATGTTCTTGAGGTTGTGCTCGCGCGCCCCCCGGACGACGATGCGATCGCTCGCCATCGAAAGCCTATTGTGTCAGTCCCGCCCGGCCGCGGCAACCCGCCCGGCGCGGCCGACCGCCCAGCCGAGCGGCGCCGCGACGAGCGCCGGGTAGGCGGAGAGCGCCTGCGCCCCGGCGGGGAGCCAGGGCGCGGCGAGGGCGAGCCCCGCGAACGCCAGCGCGCCGGCCGCCTCCGCGCCGCGGCCCCCGCCCCCGAGGCGCGGCCCGGCCGCCGCCGCGGCGGCGAGCCCGAGCCCCAGGAGCCCCGCGCGCCAGGGATCGCCGCGCCAGAGGCCCGTCGCGGCGGCGCCCGCGAGGACGACGAGGCGGAGCACGAGGCCGCCGCCCCGCGCACCGGCCCCGGCGCCGTCCGACGGGCCGACCAGCGCCGCCGCGGCGGCCGCCAGGAGGAGCAGGAGGGCGAGCGCGGCGCCGACGGCCCATGCGCGCCCCGCGCGCGCGCCGGGGACGAGCGCCGGCAGCTCGATCGGCGCGGCGAGGGGTGCCGCGCCGATCGCGAGCTCCGGGGCCGCCCGCACGCCGAAGACGCCGAGCCACGCGGCCGCGAGCACGAGCAGGACGATGAGCGCGGCGCCGACGGCCGGCCGCCCCGCGCGGGCCGCGCCCGGCGGGACCAGCGCGAGCGCGCCCCCGAGCAGCGTCAGCGTGACGCCCGCGATCCCCGCGGCCGCCCCCCACGTCGCGCGCTCCGGCGGGTCCGCCCACGCGATCCCGGAGACCGGCGCCGTGGGCACGCGCTTGCCGGCCTCGAACCTGACGCGCGCGCCGGCCTCGAGCGCGAGCCGGTCCCCCGGGCGCAGCTCGAGCGAGTCGCCCGGGCGGAGCCGCCACTCGTGCAGCCGCGACCCGTCCGTGACGCGGTAGACGCCGGGCCGGACCGCGGTGACGCGGTGGGGCTCGTCGAACGCGAGCGTCGTCGGCCGCGCGATCGCGCGGCCCTCGACGGCGGCGGCGCTCGCGGCGCCGAAGCTGAGCGCCGGGCGCGAGGCGACGTCGCGCCAGGCCGCCCAGGGCGTGACGCCGGCGCCGAGCCCGAGCGCGACCACCGACGCGACGACGCCGAGGGTCCCCAGGCCGAGAACCAGCTCGCGCGCGCCCGCGGCGGCCGCGCGCGGCGCCAGGGAGACCGCCGCGGCGCACGCGACCGCGACGGCGACGGTGGCCGGGCGCGGGAGCCCCAGGAGCGCGCCGGCCTCCGCGAGCACGGCGACCCCGGCGCCGAGGACGAGGGCGGCGCCGGCCGCGGTCGCGAGCCGCGCCACGGGGCCCGGCGGCGGCGCCGGCGCGCGCGCGACGAGCAGCGCGAAGAGCGGCGCCACGGCGGCCGCGAGCACCACGGCCGGCGCCTCCGCGGCGCCGTCGAAGACGCGCGCCGCGACCACGGCCGGGACGACCGGCGAGGCCCAGAACGCGCTCGACGCCGCCGGCCCCGCCGAGCGCGCCGCGAGCACGGGGACGGCCGCCGCGAGCGCGACGAGCGGCGCGCCGAGCGCCGCGTACCACCAGAGGAGGCTGACGCCGCCGAGCCGCAGCGCGCCGGGATCGCCCGGCGCCACGCTCAGGAGGACGGCGCCCGCGAGGAGGACGAGCAGGAGGAGCGCCGCGGCCCGGCGCCCGGTGGCCATGGACACCGCGCGATTATAGCCCGTCGCGCGGCGGCGCCGGAACCGGTATGCTCTTGGGACATGAGCGACCCGATCGAGCGCGTGCTGGTCGTGACGGCCCACCCGGACGACTCGGAGTTCGGCGCGGGCGGGACCGTCGCGGGGATGGCCCGGGAGGGCCGCGAGATCACCTACGTGGTCGTCACCAACGGCAGCAAGGGCTCGTCGGACCGCACGATGACGCCCGAGCGGCTCGCGCGGATCCGCGAGGAGGAGCAGCGCGCGGCGGCGCGCACGCTCGGCGTCGCGCGCGTGCAGTTCCTCGGCTACCCCGACGGCGAGGTCGAGGACACGCGCGACCTCCGGCGCGACGTGAGCCGCGAGATCCGGCGCTTCAAGCCCGACCTCGTCATCACGCAGAACCCGCACCGCACGTACAACCTCGGCGCCTCGCACCGCGACCACCGGATCACGGCCGGCGTCGCGCTCGACTGCGTGTACCCCCTCGCGCGCGACCACCTGGCCTTCCCCGAGCTGATGCCCGAGTTCGAGCCGCACCGCGTCCGCGAGGTCTACGTGATGCAGTGGGAGAACCCGCGTCTCGTCGTGGACGTCTCGGACGTCATGGACCTCAAGCTCAAGGCCCTCGCCTGCCACGCGAGCCAGTTCGCCGACTTCGCGGCCGTCGAGGCGCGGGTGCGCGAGCGCGCGCGCCAGCTCGGCCAGGGCCAGGGCTACGCGTACGCCGAGACGTTCGACCGGATCGTGCTCGGGCGCTGACGCCGCCCGGGGTACAATGCCCGACGTGATCCGGCGCCGCGCCGTCCCGCTCCTGCTGCTCGTCTCCTGGCTGCTCGGCGCGGCCGCCGCGCTCGCGCGGCCGGCCGTCGTCCCGCCTGGCGCCGCCGAGCTCGCCCGGAGCGTCGGGGCGCTCACGGCGCCCGAGCTCGAGGGCCGCCGCTCGGGCGACCCCGGCGGCGAGCGCGCCGCGCAGCTCCTCGCCGCGTGGCTCCAGGCCGCGGGGCTCCGGCCCGGCGGCGACGACGGGACGTTCCTCCAGTCGTTCGTGCTCGCGCGCGCCGCCCGCCCGGCGGCGACGAGCGCGCTCGCGCTCGACGGGGCGGCGCCCCGCGCGCTCGTCCTCGGCCGCGACTTCGCGCCGCACGCGGGCTCGCGGCCCGGCGAGGCGGCCGGCGAGGTCGTCTTCGTCGGCTGGGGCGTGAGCGCGCCCGAGGCGGGCTGGGACGACTGGGCGGGTGCCGACGTGCGCGGCCGCGTGGCGCTCGCCCTCGACGGCGCGCCGGCGCGGCTCGCGGGCACGC
>MGBU01000225.1:0-4166 GCA_001790205.1 Candidatus Rokubacteria bacterium GWA2_73_35 | reverse complement strand
GCCGGATCGAGAAGCTGCTCGCGGCCCGCGCGCACGGCGCGGCCGCGCTCCTGCTGGTCGCCGACGCGCTCCCGCCGGCCGCCGCCACCGCGGCGCCGGTCAACGTCCTCTCGGCCACCCTCACGCGCGCCGCCGCCGATGCGCTGCTGGTACCCACCGGCCGGACGACCGGCGGGCTGGCCGCGGCGCTCGCGGCCGGGGGCGCGCCCGCGCCCTTCGCGACGGGCGCGCGCGTGCGGCTCCGCGTGGACCTGGAGCGCGAGGAGCGGCGGACGGCGAACGTCGTCGGCGTGCTGCCCGGGACGGACCCCGCGCGCGCGGGCGACGCGATCGTGATCGGCGCGCACTGGGACCACCTCGGCCGCGTCGGCGACGTCGTGCACCCGGGCGCCGACGACAACGCCTCCGGCACCGCGCTCGTCGTCGCCCTCGCGCGGGCCTTCGCCGCGGCGGGCGGCGCCGACCGCACGCTCGTGTTCGTCCTGTTCGGCGCCGAGGAGCTCGGCCTGCTCGGCTCCGCGCACTATGTGCGCCACCCGGCCGTGCCGCTCGCGCGGACCGTCGCGATGCTGAATTTCGACATGGTCGGCCGGCTGCGCCAGGGCCCCCTCGTCGTGGGCGGGGGCGACAGCGCGAGCGGGCTCCGGGCGCTCGTGGCCGAGGCGGCGCGCGGCACGGGCGTGACGATCGAGGTGCGCGGCACGCCCTGGACGCCGTCCGACCACACGCGGTTCTACGGCGCGGGCGTCCCCGTGCTGTTCTTCTTCACGGGCGGCCACGACGACTACCACCGCCCGAGCGACACGCCGGACCGGATCGACGCCGACGGCATGGCGCGCGTCGCCGCCGTCGCGGCGCGCGCCGTCGAGCGCCTCGCCGCCGCGCCGCGGCCCGCGTACGCGCGCGTCGCGCCCCCGACGCCCCGCGGCGCCGCGGCCGGCGCGGGGCTCGGCGGCGCGTTCCTCGGGATCGTCGCGGCCCCGCGCCCCGCGCCGGACGGCCTCTGGATCTCGGGGATCCTCCCCGGCAGCGCCGCCGCCGCCGCGGGGCTGCGCGAGGGGGACGTGATCGTCCGCCTCGACCGCGCGGCGGTGGACGGCCTCGACGCGCTGCGCGCGCTCCTCGGCGCCCGGCGGCCGGGCGAGACCGTGGACGTCGTCTACCTGCGCGACGGCGAGGCGCGCGCCACCGCGGCGACGCTCGGCGCGCGCCCCTAGCCCCGACGGTTCGAGGAGCCCTATGGTCGATCGCGAGGTGCGAGCCGCCACGACGCTGACCGAGCTGCTGGGGCGGCGCGCGCGAGTAGCGCCCGAGCAGCCGTACTTCCACCTGTACGGCGAGACGGTGACGTACGGGCGGCTCTGGGCGCAGAGCGGGCGGTACGCGGCCGGTCTCGCGCGCGCCGGCGTGCGCGCCGGCGACAAGGTATGCCTGATCCACCCGACGTGCGCGGAGTTCTTCTACTCCTTCTTCGGCGCGCTCCGCTTGGGCGCGGTGCCGGTGCCGCTCTACCCGACGCTCGGCGTCGAGGCGACCGCGGCGATCTTCCGGGACTCCGGGGCGGTGGCGGTCGCCACGATCGGCTGGTTCCGCAAGGGCGTGGACGCGAGCGTCGCGCTCGCGCCGAACGCGGGCATCGTCCTCGAGCCGCCCGACCTCGAGGTGGACGCGGCGCCGCCGCCGGCCGCCCCGCCGGCGGAGGACGACCTCGCGTTCCTCCAGTACACCTCCGGGAGCACCGGCCACCCGCGCGGCGTGATGCTCACGCACCGGAACGTCGTGGCCACGGTCCGGTTCATGGCCGAGGCCGCGGGCCTCACCGCGGAGGACCGCGTGGTGTCGTGGCTGCCGCTCTACCACGACATGGGGCTGATCGGCTGCGCCTTCACGCCGCCGCTCACCGGCACGCCGCTCTGGCTCCTCCCGCCCGACCTCCGCAACCCGCGCCAGTGGCTCGAGCTGATCACCGCGGTGCGGGCGACGTTCACCGTGTCGCCGGACTTCGGCTACCGGAACTGCGTCCGGCACGTCCGCGACTCCGCGGGGCTCGACCTCACGAGCCTCAAGGCCGCGCTCTCTGGCGCGGAGCCCGTCCGCACGTCCACGATCGAGGCGTTCGAGGCGCGCTTCGGGCTCGAGCAGGTGATCTCGCCCTGCTACGGCCTCGCGGAGGCGACGCTGGCCGTCGCGATCTGGCCGCGCGCGACGCCGCGCCGGCTCGACCCGAGCGGGCGGTTCGTGTCGGTGGGCCAGCCGTGCGCCGGCGTCGCCGTGCGGATCCTCGCCTCGCAGGGGGAGGAGGCCGTCGGGCCCGAGCTCCCGCCGGGCGAGGAGGGCGAGATCTGCGTCAAGAGCCCCGGCGTCATGCGCGGCTACTACAACAACCCCGAGGCGACGGCCCGCGTCCTGCTGCCCGGCGGCTGGCTGCGCACCGGCGACCTCGGCTTCCGGGACAAGGACGGCTTCCTCTACGTGACGGGCCGATTGAAAGACTTGATCGTCCTCGGCGGCGCGAACGTGCTGCCCGCCGACGTCGAGGAGGCCGTGGACACCGTCGAGGGTGTCCGCTACTCGGCGGCCGTCGGCCTCGACAGCGAGCGCACCGGCACCCAGCGGCTCCACGTCGTGGTCGAGGTGCGCGGCGACGCGGCGGCGCCCGACGAGCACCACCGCCTCGTGCGCGAGATCGTGAACCGCGTCCACGCCGCGACCGGGCACCGCCCCGCCCGCGTGCTCCTCGTGCGCCCGAGCACGATCCCGAAGACGTCGAGCGGCAAGATCCAGCGCTCGCGCCTCGTCCAGATGCTCCAGGCCGGCGAGCTCGGGGCGCAGCTCGTCCACGGAGGGCACTGACGTGGAGTTCGGCTGCCACCTGCCCGTCTTCGGCCCCGCCGCGACCCGCGACACGCTGCTCGGCTTCGCGCGGCGGATGGAGGCCCTCGGCTACGACTCGCTCTGGGCGAGCGACCACGTCGTGCTGCCGTTCACGATCCGCTCGCGCTACCCGTACAACGCGACCGGCGACTTCCCGCTGCCGCCGACCGCGAACTTCCTCGAGCCGCTCGTCACCCTCGCGCTCGTCGCGGGCGCGACCGAGCGGGTGCGCCTCGGCACCACGGTGCTCGTGCTGCCCCACCGCCACCCGCTGCTGGCCGCAAAGATGCTCGCGACGCTCGACCACCTGGCGCCCGGGCGCGTGATCGTCGGCGCCGGCGTGGGCTGGATGCGGGAGGAGATCGAGATGCTGGGCGTCCCCTACGCGCGGCGGGGCGCGTGGAGCGACGAGGCGATCCGGGTCATGCGCGCCTGCTGGCGCGACGAGCGCGTCGAGCACCAGGGTGAGTTCCTGCGCTTCGAGCCGGTCGGCATGGCGCCCAAGCCCGCGCGCGGGACGATCCCGATCTGGATCGGCGGCCACACGCCCCGGGCGCTCCGCCGCGTCGCCGAGCTCGGCGACGGCTGGCACGCCGCGTTCGCGAGCGCCGCGGACATGCAGCGGAGCATGGACGCGCTCGCCGAGGCCTGCCGCCGCGCCGGGCGCGACCCGGGGTCGCTCACGATCAGCGCGCGCCTCGGGCTCCCGGCGCGGCAGGACGCCGACGCGCTGGTCGCCGAGTTCCGCGCCCTGCGAGATCTCGGCGTGAGCCACGTGATCCTCGAGTCGCGGATCCGCGACCTCGAGGACCTCACGCAGATCTACACGCGCTTCGCGAACGACGTGCGCGCGAAGCTCTAAGCTCCGAGCGCCGCAGCATGGGACCCGGCTTCAACCGGCTCGCCGCCGTTCTACGGTGGGAGAACTATCGTCGTGTCAGATGGGAGTATCGAAACGTTCACAGTTGAAGTAGCGCGGCGCTCCGGGCGCTTAGGAAAGATTTCGCTTGACAGCCTTCAGTGCCGGGGACGACAGCATTCCGGCAGTCCCTCGCAGATGCCGGCTCAGCGGTGCGCGCCGGCCCGGCGAGGCCGACCCAGCCGGGCTCGACTCGAAAAATCATGGAACACGGCGCGATCGTGCGTCCCGGAGGCTCCACGGGGGCGCGAAAACCCGGGTGTAGAGTCGCCCCAGCAGAAGGGGGACTCGCCCATGGAAAACCACATCGCGGAGCTGGATCGGCTCGGTGACGAGATCGCCGAGCTGTCGGCCCACCTCGACGCCGCCACCG
>MGBU01000224.1 GCA_001790205.1 Candidatus Rokubacteria bacterium GWA2_73_35 | reverse complement strand
GACGAGCTGGAGCGCCTGGGCCAGGAACTCGACGTCCACGAGCCCGCCGCGCCCGTACTTGACGTGGAAGCGCCCGCGCGTCTCCTTCCCCAGCTCGACCTCCATGCGCCGCCGCACCTCCGCGATCTCCGTGAGCGACGCGCGCGGCAGCGGCGTGCCGAAGACGAGCCGCCGGAGCGCCGCGCGCACGCGCCGCGCGAGCGCCCGGTCGCCCAGGACGAGCCGCGCGCGCGTCAGCGTCTGGCGCTCCCAGAGGTCGCCGTGCTCGACGTAGTAGCGCTCGAGCGCCGCGACGCTCGAGGCAAACCCGCTGCCCTTGCTGCCGGGCCGGAGCCGGAGGTCCACGGGGAACGCCACGCCCGCCGCGGTGATGTCGCCGAGGGTGCCCGCCAGGCGCTCGACCGCGAGGCTGTAGAACCAGTGGGCCTCGATGCGCTCGGGGCCGTCGGTCTCGCCGTCCTCGCCGAAGACGACGAAGAGGTCGAGGTCCGAGCCCGTGATCAGCTCGCGCCCGCCGAGCTTGCCCATGCCCACGAGGACGGCCGGGAC
This sequence comes from Candidatus Rokubacteria bacterium GWA2_73_35, assembly GCA_001790205.1. GTDB lineage: Bacteria > Methylomirabilota > Methylomirabilia > Rokubacteriales > CSP1-6 > GWA2-73-35. The sequence continues at coordinate 10,217 of MGBU01000224.1, read as the reverse complement.
GAAGCGCCCGGCGGCGTCGCGCGGGACGCCGTGCCGCGCGACGAGCGGCTCGAGCGTCAGGAGCCAGCCCGCGAGGAGCGTGGCCTCGGCGAGCGCGGTCATCTCGCGCGCGTAGCCCTCGATGGACGTGACGTCGAGCAGGTAGCGCCACACGACCGCCAGCTCCTCGGCCTGCTTGCCGCGCCGCAGCCTGTCGCGGGCTTCCACGGTCGAGACCCCCGGCGCGAACACCGGCGCGAGCGCCGCGCGGAACTCCCGCGCGGCCTTCCGCCGGAGCAGGCGCTCGGGGCCCGCGAGCGAGGCGAGCAGCTCGGGCTGGGCGATCAGGAGCTGGGTCAGGAGGTCGCCGCCCGCGCAGACCCGGACCAGGCCGACGAGCAGGCCGGGCTCCCCCGCGAGCAGCTCGACGAGCCCCGCCCGCGGCCCCGCGGCGGCCAGCAGGCGCTCGAACTGGTTCAGCGCCTCGTCCGGGTCGGGGCTCTTCCAGAGCGCGTCGAGCAGCGTCGGGTAGAGGCGCTCGAGCGCCGCCCTGAGGTGCGCCGCGTAGGGCACGAGCGGCCGGCCCTCGAGGATCAGCCCGAGGTTGTGGCGCGCGCGCTCGGGGTCCTTGAACCCGGTCGCGGAGAGCGCCATCACGCTCGGCAGCTTGACGCGCGGCCGGGGCGCGGCCGCGCCGGCCGCGAAGAACTCGCGGAACGCGCGGTGCACCCCGGCGGTCACGGCGCGGTGGCGCGCGAGGAAGCGGCGCGCCGCGACCGCGGGCAGGCCCGGGACGCCCACGCGCCGGGCGAGGCGCCCGAGCTCGCGCGCGTCCTCGGGGAGCGTGTGCGTCTGGAACTCGTGGAGGATCTGCAGGCGGTGCTCGACCGTCCGGAGGTGGACGTACGCCTCCGAGAGCCGGCGCCCGAGGTCCGGGGCGAGGTAGCCGCGCTCGGTCAGGCGGAAGATCGCGCGCAGGCTGTTCCGCTCGCGGAGCCACGGGTCGTCGCCCGCGTAGAGGAGCTGGAGCGCCTGGACGAGGAACTCGATCTCGCGGATACCGCCGCGGCCGAGCTTCACGTTGGTGGCCTCGCGCCCCTTGGCCCGGAGGGCCCGGTCGATCTCGCGCTTCATCGCGCGCACCGCGGGCAGCACGCGCGCATCCACGCCGGGCCGGTACACGGTCTCGCGCACGAGGTCCATGAAGCGCGCGCCGACCGCCGGGTCGCCGGCCGCGACGCGCGCCTTGAGGAGCGCCTGGCGCTCCCACAGCTCGCCGCGGTCGCGGTAGTAGTCGCGGTAGTGCGGAAGCGAGAGGCTGATCGCGCCCATCCGGCCCTCGGGGCGGAGGCGGAGGTCCACCCGGAAGGCGTAGCCCTCCTCGGTCACGGCCTCGAGGCACGCGACCACGTCGCGGCACACGCGGGCGAAGTACTCGCCGGTGTCCACGCGCCCGGCCGGCCCCCCGGCGGTCACGCCCTCGGCGCCGTAGACGAACATCAGGTCGATGTCCGACGAGTAGTTCAGCTCCTCGCCGCCGAGCTTGCCCATCCCGATGACCGCGAGCAGCTCCTCGCCGCCGAGCTTGCCCATCCCGATGACCGCGAGCCCGGTCTCGCCGCCGTCCGGGTCGCGCGGCGCGCCCCAGTCCCGCCGCGCCCCGGCGTCGGCGGCGCGGAGCGCTTCGGCGAGGCAGGCGTCGGCGAGGTGCGCCAGCTCGGCCGTCGTCGCGGCGAGGTCGGCATCGCCCAGCAGGTCGCGCGCGCCCACGCGGAGCAGGTGGCGGTACTTGAAGCGTCGGAGCGCGTTCATGCGGGCCTCCCGCGCCTCGAACGGGGCGAGCGCCCGCGCGAGGTCGGCGGCGAGGTCGTCGGCGAGCCAGACCCGCATCGTGCCCGGCTCGAGCAGCCACGCGAGGTGGCTGGGGCGCCGGCGCAGCGCGTCGGCGAGGAACTGGCTCGAGCCCCCGAGCCGCGCCAGCAGGAGGGCGGCGCCCGGATGAGCGGCGAGCGTCTGGAAGAGGACCCCGCGGTCGACGGCGGCGGCGTAGCGCTCCAGGTTGTTGAGCGCCATGTCCGGGTCGGGCGCCGCGGCCAGCTCGGCGAGCAGACGCGGGAAGGCGGGGGCGAGGAGCTCGGCGTCGCGCGGCGCCGGCGTGAGGCTCTCGATGTTCGCCGCCGCGGCGGCGGGGTCGGCGAAGCCGAGCCGCGCGAGCTCCCGCGTGAGCCGGCCCGCGATCGGGCCGGCCGCGGTGAGGAGATCGGTCGGGGACGGCTTCAGACGGCCGACTCGCCCGTCTCGCCGGTCCGGATGCGGATCGCCTCGCCCATCGGCAGCACGAACACCTTGCCGTCGCCGATGGAGCCCGTCTTCGCGGCGCCGACGATGGTCGCGACCACCTTGTCGACGAGGCTGTCGGGCACGACGACCTCGATCTTCACCTTCGGGAGGAAGTCGACCGTGTACTCCGAGCCCCGGTACAGCTCGGTGTGCCCCTTCTGGCGCCCGAAGCCGCGGACCTCGGTGACGGTCATCCCGATCACCCCGACCTCGGTCAGGGCCTCCTTCACGTCGTCCAGCTTGAACGGCTTGATGATCGCCTCGATCTTCTTCATGCCCTCACACCTCCTCGAGGATCGGGAACACGAGCGCGGACACGTGCGAGCTGATCCGCTTCAGGTTCGTGAGGATGTCCAGGTGGATCTCCGAGGTCTCGAGCGACTCGGCCAGGCCCGCGCGCAGCCGCGCCAGGTGCGACTCGCGCAGCTCGCGCTCGCGCTGGCGCATGAGCGGCCGCTGGTCGAGCACCTCCTGCGCGAGCCCGCGGTCGTTCGCGGCGAACGCGCCGAGCGCCCGCTCGAGGTTCTTGGAGACCATCGTGTGGAAGTCCAGGATCTCGGCCCAGCCGGCGTCGGAGAAGCGCCGCCCCTGGTACAGCTTCTTGCGCCCCAGCTCCATCAGGTTCTTGTCGATGATGTCGCCGATGTTCTCGAGGTTGCCGATCACCGAGATCAGCTCGATCTCCTTGCGCGACAGGTCGGGGCCCATCGCCTCGCGGCCGAGGCGGGCGAGGAAGAGCTTGATCTCGCGCTCGAGGAAGTCGACCTGGTCGTCGCGCCGCTCGACCCCCTCGAGCAGCTCCTGGTTGGCCGTCGCGAACACGACGGGCACGTCGCGCAGCATCCCCTGCACCACGTCCGCCATGCGCAGCGCCTCGCGCGTCGCCTGGCCGAGCGCGAGCGAGGGCTGGTCGAGCGCCCGCTCGTCGAGGTAGCGCACGCGGAACGGGTTGTCCCCCGGCTGGTCCTCCGGCACCAGCGACTCGATCGCGCGCGCCGCCACCGGCGTGAACGGCAGGAACACGAGGCTGATGCCGAGGTTGAACAGCGTGTGGGCGTTCGCGACCTGGCGCGCCGGGTCGGCGGCGGTCGTCGCGATCACCGCGGCGAACGGCTCGATGAGCGGGAAGACCAGCGCGGCGCCGAGGAGCTTGAAGGCGATGTGGGCGGTCGCGACGCGCTTGGCCTCGGCGGAGGTGCCGACGGAGGCCGCGAGCGCGGTCGCGCACGTCCCGATATTCGCGCCGAGCACGATCGCGACGGCGCCGTCGAGGGTGAGCAGGCCCTCGGTGGCCAGCGCCAGCGCGAGGCCGATCGTGGCCGCCGACGAGTGCACGAGCGCGCTGAAGATTGCCGCGGTCAGCACCGCCAGGACCGGGCTCTCGCCGGCGGAGGCCAGGAGCTGGACGGCGAGCGGGCTCGTCTTGAGCGGCGCGACGCCGTCGAGAATCAGCTTGAGCCCCAGGAAGATCAGGCCGAAGCCGAGCAGCGCCTGGCCCACGTCCTTCCCGGCGCGCCGGCGGGCGACGAAGACGATCGTGAAGCCGACGCCGACCAGGAGCAGGGCCCAGTCCGTCAGCCGGAACGCGATGAGCTGGACCGTGAACGTCGTGCCGATGTCCGCGCCGAGGATCACGCCGAGCGTCTGGCGGAACGTCATCAGGCCGGCGGACACGAAGCCGATGAGCATCACGGTCGTCGCCGACGACGACTGGATGATCGCCGTGACCGTCGCCCCCGAGCCGAGCGCGACGACGCGGTTCCGCGCGAGCCCGGTCAGGAGCCCGCGCAGCCGGGCGCCGGCGGCCCGCTGCAGGCCCTCGCCCGTGAGCTGGATGCCGTAGAGCAGCAGCGCCATGCCCCCGAACAGCGCGAGGAGCACCGTCACGGCGCCGCCTCCCCGTCGGGAACGGGCTCGGCCTCGAACCACGCGCGGCGCGGCGCCGCAGGCAGGTGCGTCGTCTCGTTGACCCGGACCAGGCGCGGCGGCCGGGCGATGCTCAGCGAGCCGTTGTCGAGCCGGAGGCGCCACAGGTGGTTGAACGAGACGCCCAGCAGGTGGCAGAGGTAGACGCTGATCACGCCGCCGTGGGCGACGACGAGTACGTCGTCGCCGTTCGGGTGCGCCGCGCCGATCCGCTCGACGCCGGCGAGGACGCGCGCGCAGACGGCCGGGAGCGCCTCGCCGCCGGGCGGCGGACAGTCGAGCGGCGCCCGCACCCACGCCGCGTACGGATCGCCCGCGAGCGCGCGGATCTCGCCCACCGTCCGCCCCTCCCACTCGCCGAGCGACAGCTCGCGCAGCTCCTCGAGCGTCACGAGCCGGATCCCGGTGCCGGCGAGCGCGATCTCGGCGGTCTCGACCGCACGACGCATCGGGCTCACGTACGCGGCGGCGAGCCGCCGGCCGCGCACGGCGCGACCGAGCGCCGCCGCCTGGGCCCGCCCGAGGTCGGAGAGCCCGACGTCCGCCCCGCCCTGAAAACGCCGGCCGGCGTTCCAGGCCGTCTGGCCGTGGCGGGCGAGCAGGAGCCTCACGCGCCCCCGCCCGCGGCGGCGCGCGCGCGGCGCAGGCGCGCGAGCGCCTCCTCCCGGCCGAGCAGCGCCAGCACGTCGAAGATCGGCGGCGAGGCCGTCCCGCCGGTCAGGGCCAGGCGCGCGAGCTGCGCCAGCTCCACCAGCTCGATCCCCAGCTCCGCCGTGAGCGCCCGGTAGGCGCGCTCGATCGCCGGCGGGCTCCACTCGCGCTCGGTGCCGAGGCGCGCCAGCAGCCGGTCGAGCCGCCCGGCGCCCTCCGGCGTCAGGAACTCCCGCGCGGCCTTCGGCTCGTACACGGACGGCGGCTCGAAGTAGAAGCGCGCCCGCGCCACCAGCTCGACGAGCGTCCGCGCCCGCTCCTTGACGGTCTCGAAGATCGCGGCGAGCCGCGCGCCGTCGGCGGGCGGCGTGAGCCCCGCCGCGCGCAGGAACGGCGCGGCCAGCACGGCGAGCGCGGCGCCGTCCCGGGCCTTCAAGTACTCGTGGGAGAGCCACTCGAGCTTGGTCGCGTCGAAGACCGCGCCCGAGGAGGCGACGTCCTTGATGTCGAACAGCGCGATCAGCTCGTCGCGCGTGAAGATCTCCTGGTCGCCGTGCGACCAGCCCAGGCGCGCCAGGTAGTTCACCAGCGCGTCGGCGAGGATGCCGGCGTCGCGGAACGCCTGCACGGAGGTGGCGCCGTGCCGCTTGCTGAGGCGGCTCCGGTCCGTGCCGAGGATCATCGAGACGTGGGCGAACGCGGGCGCCGCGTACTCGAGCGCCTCGTAGCAGAGGATCTGCTTCGGCGTGTTCGACAGGTGGTCGTTGCCGCGGATGACGTGGGTGATCCGCATGCTCACGTCGTCCACGACCACGCAGAAGTTGTACGTCGGCGTGCCGTCGGTCCGGACGAGGATCCAGTCGTCGAGCTGGCCGTGCTCGAACGTCACCGGGCCGTGGATCAGGTCGTCGACGATCGTCGCGCCCTCCGTCGGGATCCGCAGGCGCAGCGCCCCGGCGGCGAGGCCGCGCTCGCGGCAGCGCCCCGAGTACCGGAACGTCTCGCCGCGCTGCTGGGCCGCCCGCCGCTGGCGGTCGAGCTCCTCGGGCGGGCAGTCGCAGTGGTAGGCGCGGCCCGCGGCGCGCAGCCGCTCGGCGTGCGCTCGGTAGGTCTCGAGTCGCTCGGTCTGCCGGTAGCCCGGCGCCGGCGGGCCCTCGTCCCAGTCGAGTCCGAGCCACCGGAGCGCGTCCACGATGGATGCGATGTTCTCGTCGGTCGAGCGCGAGCGGTCGGTGTCCTCGATGCGCAGGATGAACGCGCCCCCGCTGTGGCGGGCGAAGAGCCAGTTGAAGAGCGCGGTGCGCGCGCCGCCGACGTGCAGGTGGCCCGTCGGGCTCGGCGCGAAGCGGACGCGCACGGGGGACGTCATCCCGGTACGTCCATCTCAGTACGTCGCGAACAGGCGCCCCCACGGCGTCGCCGCGAACGCGCGGATCCGCGCCCGCCCGACGGTGGGGTACCAGAGGAGATCGTGGTAGACGTTCGAGGCGAACGGCGCCCAGACGACGAGCGGCGAGTGGAGCAGGAGCCGCTTCAGCGGGCGCAGCGGGCCGCGCCGGATGAGCTGGTCGCCCCAGATCACGAGGCTCCGTCGCGTCCTGAAGCCCAGGTTCAGCTCGGCGAGGTCGGTGTCGCCGACCAGCTCGATCCGCTTCGGGTCCGCGGTGCCGAGGCCGCGCTCCGCGCACATGCGGAGGTAAGGGATCGCGAGCGGGTCGAAGCCCATGATCCGGGCCGCGATCGCGTCGATCGCCACCTGGTCCTCGGAGGCGAGCAGGAGGTTGCCCACGCGCGGTACCATCGTGCGCGGGCCCGCGCCGTCGCCCATCACGGTGCCGTCCATCACCGCAAGCACCGACGGATGAAGTTCTCTCTGCATGTACATCAGATCGACAAGGACCTCGTGCATGTATTCGTGCGCGTAGTGCCGGACTTCCTTGAGGAGACCGCCAAAGCTGTTCTTGATGGCGCCGGTTGTCGTCGAATGACCGTGGGTATTGTGGAGGATGATGCCATTTCCGACGAACGAGTGAGTATCACGAACGGACAGGTCATAGAGAAATGGCGAGTCCGCCGACTGGGAATACACATCGTCTACACGGTCCCAAGCGATGTCCTCGCTTGCGAGAAGACGCATGTAAGCCAGTTCGTTCGCGAATCGCCCATCTGAATCGGCTCCCGAGAATAGGCCGATGAACCTCGCGAGAATACGCCGCGTAGCCTCTGTCCGGCGGATCTCGATATTGCTGACACCGGCCGGCATCCCCGTTGATGCATGTGTGAATCCCAACCCCTCACGGACCATTCGAAAGAGTGCCGGTGGAAGCGGCACTGTATCCCAATGACTCGGCTGACTCCCTCCCTTTCGCCGGAACACGTGCCCAGCAAGGCGTCGCCGCTTATGCCTGGACTTCAACTGTATCCATTGCGCAAGCCGAACAACGTCATCGCCGTGAATCGAAACCTTCGCGTATACAGCTGTCCAACCTCTCCTGCGATTGCTCTGGCTACACCGCACGTGCCTGATGAAACTGACAACTCCCAACCGGGCCAGCAGCATCTGCACCTGTCGAGCGAGTTTCTGGCTCTTCGTCGTGACGTGAACACCGTCACTGCAGACGGTTCCGTCGCCATCGAGGTAGCCCTGGAGAAACGCCGCGATCTCGGCGTCTGGACAGCGGAATAGGACGTCCGGAACCGCCTTCGTCGCGGCGCTGGTTGGAAGACTGAAACCGAGGCTCTCGAAGAACGGCCTGAGATTCTGTGCGCAAAACCCGATCGTGATCCCACGGCGCACGGGAGTCGCGCGGAATAGCCTACGGCAAAGAGCCGTGTAGTCTCGCTGGATCCCTGTATCACCGTTCGCCATCGATACGTCGAGACTCGAGTGATTGTCGCGCGCCCAGCCTTCCGCCGTGAAATAGCCGAGCCAACGGCAAAATTCAGTTGACGTGACGTCCGGCGCAATGACCCAGTTCCGCTGTCCACGGCCAGGGACACCAGATGACCTCAGGATGTTACGAATGGATGACCAAGGTCGCTCCAGCGCTTCCGCGATCTTCTTGACCGATGCTCCCCGGAGATAGAGGTGAACGATGCGCTTCTGGGTCGCGAGGTCGAACGACGGTCTCCTTCTGTATCGCAGACGGTCGACATCGATCACCTCGTGACCGAGCCGTGCCACGCGAGGAAGGGGCTGACTAGTGCCTGCCACGCGGATCCGCCGCGCGATGGCGATCCGGTCACCGACTCTCAAGCGCGCGGCCGGCGTCCAGCCTTCCGGCGTGAGGAAGGGGTGCTGAGGAGAGGTCGTCACCTCACGTCCCGTCCGTGTCCGCACGGTCCAGACCGTGCCGTCCCCGACGGGAGTCCTCCAGAAGTGTGTCGCATGGCCAGAGGTGAGCGAGCTGCCATCGAGCGAGACGATGCGAACCTCCCCCTCGCTCACCCGATCGCCGTCCGGAAGGTCCCGGGTCGGCTCACGGACCTGCCACTCCTTCACCAGCGCCTCGGCGCGCACGAGGCTGCCGTCGGCGAGCACGATCTCGGTGTCGGGGTGCACACACTTCACCGTCGGCAGATGGAGCACGTTCTTCCCGACGTACATCTTCGGGATCTCGATCCCCTCCGGGAAGATCTCGTTCAGCCGGAGCAGCGGGCTCTGGAATCGATGGACGACCCACTCGACGTCGGGGAGCGGGATGAACGGGAGCCCGTGGCGCCGCAGCACGGGTTCCCACCGGTTGTTCCGGCAGCCCGCGAGGGGGTTCGTCACCACGGTCTTGTTCTCGACGGGGAAGAGGCGCGCGCGCGCGAAGCCGTCCTCGAGGAGCGTGCGGAGCACGCCGTCGAGCTGCCAGGGCTGGCTCGAGCACGCCGGGAAGTACTTCGTCCACGACAGGTTGAGCTTCAGCACGAGGTCCTGGTCGCGCCGCAGCACCTGATCGTACTTGACCAGGCGCATGAGCCGCCCGTAGTCCTCGACGACGGTTTCGGGACGGGTCCGGAGGATCGCGACCTGACTCGCCATGGACTTCGATTCTACTCCAGCCCCGGGCCGTAGATGATCAGCAGGACCGCGAGCAGCCAGCCGAGCGCGTTCAGCAGCAGCGCCCGGTCCCCGAGCAGCAGTTCGGACGGGTTGCCGCCGAGCTGCCGCCGGTAGAGCAGGTAGAGGTAGCGGAAGATCCCGTAGAGCACGAACGGGAGCGTGGCCGGCAGGAGCTGGGTGCGGAACTTCGCGACCGTCTCCGGCGACATCGTGTAGAGCGCATACGCGGTCACGGTGGACGCGGTGACGACCGCGATCATCTGGTCGAGCAGCCCCGGGCTGTACTCGGCGAGGATCGGGCGGTGCGCCGCCGCGTCGCCCCCGAGCGACAGGTACTCGAAGCGCCGCTTGCCGAGCGCGAGGAACAGCGCGAGCAGGATCGTGCAGATCAGGAGCCAGCCCGACATCTCCACGCGGATCACGACGGCGCCCGCGACGGCGCGCAGCACGAAGCCGCCCGCCACGACGAGGACGTCCACGATCACGAGGTGCTTGAGCCACGCGGAGTAGGCCGTGAGCAGGACGACGTACGCGACGGCGGTCGCGAGGAACGCGCCCGAGAGCAGCGCCGCAGCGCCCAGGCCCGCGAGGATCAGCGCCGCGGCCGCCGCGACCGCGGCGCCGACCCCCAGGCGGCCGGCGGCGATCGGCCGCCCACGCTTGCGCGGATCCAGCCGGTCGCGCTCGCGGTCGGCGACGTCGTTCAGGAGGTACACCGAGCCGGAGAGGGCGCAGAACACGGCGAACGCGGCGAGCGCCGGCCACACGGCCGGCGTGAAGAGCTTCTGCGCGAAGATCAGGCCCGCGAACACGAAGAGGTTCTTCACCCACTGCCGCGGGCGCAGCGAGACGAGCACGGCGGCGGCCGTCGACATCGGCGGCCTAGAGGCGGAGGACGTGGGGCGGGAGGGGCGCGAGGCTCCCGGTCGCGTTGCGCGTGTCCACGACCAGGCGCGCGTCGCGGACGATCGCCTTCCAGTCATACCCGTCGTGCGGCGTCAGGATCAGCACCACGTCGCGCCCGCCGAGGTCGGCGGCGCTCCAGGCGATGGACTCGCGCGTCGTGGTCCCCACCTGCACCGCCGGCACGAGGGGGTCGTGGTACTCCACCTGCGCGCCCTTGCGGGCGAGCGTCTCGAGGATCTCGAGCGCCGGCGAGTCGCGCGTGTCGCTCACGTTCGGCTTGTACGCGACGCCGAGCACGAGGATGCGGGCGTCGCGCAGCGCGCGGCCGCGCTCGTTGAGCGCGTCGGCCACCAGCCCGACGACG
>MGBU01000223.1 GCA_001790205.1 Candidatus Rokubacteria bacterium GWA2_73_35 | reverse complement strand
GGCGAGCTCCTTGAACAGCATCGCCTTGCCTTCCATCACCGGCAGCGCGGCCTCGGGGCCGATGTCGCCGAGGCCGAGCACGGCGGTGCCATCCGTCACCACGGCGATCGTGTTCTGCTTGATCGTCAGCGAGAAGGCGCGCTGGCGATCGTCGCGGATCGCCAGGCAGACGCGGGCGACGCCGGGCGTGTAGGCCATCGACAGGTCGTCGCGCGAGCGGATCGCCACCTTGTTGCGGATCTCGATCTTGCCGCCCAGGTGCATGAGGAAGGTGCGGTCCGAGACGTTGCCGACGCGCACGCCGGCGACGTGCCGCAGGCGGCTCACGATCCGCTGCGCGTGGGCGCTGTCGCGCGCCTTGACGGTGATGTCGCGCAGCGTCCGCTCGCGGGTGGTCTCGACGAGGTCGACCGCGCCGATGTCGCCGCCGGCCCCGCCGAGGGTCGAGGCGACGCGCCCCAGCATCCCCGGCCGGTTGGCGATCGCGACGCGAATCGTGAAGCTGTAGGAGGCGCTCGGCGCGATCATCCCGTCGTCGATTCTACCCTCTCGCCGCGCTCGCCGCGAACCCCGCGAGCATTTCCCCGCTCGCCTCGCACCACCCCGGCCATTTCCCCGCTCGCCTCGCGGCGCTCGTGCCTCCGGCCCCTCGCCCGCCGCTCGCCTCGCACCACCCCGGCCATTTCACCGCTCGCCTCGCGGCGCTCGTGCCTCCGGCCCCTCGCCCGCCGCTCGCCTCGCACCACCATTCACGCGGGGGGCAGGGCCCGCCGGACGTGGTCGAGCAGGAGCGTCGCCGCGCGGATCCGGACCGAGGGCGGATCGCCGCCCAGCCGCCAGTCGCGCGCCTCGCTCCGCCCGTCGAGCGCGACGCCGACGGCCGCCGCCACGACGGGCGGCGCCGAGCCCACCACGGGCTCGAGCCAGGCCGCCGCGCCCACGCGCGTGCCGGCACGCCGCGCCACCGCCTCGGCGAGGGCGCGCGCGCGGTCGGACCCGAGGTCGCCCCCGGGTACCGCAAGCCCGAACGCCTGAAGCGCGGCGGCGTCCGCGACGACGAGCCCGCCGGCGAAGCGCTCGGGCAGGCCCGCGGCCAGCCGCTCGGCCGCCGCGCCGGCGCTGCCGATCTCGACGAGGGCGAGTCGGGCGTCGAGCGCCGTCAGGCGGCGCGTGATCTCGCCCTCGAGCGTCGCCTCGTCGGCGCCGAACACGGCATCGCCGAGCCGGCCGCGGATCTCGGCCTCGACCGGCGCGATCAGCCGCTCCGCTTCCGCCGCGGTCTCGCCCTTGGCCGCGATCCGCACGTCCACCTGGCCGAGGTGCGCGAGCGTGCCGACGGTCGGGTTGCCCCCCGTCTCCATGAAGTCGGCGATCAGCTCCCCGATGCGGCTCTCGCCCAGGCCCACGGCCTTCAGGATCCGCAGGCGGATCTCGCCCTGGATCGCGTAGCGCTCGCGGAGCCACGGCAGCACGCGCCGCGTCAATAGATATTCCATCTCGCGCGGGACCCCGGGCAGGGTGATCACCGTCCGACCCTCGTGCTCCACGATGAACGCGGGCGCCGTCCCCACGGGGTTCTCGATGGGGATCGCCCCGGCCGGGACGTAGGCCTGACGCCGGTTCGAGGGCGAGAGCCGGAAGCCGCGGGAGGCGAAGAAGGTCTCGATCTGGCGCATCAGGTGCTCCGAGAACACGAGCGCTCGCTCCGTCGCGGCCGCGACCGCCTCGCGCGTGATGTCGTCGGCCGTCGGCCCGATCCCCCCGGTCGTCACCACCACGTCCGAGCGCGACAGGGCCTGGCGGAGGACCTCGGTCACCCGCCCGAGGTTGTCACCGACGGTCGTCTTGTAGAAGAGGTTCAGCCCCATCCCAGCGAAATGGCGGGCGATCACCGCGGAGTTGGTGTCCACGATCTGGCCGAGCAGGAGCTCCGACCCGATCGCGACGACCTCGGCCTGTCGTGGGGGCTGCTGCACGTGGAAGGGCCTCCCGGGCCAGCCATCTTAGCAGGAGCGCGCTGAATAGACGAACCCGACCCGCCGGTCGTAGCCGTGGTGGGGTCACGCAGCGTGGGCACCCGAGCAGCCATGGGCTCGGCGCGCTGCGGATCCCGAAGAGCCCCGGCGGGGTTCCCAGAGCGAGCGGGGACCGCCGAAACGCTCGACCGCAGCGGCGCATCGTAAGAGCAGACACCCGGAGTGAATGGTGCCATCATGACATTTCGCGAGACTGCACAGGACGGCGCCCTCGGCGCCACCCAGGCGACCGCCGGGGCGCTCCCGGTGAGCGACGAGGCCGAGACGGCCGTCGCCGTCGAGGAGGAGAGCGAGGAGCGCCCGCGCGCGGCCCGGGCCGTCATCTACGAGGCCCTGCCGGCCAGGGCCGAAGACCCGGTCCGCCTCTACCTCAAGGAGATCGGCCGCGTTCCCCTGCTGACGGCCGCCCAGGAGGTCCAGATCGGCCGGCGCATCGAGGTCGGCCAGATCGCGCTCCGCAGCGCGCTGACCGGCATCCCGATGGCGGTCACGGCGCTGCTCACGGTGGGCGACGCGCTCCGGCGCGGAGAGGTGCCCGCCGACGACGTGATCGTGCTGCCCGAGGGGGGCGAGCTCGAGGCCAAGGCGATCCGCCCGGTGCTGCTGGCCTTCGGCCGGCTCCGCCGCGTCCAGCGCAAGATCGAGCGGCTCGAGGCCTCGCTCGCCGACAGGCGCCGCTCGGCGGCCAGCCGCAAGCGGGTGCAGACGACGATCGCCGCCCACCGCGCGGCGATTCAGAAGATCGTCGCGGGCATGCCCCTCAAGCCGGCGCTGATCGAGGACCTCGTGGGCCGTGTCCGGCGCCACTGCGGGCGCATCGAGGCCCTCGCGGCGGAGCGCCGGCCCGGCTCCCCGCGCGAGCTCCGCGAGCTCGAGCAGGCCGCGGGCCTGCCCCGGCGCCAGCTCGGGGAGCTCGTCGAGCAGATCGAGCGCAGCGACCGGACCGTCCGCCAGGCCAAGCGCGAGCTGATGGAGGCGAACCTCCGCCTCGTGGTCTCGGTGGCCAAGCGCTACCTGGGCAGCGACCTGTCACTGCTCGACCTCGTGCAGGAGGGCAACATCGGCCTGATGAAGGCCGTCGACCGGTTCCAGTACCGGCGCGGCTTCAAGTTCTCGACCTACGCGACGTGGTGGATCCGCCAGGCCATCACCCGGGCGATCGCCGACCACTCGCGCACCATCCGCATCCCGGTGCACATGGTCGAGACGCTCAACCGGATCTCCCGCGTGAACCGCAGCCTGGTCAACGAGATGGGCCGCGAGCCGACGCCCGAGGAGCTCGCGCAGCGCACCGGGGTGCCCGCCAAGAAGGTGCGGCTCATCCTCGAGTCGTCACGCAAGCCGCTCTCGCTCGAGACGCCGATCGGCGAGGACTCGGAGCTCGGCGACTTCCTCGAGGACAAGTCGGCGGGCTCGCCGAACGACTCGCTGCTCAATCAGGACCTGACGACCCAGGTCGAGCGGGCGCTGGCCACGCTCTCGCCCAAGGAGAAGGAGATCCTCCGGCTCCGCTTCGGCATCGGCGAGGAGGGCGAGCACACGCTCGAGGAGGTCGGCCGCCGCTTCCAGGTCACGCGCGAGCGCATCCGGCAGATCGAGGCCAAGGCGCTCCGGAAGCTCCGCCACCCGCTCCGCGGTCGCAACCTCAAGGCCTTCGTCGAGAACTGACTTCATGGGGGGCTCCGGGCGCCCCCCAAGCCCCCCACCGCTCGGAGCGCCCCGGGGAACCCGTGGCGCTCCTCGATCACGCGAGTGGTTCGACGGCTCCGGGCGCCCCCCAAGCCCCCGACGCTCGCACACGCCCCGGGGTACCCGGGGCGCGGCTCGGCCTCTCGTCCTACACGGGCATGACGCCGTGCTTCTTCCAGGGACGCAGGAGCGTTTTCGTCCGCGCCATCTCGAGGCCCCGGATCAGCACGCCGCGGGTCTCGCGCGGGTCGATCACGTCGTCGATCAGCGCGGCGCCGGCGGCCATGTACGGGTTGATCAGCTTCCTGAACTCCTCGACGCGTCGCGCGCGCTCCGCGTCGGGATCGGCGGCGGCGGCGATCTCCCGGCGGAAGACGATGTTCGTGCCGCCCTCGGGGCCCATCACGCTGATCTCCGCCGTCGGCCACGCGACGATCAGATCGGGCTCGTAGCCCCGCCCGCACATGACGAAGTAGCCCGCACCGTAGGCCTTCCGCAGCACCACCGTGAGCTTCGGCACCGTCGCCTCGCTCACCGCGTAGAGCATCTTGGCTCCGTGGCGGATGATGCCGGCGCGCTCGACCTTGGAGCCGACCATGAAGCCGGGCACGTCCTGCAGGAACACTAGCGGGATGCCGAAGGCGTCGCACAGCATGATGAACCGCGCCGCCTTGTCCGCGGCGTCGACGTCGAGCGCGCCCCCGAGCACCATCGGCTGGTTGGCGACGATCCCGACGGGCGCGCCGGCGAGCCGCGCGAGGCCCACCACGACGTTCTTGGCCCACGCGGGCTTCAGCTCGAAGAACACGCCGTGGTCGACGACCGCGCGGACGACCTTCTTCACGTCGTAGGCACGCCGCGGGCTGTCGGGCACGAGCGTCAGCAGCGCCTCCTCCCGCCGGTCGGCCGGATCGTCGCAGGGCGCCCCGGGCGGCCGCTCGGTGTTGTTGGCGGGAAAGTAGGCCAGGTAGTCCTTGACCGCCCGGATGCACGCCCGGTCGTCCTCGACCTCGAGGTCGCCGCAGCCCGAGACCTCGCAGTGGACCTTGGAGCCCCCGAGCTCCTCCGCGGTGATGTCCTCGCCGACGACCGCCTTCACGAGCGGCGGCCCGCCGAGCGCCATGTTGCTGGTCCCCCGGACCATCGGCACGAAGTCGGCGAGCGCCGGGATGTACGCGGTCCCCGCGGCGCCCGGCCCCATCATGGCCGCGACCTGGGGCACCACGCCCGACATGATCGACTCCTCCCGGAACAGGAGCCCGGAGCCCGCGAAGCTCTTCGAGCCGATCGCCTCCTGGATCCGGGCGCCGGCCGAGTCGATGAGCCAGATCATCGGCACCCGCTTGGTGTAGGCGACCTCCCGGGCGCGGTTGCACTTGATCTCGGCGGTGCGTCCCATCGAGCCCGCCATCACCGTGAAGTCGTAGGCGATGACCGACGCCAGCCGCCCGTCGATCCTGCCGAAGCCCGCGACGACGCCGTCGGCGGGCGTCTCGCGCCCCGCCAGGTCCGGCGCGATCCCGGCGTGGGTGGCGTGGATGCCGATCTCCGCGAACGTGCCGGGGTCGAACAGGAGATCGAGGCGCTCGCGGACCGTGAGCTTGCCGGCCGCGTGCTGCCGGAGGACGGCCTCCTCGCCGCCCATCTTCCGGATCCGGGTGCGCTTGGCGCTGAGCTCGTCGACGAGGTCCCTCATGCCCATGGCGCTATCCCTTCATCTGGCCGGACCTGATCAGCTCGTGGACGATCCGGTCGGTGGACGGCGGCGAGCCGCTCACCATCGTCAGCATCGTCGCGAGCTCGCTCCGGTGGTGGGTCGCGTGGTTCGCGACGTGCTGGAGCAGCGTGGCGAGCGCGCCGTGGAAGGGCTTGCCCTCCGTGTTCCGGTACTCGACGACCCGTCCGAGCGCCGCCGGCGCGAGCGCGTCGACGAACTCCCGCTGCTCCTGCTCCGTCACGTCCCAGAGGCCGCGGAGCTCGGCCAGCGTGGCGATCTCGGCCCCCGGCAGCGCGGTCGGCGAGGTCCCCTTCCAGCGAGCGAGCCAGATCCAGTCGGCGCCGTAGAGGTGGGCCAGCATGCGCCGGAGCGTCGGGACGCTCCACTGCGTGCCGAGCGCGCGCCCGGCGGCCTCCTCGCCGAGGCCCGCCGTCACGTCGAACAGGCGCCGGTTCGCCCAGCGGTGATAGTCGTAGAGCCCGCGGATCAGGTCCTGCGCCGTCACGTCCGCCATGGACGCCTCCTCACTCGAGCAGGGCGACGACGTCGCCCTCCTGGACCGTCTGCCCCTCCCGGACGAGGATCTCCTTCACCGCGCCGTCGCGCGGCGCCTCGACCGGGATCTCCATCTTCATGGACTCGAGCACGATGACCGGGTCCCCCGCGGCCACCCGCGCGCCGGGCGTCGCCGCGATCTCGAACACCACGCCGGTGATGTGGGCCTTGATCTCCTCAGGCATTGAACGCTCCTTGTTCGATCATCTGCGTGTGCACCCGGCCCTCGCGCAGCTCGCGGCTCGCGAGCACGCGGCGCAGCAGGGGCAGCGTCGTCCTGACGCCCTCCACGACGCACCGGTCGAGGGCGGCGGCGAGCCGCTCGACGGCCTCGGCGCGCGTGGTACCCGAGGCGACCAGCTTGAAGAGAAGCGGGTCGTAGTGGACCGGGACCAGGCTGCCCGCCTCGACGCCCGACTCGACCCGGATCCCCTCGCCCGCCGGCAGCTCGAGCCGTTCGATCGTCCCGGGCGAGGGCAGGAAGCCCCGCGCCGGGTCCTCAGCATACACGCGGCACTCGATCGCCGCCCGGCGCGCGACGATGTCCTCCTGGCGCCAGGCGAGGCGCTCGCCGCCCGCCACGCGGAGCTGCTCGACCACGAGGTCGAGCCCGGTCGCCTCCTCGGTGACCGGGTGCTCGACCTGGAGCCGCGCGTTCATCTCGAGGAAGTAGAAGGCGCCCGCGGCGTCCACGAGGAACTCGATCGTGCCCGCGTTGACGTAGCCGACCGCGCGCGCGCCCGCGAGCGCCGCGCGGGCGAGCCCCTGCCGCGTCGCGGGCGGCAGGTTCGGCGCCGGCGACTCCTCGACGAGCTTCTGGTGGCGGCGCTGGAGCGAGCACTCGCGCTCGCCGAGGTGCACGAGCGTGCCCGCGGCGTCGGCGAAGACCTGGACCTCGACGTGCCGCGGCCGCTCGAGGAGCCGCTCCAGGTAGAGGTCGCCGCGCCCGAACGCGGCCTGGGCGCGCCGCGCGGCGGTGGTGAAGGCGGTCGACAGGTCGCGCGCGGACGCCACCCGCGCCAGGCCGATCCCCCCGCCCCCGGCGGCCGCCTTCAGGATGATCGGGTACCCGACGTCCTTCGCGACCCGCTCGGCCTCGCCGACGTCCGCCACCGTGCCCGGGCTCCCGGGGACGACCGGGACGCCCGCCGCGGCCATGAGCCGCCGCGCCTCGGTCTTGTCGCCCATCGTCCGGAGCGCGTCGGGCGTCGGCCCGACGAACACGAGGCCCGCGCGACGGCACGCCTCGGCGAAGCGCCAGTCCTCCGAGAGGAAGCCGTAGCCGGGGTGCACGGCGTCCGCCCCCGACCGGCGCGCGGCCTCGACGATGCGCCCGATGTCGAGGTAGCTCTCCCGCGCCGGCGGCGGGCCGATCGCGACCGCCAGGTCGGCGTCGCGCACGTGCGGGGCGTCGCGGTCGGCCTCCGAGTGGACCGCGACGGTGCGGAGCCCCAGCCGGCGGCAGGCGCGGAACACGCGCCGCGCGATCTCCCCCCGGTTGGCGACCAGGACCGTGCGGATCAACGGCTCGGGAGCGCCGCGCCCTCGCGCTGGAGAACCTCGACGGCGGCGGCGCGCCAGCCGTCGGCGCCGGGCACCCAGCGGGTCTGGACGACGGCCGTGCCGCCGGGCCCGTCGAGCCGCTGCTTGACCACGCGGTGGCCGCCGACGCGCGCGAGCGCGACGACCCGGTGCGCGGTGAACGCGGCCCCGCCGAGCGTCGCGGCCGCCGCCTCGCCCACCGAGCCCTCGGCCAGCCAGCGCCGCACGTCCCCGGCGTCTTCGCGCACGAGGGCGTCGCCGAACGCGCCGAGCGCCGTCTCGAGACCCGGCGGCCACGGCCAGGCGCCGAGCGCCCGCTCGAGCCTGATGAACTCCCGGGCCTCGTCGGCGAGGTCCTGCGCCGGGGGCCGCGGGGCGGACGCCGGCAGGCCCTCCCCGGTCACGCCCCCCGCGGCCGCGAGGAGCGCCTCGATCGCGCGCCGCCGCGCGGCCGCCCGCGCGGCGAGCGCCGGCGTCGCCGCGAGGTGCTCGAGGATCACCGCGCCCCCCGCGACGTGGCGCGCCTCGTCCGCGAGGCACCGGGCGAGGATGACGCGGGTCGGCGGCTCGTAGACCGCGTTGGCGCGCGCGAGGTGGTCCCCGTAGACGGCGAGCAGGTGGGGCTTCAGGACGCCGTAGACGCCGGCCAGCCGCTCCACCGT
>MGBU01000222.1 GCA_001790205.1 Candidatus Rokubacteria bacterium GWA2_73_35 | reverse complement strand
GCGAGCGCATGATCTTCAACATGAGCGAGGAGGAGTGGGACGCGGTGCTCGCGGTCCATCTCAAGGGCCACTTCGCCGTCATGCGCCCCGCCACACGGCACATGCGCGAGCGGCGCTACGGGCGCATCGTCACCTTCACGTCGACGGCGGGCCTCGAGGGCAGTCCGGGTCAGCCGAACTACTCGGCGGCGAAGGCCGGCATCGTCGGGCTCACGCGCTCCACCGCGCTGGCGATGGCCAAGTACGGCGTCACGGTCAACACGATCTCGCCGGAGGCGGAGACGCGCATGACCGAGCGGTTGCCGGACACGCGGCGCGCGCAGGTCGCCGGGGCCGCGGCGCCGCCCGAGGCGATCGCGCCCGTCGTCGTCTTCCTCGCGAGCGACCGGGCGGCGCACGTCACGGGCCAGATCCTCCACGTGCGCGGCGAGCGGGTGAGCGTCTGGTCGCACCCGGCGCCGCTGCGCACGGCGGTCCGCGACGGGGGCTGGACGCCCGAGGCCCTCGCCGACGTCTTCGACCGCGCCCTCGGCCAGGACCGCCTGCGGCGGCTCGACGCGCTCCATATCCCGTGGCCGCCCGCCGCCGCGAGCTGAGGTCGCGCGCGTCGGCGCGATCGGCCCGGAGGGGCGTGAGCGGGCCGGTATACTCGGGGCAGCGCGGCGCGCCTCACGGGCGCCGCCCGGTGGGAGGGTGGCGAGGATGAGAGACAAGCGGCGCGTTCGAGTCGCCGAGGCGAAGGAGGTCCCCGACGGAGCGGGGCGGGTGGTGGACGCGGCGGGCGTGAGCCTGGCCCTGTTCAACGTCGGGGGCGCCTTCTACGCGATCGACAATCGCTGCGCGCACCGCGGGGGCCCGCTCGGCGAGGGCGAGCTCGAGGGGACCGTGGTGACGTGCCCGTGGCACGCGTGGCACTGGGACGTGACGACTGGCGCCAACACCAACAATCCGGCGGTGCGGGTGCTGTGCTTCCCGGTGAGCGTCGAGGACGGGGCCGTCTTCGTGGAGGTGGGCTGAGGCCCGGGGCGGGAACGGGGCGGCCGCTCCGCTGGTTATAGGGGCAGCGCAGTCCCACTCCAACTCAGGGAGGTCACGCTCATGGCTCGTCTCGTCCCCGTGTCCGCCGCCCTCGCGGTGGTCGCCCTGCTGGCGGCCAGTCCCGCGCTCGCCGCCCAGTGCCCCAAGCTCATCAACCAGATCAACACGACCGCCGGCAACCGGTTCGACGCCGCGGCCGCGGAGGCCCGCGCCAAAGCCGCCGAGGCCGAGCAGCTCCACAAGGCCGCCAAGCACGCCGATTCGGTGAAGGCCGCGCAGGAAGGGCTCGCGAAGCTCGGCGTCAAGTAACCCTCCCTCGCTCCGTCTCCGCCCGGCGCGCTCCGCGGGGCGCGCCGGGCGCGCTTGACACCCTCCGGGCGCGTTGCCTAGCATGACGTCTGTGGAGGCCCTGGAGGCCGTCCTCTCCGTTCCACCGGCGGTGGTCGGCGTGGTCCTCGCGACAGGGCTTGGGTTCTTCCTTGGCTGGCGCGCCTGGCAGCGGTGTCCCCACTGCGGCTGGCTCGTCCGTCGCGTCACGGAGGGCTGGCGCCGCTGCCGTGTCTGCGGCCGGCAGTATCGACGAGGGCTCAGGGTGCGATGAGAGCGCTGTTACGGTTGCTGGGCTTGGCCGACACCGCCGAACCCGAAGCGAGCGGATCGTCTGCGCTCGGCCAGGCGGCGACGGTCGTGGGGCCGGGAATCTCGATCAAGGGCGAGCTCCAGGGGCAGGGCACGATGACCGTACTCGGAAGCTTCGAGGGCGAGATCGTGCTCGACGGGGAGCTGCACGTCGGGCCGGAGGCGCGCGTGGACGCCAACATCAGCGCGCGCCGGATCGTGGTGGCAGGGACGGTGCGCGGCAATCTCTCGGCGGACACGCGCGTGGACATTCTCCCGAACGGCTCGCTCACCGGCACCGTCAAGAGCAGCAGCTTCGCGGCCGCCGACGGGGCGACCGTGAAGGGCGAGATCTGGGTGGAGCGCCAGGCCCAGGCGCCCGCGGACCGGCCGGCGTGACGCGGCCCTCGCCGCGCGCGCTGCTCGTCGGGGCCGGCGCGGTCCTGGCCCTCGGGCTCCTGGCCATGGGGGGCTGGTTCTGGCGCGACGCCGCGCAGCGCCAAGCGCAGGCCGCCTACGCGGCGGCGATGACCGGGGCGCAGCCGGGGCGGGGCGCCCAGGCGACGCCTGAGGCGCGGGCCGCCGCGATCCAGGGACTCGAGGCGGTGCTTGGGCGGTATCCCTCGGCGCCGGGCGCCGCCGAGGCCGCGTACGAGCTCGGCAACCTCCGCTACGCGGCGGGCGCCTGGGCCGGCGCCCGCGGCGCGTGGGAGATCGCCCTCGTCAAGGCCACGGCCTCGCCGACCCTCCGCCGCCTCGCGCAGGCGTCGATCGGCTACGCGTGGGAGGCCGAGCGCAAGTACGGGAGCGCGGCCGAGGCGTACCGGGCCGCGCTGGCGGCGCTCGGCCCGCAAGACTTCCTCTACGAGCAACTCCTGCTGAACCTCGCCCGGGTGCAGGAGGTCGTCGGGCAAAAGGCCGAGGCGGTGCAGACCTACCGCCGGGTGCTCGCCGAGGTGTCGCAGACGCGGCGGGGCCCGGAGATCCGCGCCCGGCTCCTGGCCCTCGGGGCGTCCTAGACCCGGCCGCCGGCCCGTGTGCGCCCCCGGGGCGTCGTTTCTAACTTCCGATAAGGCGCATTATGTAAACTTTATGCGGATCCGCGTCACCGAAACGGCTGCCGCGGTCGCCCGAGGCCGGCGTGTCCATTCCCCGGCCCTACCCGGGGATTTGGGCCTCCTCGGGCAGCTCCGGCCACACGGGCCTCCACTCCGGCACCCTGAGGCCCACCTTCGTGCAGAGCCCCTGGACCTCGACCCTGAAGGCCTGGCGGACCTCGTCGTTGTCGCGGAGGTTGAGCTTCAGGGCTCTATAGACTTGATTCTTCGTGGATCCTGGCCTGCCAAAGATGTTCAGCGTTCGCACGTACCATTTGCTGAACGTCGCCTGCGCCTCGTCGTGGGTCGCCGGGTCCGCGGCCAGCCGCTCCACCCAGTGCTCGCCGTGGCGGATGTGGAACTTCTCCTCCTTGAAGATCCCCTCGATGCCCGCGCCCACGGGCCCCAGGAGCAGCCGCGGACGTCCTCGAGCTGGTGGCCGGCACCCCGGTCCATGCAGAAGTTGAAGAACACGAAATCGGCCCAGGTGTCGATCGGGTAGTAGAAGATGTTGACCCGCTTGTCGCTCGTGATTCGCCTCGTCCCGATGTCGGCCCCGGCCTCGATCCGCATCGTGAAGATTTCGCCGTAGCGGCGCACATGGCCGGCGACGTCGAAGCCGAGGTCGCCCAGCAGGCCGTACATGACCGCCGCGTGGCGCAGCTCGTCCTTCACGATCTGCGCCACCACGTGCTTCTCCTCGACCGTCGGCGCCTTGGCGATCCAGGGCACGTAGCCGTAGCCGCCGGCCAGCTCGGAGTCCGCCTGCATGGTCATCAGGTGGACCAGATGCTCGCGGTACTCCGGGGTGATCTCCCCGGGCGACTCGAGGCGGACGCCGCGCTCGATCTTCGCCAGCATCTGCCCGGCCACGTCGGTCATCGTCTCACCTCCGTCCGCCTACGAGACCCCGCCGGTGTCGGAGGGCCCGCGGTCGAGCCCGTGGCGGGCGCGGAGCCGCTCGATCTCCTCGCGGATCAGGCGCTCGGCGACAGCTGGGACCACGTCGCGCGCGACCTCGCGGACCGCCTCGAGCACGGCGTCGCGCAGCTCCTCCCGGCAGCAGCGGGCGACGGCCTCGCGGATCGCCTCGGCGTCCAGGGGGGCGCGGCCGTTGCCCGCCGCCGGCGCCGCGCCGGGCCCGGCCGGCGGCGCGCCGAGCGCGCCGTGCACCGCGGCCAGGAGCGTCTCGTCGCTCATCGTGTCGAGCGACAGGGCGCCGTCGGCCAGGCCCGCGGGGACCGGCTGCGGGCCCGCCAGCAGGAAGAGCGCGGGCAGTCTGCGAAAGCGCGTGGAGCCCTTGAGCGTGCGCACCACGTCGACGCCCGACACGCCGCCCCCGGGCAGCTCGGGGTCGATCAGGATGAGGCTGACCGGCTGGTCGCGCAGCGTGCGGAGCACGTCGAAGCTCGAGGCGACCGCGCAGACCTCCAGGCCGTCGCGGCGCAGGAGGGGTTCGAGCACGCTCCGGGCAGCGGCCCGCGCGTCGGCGATCAGTACGCGCGGGGCGTCGGGGGTCACGGCGTCCGGCGCGGCGTCGGCCGCCGGGGTGGCTCGAGACACTGCTGCTCCACCACCCGGTGATGGCGCAGCCCGAGCGCGTCGCGCTGCATGACGAGGGCGAGGCGCGCCGCGCGCGCGCGGGCGGCCTCGACGAGGGCGTCCTCGATCGGCTCCCCTGCCCGGCCGAGCGCGGCGGCCGGCTCCCGGGCGAGCTCGCCCAGGATCCGGCGGTGCGCCTCCTCCGTGCGCCTCACCGGAGCGACTCGTAGACGGCGAGCGTGCGCTCGATCTGCAGGCGCACGTCGAACTCGCGCTCGGCGCGCGCCCGGGCGCGGACCCCCATCGCGCGGCGCCGCTCGGCGTCGAGCAGCAGGCCGATCGCGGCGTCGGCCAGCGCGGTCGGACTGCTCTTGGTGAGGACGCCGGTCGCGCCGTCGCCGACGACCTCGTCCGAGCCGGGCGCGTTGACGGCCACCGCCGGGATGCCGCACGCCGCCGCCTCGGCGAGCACGAGCCCCTGCGTCTCGGTCTCGGAGGCGAAGAGGAACAGCTCGGCGGCCTGGTAGCACGGCGTGAGCGCATCGTGGGCTCGCGCCCCGAGGAAGTGGATGCGCCCGCTGGCCGCGAGCCCGCGGGCCAGCTGCGCGAGGCGCCGCGCCTGGGTGCCGTGGCCGACGACGGCGAGGCGCGCGTCGCGCACCGTGCCCGCGACGCGGTCGAACGCGCGCAGCACGCGCTCGACGCTCTTCTCCGGGTCCAGGCGGCCCACGTAGAGGACGAGCGGGTCGTCGACGGGCAGCCCGAGGGCGCGCCGGGCCTCGGCCGCGTCCCCGGGGCGGAAGCGCTCGCAGTCCACGCCCGTCGGCACGACCGCGATGGGCACGCGGACGCCGCGCGCGCGGAGCTCCTCGGCGACGAGCGCCGAGGGCGCGAGCACCGCGTCGGCGCCCGCCGCGAAGCGGCTCGAGAGGCGGACGGCCGCCGCCTCGACCAGCGCCCGGCTGAGGAGCGGCACGTAGTGCGCGTACTTGTCGTAGCGCGTGTGGTAGGTGAACACGAGCGGGCGCCGGCGGCGGCGCGCGAAGCGGCGCGCGGCGGGGCCCAGCAGGAACGGGTGGTGCGCGTGGAACACGTCGGGGTCGAGCGCCGCGACGCGGGCGGCGACCCGGCGCGAGCACGGGATCGCGAGGGCGAATTCCGGATAGGTCGCGGCGGGGATCGAGGCGTAGCGCACCACGCGCGGGCCGGCCTCGGGGGCGTCGCCGAAGCGGGGCGCGAAGACCCAGGTTTCGTGGCCGCGGGCCTCGAGGCCGTGCCGCAGCGTCTCGACCGAGATCGTCACCCCGCCGCAGAACGGCAGGTAGTTGTTCGTGAACAGCGCGACGCGCACGCCGGCCCCCGTCAGGCCTTGTTGAACTTCTCGAAATCCTCCGGCTTGATGTTCTGCAGCCACTCGCGTAGCTGCTCCGGATCGTCGGCCTTGACCGCCTCGGGCTCCTTGGTGACCTCGAGGCTCTTCGCCTTGCGCACGACCTCCTCGTCCACGTAGATCGGCGCCCCGACGCGCAGCGCGAGCGCGATCGCGTCGGAGGGCCGCGAGTCGACCGAGTACTCCGTCTCGCCGAGCTGGAGGTTGAGGACGGCGAAGAAGGTGTTCTCGCGGAGATCGGTCACGACGACCTTGAGCACGCGGGCCTCGACCGTCTCGAGGATGTTCTTGATCAGGTCGTGCGTCATCGGGCGAGGCGGCGCCACCTTCTCGAGCTCGAGGGCGATCGCGTTGGCCTCGAAGATCCCCACCCAGATCTGCAGCGAGCGGCGGTCCTCGTCGTCGCGCAGGATGATGATGGGCATGTTCGACACCGCGTCGAGCGCGAGTCCGCGCACCTTCATCTCGACAAACATGCGGCCTCCTCCGGTCGCTCGGCCAGCGTTCCGCGCAGGCTGTGCGGCAGCGCCTCGGAGATGCGAACCCGCGCGAGGTCGCCGAGGGCGACCCGGCCCTGCCCGTCGAGGTTGACGACGCGGTTGCAGCGGGTGCGGGCGGCCAGCTCCCCGGGGTTCTTCCGCGAGGCCCCGTCCACGAGGACCTCGACGGTGCGGCCCTCGAGCGCCCGGGCCCGGCGCGCCGCCGCGCGGGTCGTCGCCTCGAGGAGCCGCGCGTTGCGGTGCGCCTTGACGTCCTCCGGCACCTGGTCCGGCAGCGTCGCGGCCGGGGTGCCGGGCCGGCGCGAGAACCGGAACACGAAGGCGTTGTCGTAGCCGATCCGCTCGACAACGTGGAGCGTCTGCTCGAAGTCCGCCTCGGTCTCGCCCGGGAAGCCGACGATCAGATCCGTCGAGAAGGCCATCTCGGGCACCGCGTCGCGGATCTCCGCGACGAGCTCGAGGTAGCGCTCGCGCGTGTAGCCGCGGTTCATGCGCTCGAGGATCCGGTTGGAGCCCGACTGCAGCGGCAGGTGGAACCACTCGCACACCTTGGGCACGTCGGCGAGCGCCCGGATCAGGCGCGGCGTGAGGTTGTACGGGTTCGAGGTCGTGAACCGGATGCGGGCGATGCCGGGGACCTCGTCGACCCGCGCGAACAGCTCGGCGAGGTCGGTCGGCGGCGTGAGGTCGCGGCCGTAGGCGTTCACCGTCTGGCCGAGCAGCGTCACCTCCCGGCACCCCGCGGCGGCGAGGCTCCGGACCTCGGCGACGATGGCGTCGGGCGGGTGGCTCCGCTCCCGGCCGCGGGTCCGGGGCACCACGCAGAAGCTGCAGTGCTTCTCGCAGCCCTCCATCACCGTGACGAACGCCTTGAGGCGGGAGGCGCCGGGCGGGCGCGCCGTGAGCTTGACCAGGGAGCCCTCCCCGGTCTCGAGGACCGGCCGCCGCTCGCGGCGGACGCGCTCCACGAGCTCGCCGACCCGCGCGATCGCGGGCGCGCCGAACACGAGATCCACCTGCGGCGCCCGCGCCCGGATCTCGCGCTGGTGGAGCTGCGCCATGCAGCCCATCACGCCGATGACGAGCCCAGGGTGGTCGGTCTTCAGACCGCGCAGCTGACCCAGCTTCGAGAAAACCTTCTCCTCGGCCTTCTCCCGGATCGCGCACGTGTTGAGCAGGATGAGGTCGGCGTCGCGCTCGTCCTCCGTCAGCTCCCAGCGCTGTTCCCGCAGCAGGCCGGCGACCCGCTCCGAGTCGTACTCGTTCATCTGACAGCCGTAGGTGATGACGTGGAGTTTCGCCATGGTCGATTGAGAAATCCTGCGTTTCCGCTCGCTTGACCGTAGCACCCGGCCCGAGCGAAGTCAATTTGAGGGGAGAACGCGCGCGGGGCCGGGAACGGCTCCCGGCCCCGCCGAGGGTGTGGCTCGCTGCGGCGCGCGGGCTAGCCGCTCGCCTCCGGGCGCCCCGCGCCCCGTGCGCCCGCGGCCCTCGCGCCCGGCCCGCCCGAGGCGCCGTGCCCGTCGCCGTTGCCGCCGAAGGTGAGCGGCGGCCGCACCTCGAACCGGCGCTCGAGCCGGTCCCGGCGCTCCTTCCAACCCTCCTGGTACTCGAGCTCGTCCTCGTGGAGCGTCGCCGGCTGCTTGACCCCGTGCGCGAGCCGGAACTGGATCGCCAGCTCGGAGGCGCGGCGCCGCACCTCGTCCCACGGCGTGCCGAGCGCGAACTGGTCGGAGATCGCGCCGATCCGGCCCGTGTGGATGTTGCAGGAGAGCGTGATCGCCGACAGGATCGGTCCCGACCAGTACGAGGTCTGGGAGTTGATCGGCATCGGCAGGATGTGCAGGTAGTGGCTGCCGCGGCAGTCCCCCGCGACCATCGGCGCGGCGGCCCACGGCGAGGTGATCTCCCCCGGGGCCGGCCAGTCGCCCTGCGCGAACGCGAGCAGCACCGGGTCGTCCTTGCCGCCGTAGGTGAAGCCCTTCTTGCTCTTGATGTTGTGCAGCCGCTCGGCCGAGCACACGTAGCCGAGCTGGTCGCGCTCGCCCTGCTCGTTGCGGCTCCAGATCCGCGCGATGACGAAGCGCGACGAGCGCGTGAGACCCTCGATGTCGTAGAGGTCCTCGGGCGCGCCGAGCGTGATGACCTTCTCCTGGAGCCCCTTGGCCAGCTCCTCCATCTTGCCGTCGAGCGCCTTCTGGTCGCGCGGGTGCACGCCCGCCTCGATCGCCTGGGCCTTGGTGTCCAGGTCCACGATCTCCATGAGGTAGCCGCGCTTCATCCGCGACGCGGCGATGATCAGCCCGGTGTTGAACCGCGGGAGCAGGTAGGCGCCGGTCGCGTAGTGGTTGAACGCCATGGGCTCGGTCTTGTCGGCGCCGTCCACGAGGACCTCGACGGTGCGGCCCTCGAGCGCCCGGGCCCGGCGCGCCGCCGCGCGGGTCGTCGCCTCGAGGAGCCGCGCGTTGCGGTGCGCCTTGACGTCCTCCGGCACCTGGTCCGGCAGCGTCGCGGCCGGGGTGCCGGGCCGGCGCGAGAACCGGAACACGAAGGCGTTGTCGTAGCCGATCCGCTCGACAACGTGGAGCGTCTGCTCGAAGTCCGCCTCGGTCTCGCCCGGGAAGCCGACGATCAGATCCGTCGAGAAGGCCATCTCGGGCACCGCGTCGCGGATCTCCGCGACGAGCTCGAGGTAGCGCTCGCGCGTGTAGCCGCGGTTCATGCGCTCGAGGATCCGGTTGGAGCCCGACTGCAGCGGCAGGTGGAACCACTCGCACACCTTGGGCACGTCGGCGAGCGCCCGGATCAGGCGCGGCGTGAGGTTGTACGGGTTCGAGGTCGTGAACCGGATGCGGGCGATGCCGGGGACCTCGTCGACCCGCGCGAACAGCTCGGCGAGGTCGGTCGGCGGCGTGAGGTCGCGGCCGTAGGCGTTCACCGTCTGGCCGAGCAGCGTCACCTCCCGGCACCCCGCGGCGGCGAGGCTCCGGACCTCGGCGACGATGGCGTCGGGCGGGTGGCTCCGCTCCCGGCCGCGGGTCCGGGGCACCACGCAGAAGCTGCAGTGCTTCTCGCAGCCCTCCATCACCGTGACGAACGCCTTGAGGCGGGAGGCGCCGGGCGGGCGCGCCGTGAGCTTGACCAGGGAGCCCTCCCCGGTCTCGAGGACCGGCCGCCGCTCGCGGCGGACGCGCTCCACGAGCTCGCCGACCCGCGCGATCGCGGGCGCGCCGAACACGAGATCCACCTGCGGCGCCCGCGCCCGGATCTCGCGCTGGTGGAGCTGCGCCATGCAGCCCATCACGCCGATGACGAGCCCAGGGTGGTCGGTCTTCAGACCGCGCAGCTGACCCAGCTTCGAGAAAACCTTCTCCTCGGCCTTCTCCCGGATCGCGCACGTGTTGAGCAGGATGAGGTCGGCGTCGCGCTCGTCCTCCGTCAGCTCCCAGCGCTGTTCCCGCAGCAGGCCGGCGACCCGCTCCGAGTCGTACTCGTTCATCTGACAGCCGTAGGTGATGACGTGGAGTTTCGCCATGGTCGATTGAGAAATCCTGCGTTTCCGCTCGCTTGACCGTAGCACCCGGCCCGAGCGAAGTCAATTTGAGGGGAGAACGCGCGCGGGGCCGGGAACGGCTCCCGGCCCCGCCGAGGGTGTGGCTCGCTGCGGCGCGCGGGCTAGCCGCTCGCCTCCGGGCGCCCCGCGCCCCGTGCGCCCGCGGCCCTCGCGCCCGGCCCGCCCGAGGCGCCGTGCCCGTCGCCGTTGCCGCCGAAGGTGAGCGGCGGCCGCACCTCGAACCGGCGCTCGAGCCGGTCCCGGCGCTCCTTCCAACCCTCCTGGTACTCGAGCTCGTCCTCGTGGAGCGTCGCCGGCTGCTTGACCCCGTGCGCGAGCCGGAACTGGATCGCCAGCTCGGAGGCGCGGCGCCGCACCTCGTCCCACGGCGTGCCGAGCGCGAACTGGTCGGAGATCGCGCCGATCCGGCCCGTGTGGATGTTGCAGGAGAGCGTGATCGCCGACAGGATCGGTCCCGACCAGTACGAGGTCTGGGAGTTGATCGGCATCGGCAGGATGTGCAGGTAGTGGCTGCCGCGGCAGTCCCCCGCGACCATCGGCGCGGCGGCCCACGGCGAGGTGA
>MGBU01000221.1 GCA_001790205.1 Candidatus Rokubacteria bacterium GWA2_73_35 | reverse complement strand
GCCCGGGCGGCGCTCGGCGCCTCCGTGCTCCTGCGGCTGATCGCCGCGCCGGCGGCGCCGCGCGCGTCGGCGCTCGACGAGTCGCTGAAGGCGCCCGACCCGGCGCCGGCGCGCGCCGAGGGCGTGGTGCTGCCCGACGGCAGCGTGCGCTACGGCGAGGGCCGCGGCGCCCTGATCGTCACCGTCAGGAATCCGTGCCCGCCGGGGACGGCGCACGACGCGCCGCCGCCCTGGCCGGGCCGCCGCGCCCGCAACTAGCCCGTCGAGGACCGTCCTCACGAGGGATCTCATGGCGATCAAGAACGTCGGCGTCATCGGCTGCGGTCTCATGGGCTCGGGCATCGTCCAGGTGGCCGCGCAGGCGGGCTTCCAGGTGCTGTTCGTCGAGGCCAGCGACGAGCTGGTCGCGCGCGGACTCGGCCGGCTGCGCGGCACGCTCGAGGGGCTCGTCGCCAGGGGCAAGCTCGAGGCGAAGGCGAAGGACGACGCGCTCGGACGCATCGCCGGCACCACACGCCTCGACGACCTCAAGGGCTCGGACCTGGTCGTCGAGGCGATGACGGAGAACCAGGCGCTCAAGAACGAGACGTTCGCGAAGCTCGACCGGATCTGCCCGCCGCACGCGATCCTCGCGACGAACACCTCGTCCTGCAACGTCACCGCGCTGGCGGCCGCGACCCGGCGCCCGGGCCAGGTGCTGGGCCTGCACTTCTTCAACCCGGTGCCGCTGATGAAGCTCGTCGAGGTCGTCCGGAGCCTCCTCACCGACGACGCGGTGGCCGCGGCCGCGACCGAGTGGGTCCGCGCCGTGGGCAAGACGCCGGTGCAGACGAAGGACGCGACCGCCTTCATCGTGAACCGGCTCCTCGTGCCGTACCTGCTCGACGCGATCCGCGTCTACGAGGGCGGGCTCGCCTCGCTCGAGGACATCGACGCGGCGATGAAGCTCGGCTGCGGCTACCCGATGGGGCCGTTCACGCTGCTCGACCTCGTGGGCCTGGACACGGCGATGTACGTCGCCGAGGTGATGTTCGAGGAGTTCCGCGAGCCGCGCTTCGCGCCGCCGCCGCTGCTCAAGCGGATGGTCCTGGCCGGGCAGCTCGGGCGGAAGTCGGGGAAGGGCTTCTACACCTACAGCTAGATCACGTCGAACTGGCAGAGCCGGCTCTCGATCGCGTCGCTCGTCGGCCTGTCGAGCGCCGGGTACGCTCGCCGGATAAGATCCCACGCGGTGTGCAGCTCGCGGCTCGTCGTCTGGAGCGCGGGATGCTTGAGCATGCGCCCGAGGTCGATCGCCGGATCCTTCACCTTCTCCTCGACGAACGCGCCGAAGAACGCGATCTGCTGCTCCGTCGCCGTGACGATCCGCCGGTGGATCTCCGCGAGACGCTCCGGGACCGGCACGCGGCGGAGCTGGTCGAGGACGTCCGTCTGGCGCCGGCGGTACAGGTCATAGAGCGCGGCGTACTCGTCGTTCGACCGCCGCGTCGAGAGCACCCGGTGCATGTTGACGCGGTTGGTGGCGCCCCCCTCGAGCAGCGGGAGCAGCGTGTGGAAGTACAGGAGCTCGTCGGGCCGGTCGATCACGCTTTCCTTCACCGGCAGGGGATGGAGACCGCTCGAGCCGCGCGCGGGCCAGCTCGTCGTCGTGATGCGGCGGCTCTCGAGATCCTCGATCAGCGCCACCGCGCTCCGCCCGAGCGGCTCCCCGCCCCAGACGAGGAGGACCACGCCCCAGACCGCGGCGAGCACGACGAGCAGCACGCGCAGGACGTGGCGCTGGCGCGCGCGCGCCGCCGCGTGCGCGCCGACGAGCGCCTGCAGGCGCTCGCCCTCGGCGCGCGAGAGCCACGCCCCGTGCCCCGCGGGGCACGTGCCGACGACGAGGTCGACGTCGGCGAGCGGGGTGCGGACGAGGTCGCGCCGGCAGGTCGGGCACGCGGCGGGCCCCTCGTCCGCGGCCCGGCTCCCCGCGAAGACGTCCTCGAGGAGCCGCTCCACCTCGTCGCGGCGGCCGTCGTGCAGGGCCGTGCCGAGCGCCTGCACGCGGCCGGACGCGAGCCACATGGGACTATCTTCCGAGAGCGGGCACGGCGCGCCGCTCGTCGTCGACGGCGCGACGGCTGGCCGGGCCGTCGCCCGCGAGCCGCGTGTAGCGGCCGCGCAGGCTGTCGAAGGAGCGCGAGCGCCAGAGCCCGCTCTCGTGGATTCCGTACCGGGCGAGCAGCGCGAGGATCCTGAGCCCGTAGACGACCGACGCGCCGAAGCCCGCCGAGGAGGCCTCGGGGAAGTAGCGCGTCGGCACCGCGATCTCGGCGAGGCGGAACCGCGCCGCGACGACCTGGGCGACGATCTGCTGGTCGAAGATGAAGCCGTCCGAGTTGAGCCGGAAGTTGACGGTCTCGAGCACCTCGCGGCGGAAGGCCCGGTAGCCGGTGTGGAACTCGGAGAGCGTGAGGCCGAAGACCCGGTTCTCGAGCGCGGTCAGGAAGCGGTTCGAGACGTACTTCCACCAGGGCATCCCCTGGCGGAGCGCCGAGCCCTCCTTGAGGCGGGAGCCGAGGACGACATCGGCCTCGCCGCGCACGATCGGGGCGACGATCTGGGGGAGGAGCCGCGGGTCGTACTGGTAGTCGGGGTGGACCATCACCACGACGTCGGCCCCGGCCCGCAGCGCCTCGGCGTAGCACGTCTTCTGGTTGGCCCCGTAGCCGTAGTTCCGGTTGTGCACGAAGATCTCGAGGCCGAGCTGGCGCGCCACGTCGAGGGTGCCGTCCGTGGAGCCGTCATCCACCAGGATGACCAGGTTCACCGTGTCCTTCGGCAGCTCCTCGTATGTCATGCGGAGCGTGCGCCCCGCGTTGTAGGCCGGCATCACGACGACGACCTTCGGCTCGTTGGGCATGGCGTCGGTCCTCACGCGCGGAGGAAGGCTGCACGCCTGGTGCCAGTGCGCGAACGGGTGGAAAGTCGTGGACTTCCGGACCGCGAGCGGCGGGCGGCCGCCGGAAACTGACAAAAGTTACACCGTCGACATGACGAGAATTGTCACGAGCCGCTGGTGCCCCACGTGGGGCGGCGTCGCCCGGCCGGGGGCGCGCCGGCCGCGGCGATTCCCGCGTTTTCATGCCCCTCGCGCTCGGCCCGGGGCTTGCTTGTCCGATACCGCGGGTGGGCCATGGCGTTCCGTGACCGTCAGGACGCTGGCGAGAGGCTGGCGGAGGCGCTCGCCCCCGTCCTCGAGCCCCCGTGCGTCGTCGCCGCGATCCCCCGCGGCGGGGTGAGCGTCGCCCTGCCCATCGCGCTCAGGTTCCGGCTGCCGCTCGCCGTCGTCTACGCCCGCAAGCTCACCGCGCCGACCGCCCCGGAGTTCGCCTTCGGCGCGCTCGACGAGGACGGGCACGCGACCGTCGACGCCCGCTCGGTCGCCATGCTCGGGCTCGCGCCCGCGGACGTCGAGCGCGCGAAGGCGCGCGTGCTCGGGGAGATCCGCCGCCGCGTCGCGGCCTACGGCGTCGCGCCGCTCGGGCCGCGGCTCCGCGGCGCCGCGGTCGTCCTCGTGGACGACGGCCTCGCGACCGGCCTCACGATGCGCGCGGCGCTCGACTACGCGCGGCGCCACGGTGCCCGCGAGGTGGTCGTCGCGGTGCCCTGCGCCGCGGCCGCCGCGGCCGACGATTTCCGCCGCCTCGCGGACCGCTTCGTCTGCCCCGTGGTGGACGCCGACTTCATGGCCGTCGGCCAGTACTATCTCGACTTCGAGCCCGTCTCCGACGAGGAGGTCCTCGCGATGCTGGCGCGCGCGCGCACGCCGGCGGCGCCTGCCGCGGCGGGAGACGGGGGCCTCCGCGTCACCTTCAAGAACCCGCGCGGGCTCGCGCTCGCCGGCCGGCTGCTGCTGCCCCCCCGCCCCGGGCCGCACCCGGTCGTCCTCTTCGCGCACGGCTGGGGCAGCGGCAAAGACAGCCCCCGGAGCGTGGCCGTCGCCGAGGCGCTGCGCGCCCTCGGGTTCGCGGCCTTCCTGTTCGACTTCACGGGGCACGGCGAGAGCGAGGGCGCCGAGGCCGACAGCACGCTCGCCCAGCAGGCGGACGACCTCGGCGCCGCGCTCGACGCGATCCAGGGGCTCGACGAGATCGACGCGGCGCGCGTGGGCGTGGCCGGCGCGAGCTCCGGCGCCGCCGCCGCGCTCCTCGCCGCGGCCCGCGACCCGCGCATCCGCGCCCTCGCGCTGCGCTCGCCGAACCCGGCGGGCGCCGAGGACGCGGTGCCGCGCGTGACGGCGCCGACGCTCCTCGTGATCGGGGAGCTCGACGCGCCCGGCCGCCAGGCGTGCGAGCCGCTGCTCTCCCGCTTCGGCGGGGTGCGGAGGCTCGAGATCGTCGCTGCCGGCGACCACCTGTTCGAGGATCCGGCCGCTCTCGCGCGGGCCGCCGCCGTGATGGCCGCCTGGCTCCAGCGCCACCTCGGGCCGGCCTGAGCCGGTCCGGGCGCGTCGGCGCCTCAGTGGGGCGCACACGCCCCACGAGGCGACTGGCCGCGCGCCGAAGAGCCACGCGATTTCAGGCGCTTGGCGCAAATCCCGGTGGCACCCGCGTTGCTTCCACAAATCACGACGGCGGACCGCTGAAGGGAGGTGCACGGCCATGCGCGTCTTGGGAGTGCTCCGCGTCGTCGCGATCGCCGGCCTCGGGCTCGCGCTGGGCGTCGCGACCGCCGGAGCGTCGGATCATTCGGGAACGGTGGTCTCGGTCGACGCGACCGCGGGGACGCTCGTCATCGGCGAGCTCGGGCCCTGGCAGGTCCGGGAGGGGAAGACCCTGATCACCGAGCGGACGATCACCGTCGCGCCCTCGACCAGGTTCGTGGCCGTCAGGCGCAGCCGCGAGGCGGGACCGTCCGGCTGGATCGGCGAGCTCGTGGAGCTGCCGCTCGACCCGTGGGCGGTGAGGCAGGGTGATTTCGTCACCGTGCGCGCCGGGAGGGCGGACCGGGGCCTGCTGGCGGAGAAGGTGACGGTCACCGCGGGGTACGAGTAGCATCCGGGCCACGGAAGGAGGACGATGAGCATGCGTGCGCTGAGCCCGTGGACAGGGACGGAGGTGTTCCGGCGGGAGATGGACCGGCTGTTCGACCGCTTCTTCGAGCCCCGCTGGGACGAGCTCGAGCTGGTGGGCGAGTGGACCCCGAAGATCGACGTCGCGGAGACGAAGGACGCCGTCGTGGTGAAGGCCGAGCTGCCCGGGATGGAGCAGAAGGACATCAGCGTCGAGCTCCAGGACCAGGTGCTCACGCTCAAGGGCGAAAAGCACCAGGAGAAGGAGGAGAAGGGCGAGAGGTTCCACCGGATGGAGCGCTCCTGGGGCGCCTTCTCGCGGGCGCTCCGGCTGCCCGCCGCCGTCGAGGGGGCGAAGGTGAGCGCGACCTTCAAGCACGGGGTCCTCACGGTGACGCTGCCGAAGGCGCCGACCGCGAAGGGCACCACGATCCCGGTGAAGGCCGAGTAGGCCCGCGTGGAACGGCGGAGGGGGTGGTGGGCCGATACGTGTTCCTCGATTCGATCGCCGTCGCCGACTGCGCGATGGAGGTCGAGGGCGAGGACCTCGACGACCTCTTCGCGACCGCGGCCCGGGCCGTGGCCGAGCTCATGGTGGACCCGACCACGGTCCGGTGCTCGATCGAGCGCGATGTCCAGCTCGCCGCCCCCTCGCTGGACCTGCTGCTCTTCGACTGGCTCTCCGAGCTGATCTTCCTCAAGGATTCCGAGCAGCTCGTCTTTCCCGACGTGGAGGTGCGCGTGAGCGGCGAGGCGCCGTGCCGGCTCGCCGCGCGGCTCCGGGGCGAGGCCCTCGACCGCACGCGCACGACGCTCCGCGCCGACCCCAAGGCCGTGACGTTTCACCTGTTCGCGCTCGAGCCGCGCGACGGCGGCTGGCGCGCGCGGGTGGTCATCGACATCTGACGGGCGCGCCATGAAGACGGTGCCGATCGCCGACTGCGTGTGGGAGATCCCGCAGAGCGAGAAGCCCGGCATGCGCGTGCCGGCGCGCATCTACGCGTCCCAGGCGCTGCTCGCCCAGATGGATCAGGGCGTCTTCGAGCAGGTGACCAACGTCGCGTGCCTGCCGGGGATCGTGCGGGCCGCCCTCTGCATGCCCGACGGCCACTGGGGCTACGGCTTCCCGATCGGGGGCGTCGCGGCGTTCCGGGCGGACACCGGCGTCATCTCGCCGGGCGGGATCGGCTTCGACATCAACTGCGGGATGCGCGTGCTGCGCACGCGCCTGACGGAAGCCGAGGTCCGGCCGAAGCTCCGCGCGCTCGTCGACGCCCTCTTCGCCGCCGTCCCCTCGGGCGTCGGCGCGCACGGCTTCGTGCGCCTCGGCGAGGACGAGTTCCGCGAGGTGATGCGCGAGGGCTCGGGCTGGTGCGTGCGGCGCGGCCTGGGCTGGCCCGAGGACCTCGCCGCCACCGAGGGGGGCGGCTGCCTGCCGGGCGCCGACCCGGAGCAGGTGAGCGCGCGCGCGCTCGCGCGCGGCATCGGCCAGCTCGGGACGCTCGGCTCGGGCAACCACTACCTCGAGATCCAGGTAGTCCCGCCGGACGGCATCCACGACCCGGCGGTCGCGCGCGCCTTCGGGGTGACCGGGCCGGGTCAGGTGCTCGTGATGGTGCACTGCGGCTCGCGCGGCTTCGGCCATCAGGTGGGCACCGACTACCTCCGGCGCTTCGACCAGGCGATGGGCGCGTACGGCATCACCGTCCCCGACCGCGAGCTCGCCTGCGCGCCGTTCCGCTCGCCGGAGGGCCAGGCGTACTTCGGCGCGATGACCGCGGCCGCCAACA
>MGBU01000220.1 GCA_001790205.1 Candidatus Rokubacteria bacterium GWA2_73_35 | reverse complement strand
GGCGAGCACCTCGTGCGCTTCGCCGCGATCCAGGGCGACTACGGCCACGTCGCGTCGAAGAACGGCACCGGCGCCGTGATGGGCAGGAAGAAGCTCAAGGCCGTCGCGATCGCCCGGGGCATCCGGGCGCTCCGCGTGGCCGATCCGCGGGGCGTCTTCCAGGCCGCGGACGACATCGCCCACGACCTCCGGACCGACCCCTCGGCGCGCTCGCTCTACGAGTGGGGCACGCTGCCGGGCGTGGCGAACCTCTCGAAGCTCGGCGTGCTGCCGATCCGGAACTACACGACCAACCTCACGGCGAACGTGCCCGGCGCCGACATGAGCGAGTGGGAGGCGCCGCGGCTCCGCGCGAACTTCGACCACCGGGGCCACCAGTGCAGCGCCTGCGGCATGCACCACTGCCACATGTCGGTGATCCGGAAGGGCGAGCACGCGGGCCGGATCGTGGACGAGCCCGAGTACGAGGGCTGGTCGGGCTGCGGCTGGCAGATCGGCGCCGTGGATCGCGACGGCATCGCCTGGCTCGCCACCCAGTGCGACCGCGCGTGCGTGGACGTGAACGAGTTCGGCTGGATCTGCGGCTGGGTGATGGAGTGCGTGGAGAAGGGCTACATCACCAAGGCGCAGCTCGGCTTCGACCTCAAGTGGGGCGACACCGAGGGCGCCGGCCGCCTGCTCGGGATGATCTCGCGGCGCGAGGGCCTCGGCGCCGTGCTCGCGGAGGGCGTCAAGCGCGCCGCCGAGCAGCTCGGGAGCCCCGCGAAGGACTGCGCGGTCTACACCGTCAAGGGCGCCACGCCGCGCGGCCACGACCACCGCGGCCGCTGGGACGAGATGCTCGACACGTGCACGTCGTCCACCGGGACGATGGAGACGGGCAACCCCGTCCACCCGACCGAGGTCGGCCAGCCCGCGCGCATCAGCATCTTCGACGGCGTCCAGGTCGCGAAGTACGTCGCGGGCCTCCACGGCCGGCGGAGCTTCGAGGACTCGCTCGGCGTCTGCATCTTCACCACGCGCACGCGCCTCGAGAACGTCTGCCGTGCGCTCAGCGCCGCGACGGGCTGGACCTTCACGCCGGACGAGGCGATCCGCTTCGGCCGGCGCACCGCCGCGATCAACCGCGCGACCGCGCTCCGCTGCGGCCACACGGGGGCGCTCGAGTACCCGTCGCTCCGCTACGGCTCGACGCCCGTGGACGGCCCGGCCAAGGGCCAGGCGGTCCGCGAGCAGTGGGAGACGATGCTCGACACCTGGTACGCCGAGGTCGGCTACGAGCGCAAGAGCGGCCGGCCCTGGCCGAAGACGCTCCGGGCGCTCGGCCTCGACTGGCTCGCGCGCGACCTCTGGGGGAAGAAGGCGTAGGGCGCTGATCCGGCTCTTCGTCAACGCCACCGTCCTCACGCAGGACGCGACGCTGCCGGTGGCGCAGGCCTTCGCCGTCCGCGCCGGCCGCATCGTCGAGGTCGGCGGCACCGACGAGATCCTCTGGCTCCGCGAGCCCGGCGGCGAGGTCCACGACCTCGGCGGCGGGTGCGTGATCCCCGGCTTCGTGGACCCCCACAACCACTTCTCGATCGGCGCGCTCGACTGCTTCTGGGCCGACTGCCGCGGCGCGGGCAGCGTCGAGGAGATCCAGGAGCGCCTCGCCGCCGCGGCCCGCGCGACCCCCGCGGGCGTCTGGGTGCGGGGTTTCGGCTACGACCACGCGGCGCTCCCCGGGCGGCGCCACCCGACGCGCGGCGACCTCGACGCCGCGGCGCCCGGGCGCCCGGCGCTCCTGCTCCACTACTCGCACCACCAGGGCGTCGCCAGCTCGGCCGCCCTCGCCGCGGCGGGGATCGCGCGCGCGACGCCCGACCCGCCGGGCGGCGAGATCGGCCGCACCCGCGCCGGCGAGCCGGACGGGCTCCTCTTCGAGCGCGCGCTGGGGACGGCCGAGACGCGCTCGCGCGCGGGCTGGGAGGACCGGTTCGTCGAGGTGGCGCGCGCCGCCTCGCTCGGCTACGCGGCGCACGGGATCACGGCGATCCAGGACGCCGCGGTGACGCCGGCGATGGCGCGGCGCTACGCCGAGGCGCGCGCCCGGGGCGCGCTCGCGATCCACGTCGCCGAAGCCCAGGTGGGCTCCAGCGGCTGGTTCGACCCGCCGGAGGACGCGGCGCCCGGCGCCTGGCTCAAGCTCTTCGTGGACGGCGGCTACCGGTGCGCGATGCGGA
Organism: Candidatus Rokubacteria bacterium GWA2_73_35; assembly: GCA_001790205.1. GTDB lineage: Bacteria > Methylomirabilota > Methylomirabilia > Rokubacteriales > CSP1-6 > GWA2-73-35. The sequence continues at coordinate 3,100 of MGBU01000220.1, read as the reverse complement.
TCGGCCACGGCGCGGCGGCGCGCAGGGGCGGTTTCCTCTTCTACGGGCGGGACGAGCTGGCGGCGCGCCTGCTCGCCGCGTGGCGGCAGGGGCGGCGCGTGATCTGCCACGCGATCGGCAACCTCGGCGTCGAGACGGCCGTCGGCGCGATCGAGGACGCGCTCCGCGCGCACCCCGCGGGGCGGGAGCGCGTGAGGATCGACCACGCGATGTTCCTCGAGCGCGAGCTGATCGCGCGCCTGGCCGACCTCGGCGTCTGGGTCGTCGGGCAGCCCTCGTTCCTCTCCGACTCGGGCGGCGCGGCGCCGTCGCCCGAGCTGATGCTCCGGCCCTTCCGGAGCGTGCACGCCGCGGGCATCCCCCAGGCGTTCTCCTCGGACTTCCCCTGCGGCGTGCTCGCCCCGCTCGCCGGCATCGCGGCCGCGGTCACGCGTCGCTCGCGCGCGGGCGCGCTCGCGGCGCCCGAGGAGGCGCTCGACGCGGCCGACGCGCTCCGGGCCTACACGCTCGGCGCGGCGCGCGCCGCGGCGCTCGACGACGAGCGCGGGAGCCTCGAGGCGGGCAAGCGGGCCGATTTCGCGCTCCTCTCGGCGAGCCCGCTCGCCGTCGCGCCGGAGGAACTCTTGACAATCCGCGTACTTGAGTCCTGGGTCGGGGGCGAGCGCGTGGTCCCGGCCGCCTGACCGCGCGCCGGCCAGCCCGACCCTCGCTTGACCCTTCGCGGAGCGTCGTGGTATCTGTCTCTTCTCATTCGCCGCTCTCCACGGGGGTCTCATGGCACAAGTGATTGGATTCATTGGTCTGGGCATCATGGGGCGCCCGATGGCCCACCATCTCCTGAAGGCCGGCTACCCGCTCGTCGTCCATGACCGGGTCCGCGACCCCGTCGACGAGCTCCAGAAGGCGGGCGCCCGGACCGCCGGCTCGCCGCGCGACGTGGCCGCCGCGTGCGAGGTGCTCATCACGATGCTGCCGAACTCGCCCGACGTCGAGCTGGTGGCGCTCGGCCCGGGCGGCATCGTCGAGGGTGCGCGCCCGGGGCTCCTCTACGCGGACATGTCCACGATCTCGCCGATCGTCTCGCAGAAGGTGGGCCAGGCGCTCGCGGCCAAGGGCGTCAGGATGCTCGACGCGCCGGTGTCGGGCGGCGAGAAGGGGGCGATCGACGGCGTGCTGTCGATCATGGTCGGCGGCGAGCAGGCGGTGTTCGACACGCTCCTGCCGATCTTCAAGGTGATGGGCAAGACGATCACGCGGCTCGGGCCGCTCGGCTTCGGCGGCTTCACCAAGCTCGCCAACCAGATCATCGTCGCCGTCAACCTCGCCGCCCTCGCCGAGGCGCTGACGCTCGGCAAGAAGGCGGGCCTCGACCGCGAGCTCCTGCTCACGGCGCTGGCGGGCGGCCTCGCCGGCTCGAAGTGCCTCGAGCAGAAGCGGTCGAACTACCTCGCGGGCACCTACAACCCCGGGTTCAAGGTCGACCTGCACTACAAGGACCTCGGGCTCATCATGGAGTCCGCCCGCGAGCTGGGCGTGCCGCTGCCGACGACGGCGGTCGTGCAGGAGCTGTTCAGCGCGCTGCGCGTCAAGGGCCGCGGCGGCCTCGACCACTCGGGCGTGATCACGCTGCTCGAGGACCTCGCGGGCGCGTCGCCGTGAGGGCCACGGTCGATCGCGCCGGCCTCGATCCGCAGGGGCGGCTGCCGAAGGTCCAGGTCCGCCGCATCCGCAAGGGCGACCTCGGCAAGGTCCGCGACGTGCTCGAGCAGACGTTCGGCGACTTCCTCGAGCGCCAGCTCGGCACGCGGCCGCGCCAGGCATTCGGCGGCGCCCAGTACGTGCATCACCGCTGGCTGATGGAGCCGTGGGGCTGCTTCGTCGCGGAGGAGGACGGCTCAAAGATCGTCGGCGCCGCGCTCGCGACGACGCTCGGCTCGCTCGGCCTGCTCGGGCCGGTGGCGGTCCTCACGAACTACCAGAACCAGACGATCGGCCAGCAGCTCATCCGCGCGGCGCAGGAGTTCTTCGACGAGAACAAGGCGACGCTCCACGGCGTGGTCACGTACCCGACGAGCCCAAAGCACCTGTACCTCTACCACAAGTTCGGCTACAAGCCGAAGAGCCTCACGGCGATCATGAGCCGCGCGATCGACCGCGGGCTGCTCCGGCCGCCCGCGGCGAAGGCGGCGAAGGTGCCGCTCGCCACGCGGCGGTTCTCGACGCTCGAGGAGGCGAAGAAGAAGGCTGCCCTCGCGCGCATGCACCGGATCACCAGCGCGATCTGCCGCGGCCTCGACCTCGCGAAGGAGGTGGAGATCGTCGACGGCCTGGCCCTCGGCGACACGCTGCTGCTCGAGCGCGGCCGCGACCTCCTCGGCGTCGCGGTCTGCCACACGCCCGGCGTGAGCGAGGCGCCGACGGGCGCGCTCTACGTGAAGTTCCTCGCGATCGACCCCGCGCAGAAGCGGCCCGAGCACCTGCTCGAGTTCGTGGCCGCCGTCGAGACCCTCGGCGCCGAGGTCGGCGTGCAGAGGGTGATCCTGCCCGTCTATTCGCGCTACTGGCAGGCGTACAGTATGCTGGTCGAGTGTGGCTACCAGATCGACTTCACGATGGTCCGGATGCAGCGGGGCAAGCAGGAGGACTACGAGGACCCCACGCACCTCGTGCTCGACGACTGGCGCTGATGCGCGCGCTCGTCGCGGGCGCCGTCGCCCTCGGGCTCGCGCTCCCGGCGGCGGCCCTGGCGCACTCGCTCCTGCTCGAGTCCTCGCCCGCGGCCGGCGCCACGGTGCGGCTGCCCGCCCGGCTCTCGCTCCGGTTCAACAATCGCGTGGAGAAGGCGCTCTCGCGCCTCCGGCTCGTGGACGCGCGCGGCGCCGCACAGCCGCTCACCGTGCTCGTCGGTGAGGGCGCTGCCGACCGGCTTGACGCGGCGCTGCCCGCGCTGGCGCCGGGCGTGTACCGCGTCGACTGGCAGGTGCTCTCGACGGACGGCCACATCGTCACCGGCCGCTTCTCCTTCGGCGTCGCGCCCTAGGCGATGGCCGGGTTCTTCGACGTCCTGCTCCGCGGCCTCACGCTCGTCCTCGCGAGCCTG
>MGBU01000219.1 GCA_001790205.1 Candidatus Rokubacteria bacterium GWA2_73_35 | reverse complement strand
GTAGACGCCGTTCTTGAACACGAAGTGGACGAGGTTCCGCGCGCCCGCGCCCGCGTTGGTGGCGAGCGCGCCGAGCTGCATCAGGAGCGAGCCGTCGCCGTCGAAGACCAGCACGCGCCGCGCCGGCCGCGCCAGCGCCAGCCCGAGGCCGAGCGAGGAGGCGCCGCCCATGAAGCCGACGCAGGTGACGGAGAGGTCGTCCGGGGCGATCTCGCGCCACGCCGGCGCGGTGGTCATCGTCGGCACGCAGATCGCGTCGCCGCGCGCGGCGGCGATCGCGCGGAGCGCGTCCTCGGGCTTGATCGCCATCAGCTCGTCTCCAGGCCCACGAGCACCGCCGCGGGGCCGCGCCGGGCGCGGGCGAGCCGGAAGTACTCGGGGATCAGGTGGACGTCGTCCGGCCCCTCGAGCCGCGCGTGTGGGACGCCGAAGGTGTCGAGCAGGGGCTCGCAGTACCGGACCATCGAGTGGCGGCTCTCGCGGGGGTCCTTGTCTTTCTCGCGCGAGAGCAGGCCGATCAGATAGAAGACGGGCACGCGCCCGTCGAGGGCGACGCCGCGCAGCGTGTTCACCGAGGCGTAGAGGCCGGCGTGCTGGATCATGAGCACCGCCGGCTCGCCGCCGATCCAGAGTCCCGCGGCGACCGCGGTGGCCTCGTCCTCGGTCGCGCACGTGAGCACGCGGATCGCCTCCTCCTTGTCGAGGGCCGCGAGCACGGTCTTCTGGTGGGTGTCCGGCACGCTCAGGATCCAGCCGAGCCAGGGGTGGCGGGGCGCCGGCCAACCCTCGGCGACCAGCGCCGCGCGCGCCTCCCGGAACGTGTCCCGGAGGGTGTCGATGACGAGCGGCGCGGGAATCGATTCGGGCATTCGGCGTCCTCCCGTGAGAAGATCGACCTATCCTACGTCAAGTCCGTCGCAAGAAAGGACGCTTCATGCGCAAGGCTATCCTCTGGTCCTCGGTCGTCCTCGTCCTAGGTCTCTCCGCCGGGCCAGCGCCCGGCCAGGAGCTCAAGACCGAGGAGCAGAAGACCCTCTACGCGCTCGGCCTCGTGATCGCCCGGAACCTCGGGGTGTTCAGCCTCACGCCGGCCGACCTCGATGTCGTCAAGGCCGGCATCGGCGACGGCGTCCTGCACAAGGACCCGAAGGTCGACCTGCAGGCCTACGGCCCGAAGATCCAGGGCCTCCAGACGGCGCGCCTCGCGGCGGTGGCGGCGGTCGAGAAGAAGGCGTCGCAGGCGTTCCTCGCCAAGGCCGCGGCCGAGAAGGGCGCCACCAAGACGGCCTCGGGCCTCATCCACACGATGCTCAAGCCGGGCACCGGGCCCGCGCCGAAGGCCACGGACCGCGTGAAGGTGCACTACACGGGCACGCTCGTGGACGGCAACGTCTTCGACAGCTCCGTCCAGCGCGGCGAGCCGATCACGTTCCCGCTCAACGGCGTCATCAAGTGCTGGGGCGAGGGCCTGCCGCTCATGAAGGTCGGCGGCAAGAGTCGCCTCGTGTGCCCCTCGGACCTCGCCTACGGCGACCAGGGGCGCCCGCCGCGGATCAAGCCCGGCGCCGCGCTCGTCTTCGAGATCGAGTTGCTCGAGATCGTCAAGTAGGGGGCTGAGCGATGGCGCGGACGTACGACCGGCGCGGCCAGGACGTCGGCAACATCCTGGCGCTCGAGCACGTGAACGTGCGCGTGCCCGACCAGGTGCTGGCGACCGTATACTACGTGCAGGGGCTCGGGCTCACGCGCGATCCCTACCTGATGGTCGACACGGAGAACATGTGGGTCAACGTCGGGCAGGAGCAGTTCCACCTGCCGACGGGCGGCCCCGACCTCCTCCGCGGGTGCGTCGGGCTCGTCGTGCCCGACCTCGACGCGCTCACCGCCGGGCTCGCCGGCGCGCGCGAGCGGCTCGCCGGCACGCGGTTCGCGTACGCCGTCGAGGACAAGCACGTCGCGGTCACGTGCCCCTGGGGGAACCGCCACCGCTGCCATGCGCCCGCGCCCGAGTTCGGCGACACGACGCTCGGCATGGCCTACGTCGAGTTCCCGGTGCGGCCGGGCTGCGCCGAGGGGATCGCGCGCTTCTACCGGACGGTGCTCCGCGCGCCGACGACGGTGATCCCGGAGGGCGGCGCCGCGGTCGCGCGCGTGAGGGTCGGCGGGCGGCAGGAGCTGCGCTTCCGCGAGACGGCGGCGCCCGAGGCGCCGTACGACGGCCACCACATCGCCGTCTACCTCGCCGACTTCTCCGGGCCGCACGCCTGGCTCGCCGAGCGCGGGCTCGTCACCGAGGAGAGCGCCGAGCACCAGTACCGCTTCGACACGATCGTCGAGCCGAACACGGGCGCGCCGCTCTTCCGCATCGAGCACGAGGTGCGGAGCTTCACCCACCCGATGTTCCTGCGACCGCTCGTCAACCGGAACCCCGCCCAGCGCCAGCCCACGTACGCGCGCGGGCGCGACGCCTTCTACCCCGGCGCGAGCTGACGCGCGCCCGAGGGGACGATGCCCGCGCGCCTGCGACCGCGACAGGCGAGTCTGCTGCTGCGTCCGTTTCACGCCTTCTTCGCGCTGGAGGCCGCGGGCGGCATCGTCCTGCTCGCCTGCGCCGCCGTCGCGATGGTCTGGGCCAACGGGCCCGCGGCCGACACGTACTTCGCGCTCTGGCGAACCCCGATCACGGTGGGCGGAGGCCCGCTCGTTCTCTCCAAACCCCTGCTCCTGTGGGTCAACGACGGCCTCATGGCCGTGTTCTTCTTCGTCGTCGGGCTCGAGATCAAGCGCGAGCTTCTCACCGGCGAGTTGTCGTCACCCAGGAAGGCCGCGCTGCCGATGATCGCGGCGGTCGGCGGCATGGCGGCGCCGGCCGTCATCTACGCCGCGCTCAACCTGGGGCAGCCGACCCTGCGCGGGTGGGGTGTTCCGATGGCGACGGATATCGCCTTCGCGCTCGGCGTGCTCGCCCTGCTCGGCCGGCGGGTCCCGGTCGCCCTCAGGATCTTCCTCGCCGCCTTCGCCATCGTCGACGACCTCGGCGCGGTCGTCGTCATCGCGCTCTTCTACGCGGCGGAGCTGTCGTGGGCGAGCCTCGGGATCGCGGCGCTGGTGCTCGCGGCGCTCGTCCTGGTGAACCGGGCGGGCGTCCACCACGCGGCGGTCTACGGCCTGCTCGGTCTCGTGCTGTGGGTGGCGGTGCTCAAGTCCGGCGTCCACGCCACGATCGCCGGTGTCCTCCTGGCGATGACCATCCCGGCCCGCCGCAGGATCGCCCCCGAGGCGTTCCTCGCGCGGGGGCGCGAGCTTCTCGACGCCTTTGCGAAGGACAGCAGCGGGTCCGGCCCGACCGAGGACCAGCGCGACGCGGCGTACTCGCTCGAGGTCGCCTGCCGGCAGATCGAAGCGCCGTTGACCCGGATGGAGCACGCGCTGCACCCGTGGGTCGCCTACGCGGTGATGCCGGTCTTCGCGCTCGCGAACGCCGGCGTGGTGGTGCCCGCCGCCTTCGCCGCGGCGCTGGGTGACCGGGTCACCCTCGGCGTGATCCTCGGCCTGGTCCTCGGCAAGCAGGCGGGCGTGACGCTGTCCTGCTGGCTCGCCGTGCGGCTCGGCGCCGCGGCCCTTCCGACGGGAGCGACGTGGCGGCAGCTCTACGGCGTGGCCGCGCTGGGCGGGATCGGGTTCACGATGTCGCTGTTCGTCGCCGGCCTGGCCTTTCCCGAGCCCGCCGCGCTCGACGCCGCGAAGCTCGGGGTGCTGGCCGCCTCACTGATCTCGGGCGTCTATGGCTTCGCCGTCCTGGCGCCGGGCGAACGCATCGAGCGGGGAGGCGCGGAGAGGGAGTGATCGGACTCAGTGTGATCCTCCTCATCGTCGCCGGACTCGGCGTCCTCGCCCTCGGCGCCGAGCTCCTCGTCCGGGGGGCCTCGCGGCTCGCCGGAGCCCTCGGGGTGACGCCGCTCGTGATCGGCTTGACCGTCGTCGCCTTCGGCACGAGCGCCCCGGAGCTCGCCGTGAGCGTTCAGGCCGCGCTCGCGGATCGGCCGGACGTCGTGGTCGGGAACGTGGTCGGGAGCAACATCTTGAACGTGCTGTTCATCCTCGGCATCTCGTCCCTGCTCACGCCCCTCGTCGTCGCGCAGCGGCTCGTGCGCCTCGAGGTGCCCATCATGATCGGGGTGTCGGTGTTGCTGCTCGTCCTCGCGCTCGACGGGAGGGTGGAGCGGCTCGAGGGCCTGCTGCTCGTCGGGGGCATCGTCGCCTACACGGTCTTCGCCGTTCGGCAGAGCCGCCGGGAGGGCGTAGAGGTGAGGGCCGAGTACGCGCACGAGTACGGGACGGTGGCGCCGCGGGGCCGGAACACGCTCGTTCAGGTCGCCCTCGTCCTGATCGGCCTCGCGCTCCTCGTCGCGGGGGCCCGCTGGCTGGTCGACGGGGCCGCCCGGCTGGCGACGGCGCTCGGCGTGAGCCAGCTCGTGATCGGGCTCACGGTCGTGGCCGCGGGCACCTCCGTGCCGGAGCTCGCCACCTCCATCGTCGCGGCCGTGAGAGGGGAGCGTGACATCGCGGTCGGCAACGTGGTCGGGAGCAACATCTTCAACGTGCTGTTCATCCTCGGCCTGTCGGCGCTCGTCAGCCCGGCGGGCGTCGCCGTGGCCCCCGCGGCCCTCACCTTCGACATCCCCGTGATGATCGCCGTCGCGGTCGGGTGTCTCCCGATCCTCTTCACGGGCCACCGGATCGCCCGGTGGGAAGGCGCGCTCTTCGTCGGGTACTACGCCGCCTATGCGCTCTTCCTCGTGCTCGCGTCCCTCGAGCACGACGCGCTGCCGTGGTTCAGCCGGACGATGGTCGCCTACGTCCTTCCCCTGACCGTCGTGACGCTGCTCGTGCTCTACGTGCGCTCGGCGCGTCACGACCGTCCGGGATGACGCCCACCCGCGCGCGCCCGAGAGCTCAAGACCGAGGAGCAGAAGACCGTCTACGCGCTCGGCCTCGTGATCGCCCGGAACCTCGGGGCGTTCTCCCTGACCTCCGCCGACCTCGAGGCCGTGAAGGCCGGCATCAGCGACGGCGTCCTCGCCAAGACCCCGAAGGTCGACCTGCAGGCGTACGGCCCGAAGATCCAGCCGCTCCAGACGGCGCGCCCGGCGGCGGCGGTCGAGAAGAAGGCGTCGCAGGCGTTCCGCGCGGCGAGCCCATCACGTTCGCGCTCAACGGCGTCATCAAGTGCTGGGGCGAGGGCGTGCCGCTCATGAAGGTCGGCGGCAAGAGGGGTGGGAATAGAGGGCGGTGACCTTCAACGTCGCGAACGCGAATCGTTCCTGAACGGATTCTGCGAGACCCTTTCTCTCCCACTCGGCCTGTAGACGGGGCGATTCATCGGACGGACGCGGAGGGTCCCATGATGCGCCGCTATCACCCGCGCACGCGCAAGGTTCACGTACTCGGCGACGGTGTCCGCGCCCATCCCCTTCCTGCCGTTCAGAATTGCAGCGGCGAGGGCTGTGCCGACACCCATGTAGGGATCCAATACCCAGTCCCCTGGCTTCGTCATTGCCAGCACCAATCGCTCGATCAGCTCAACCGGAAACTGGCAGGGGTGGACCGTTTTTTCGACGTGGTTGTGCTTGACGTTGGGAATGATCCAGATGTCGCCGGGATTCTTGCCGAGCGGATTGCACGAGTAGTGCCCGGCCCTGGGCCCCTTGAAATGTTTCTTTCCCGGGTACTTCTGGGGCACTCGAACGGCATCCAGGTTAAACACGTACTCGTCTGACTTCGTAAACCACACGATGGTCTCGTAACGTCCCGAAAACCGCCGCGAGCAGTGCAGCCCATGCTCGAAGTGCCAGACGATGCGGTTCCGCAGCTTGAGTCCGAGTTCGTGGAACGTCGGCCAGAGGGCGATATCGAGCGGCACGATTTCGTTATCGTCAACGAAGTTGCCGACCTGCCAACAGATCGAGCCATTCTCCGCCAGCACGCGGACGCATTCTTTAATGACCCGCGCCTGACCCTTCAGATAGTCGTCAAGCTTCATCCGCCGCTCGTAACGCTTTCCGATGTTATAGGGAGGCGATGTGACGACCAACCTCGCGGTGCGGTCCGGGATGCCTGCCAGGAAGTCGAGGCATTCCCCGTGGTACAGGATTGCGTCACGATCAGCGAGGAACTCAGTTCCGAGCTTGAACGAACCCAAGCACAGCCCTCCGGCGGTCGATCCGCCCCCTTGTGGGGCGACTGTAGCGCACCGCCCCCCGGCCGTGTCAAGCGCCAAGCCCAATTGCTGGGGGTTGTCTCCGTCGGGACCGCAAGATATCGGTCTCATGATCTGTGTCAGCGAGTCGCTGTGATGGAGTATTGGCGCGGCGCGGCGCCTGTGACAATGCCGACAGAGCGATACACTCAGGCCACGTCGATGACGAACGCTAGTCTGGTTTTTGGCCCGCACCACCCCCACGCAC
>MGBU01000218.1 GCA_001790205.1 Candidatus Rokubacteria bacterium GWA2_73_35 | reverse complement strand
GCTGGACGTGGACCTCGCGGCGCGCCGGGTCGTGATCCGGCCCCCGGAGGGCCTGCTGGAGCTCTGAACCGATGCGCATCGACATCGTGACGCTGTTTCCGGAGATGGTCGAGCCCGTGCTGGCGGTCTCGATGCTCGGCCGGGCGCGCGCGCGCGGGCTCGTTGACATCCGGGTGGCGAATCTCCGAGACTACGCGGAGGGCAAGCACCGGATCACCGACGATTACCAGTTCGGCGGGGGCGGCGGGATGGTGCTGAAGCCCGAGCCGCTCTTCGCCGCCGTCGAGGCGCTCAGGACGCCGGGTGCGCGCATCATCCTGCTGGACCCGCGGGGCCGCACGTTCACTCAGCGGCTGGCCACCCAGTTGGCGCGCGAGGCGCATCTCGTCCTGCTCGCGGGCCGTTACGAGGGCGTGGACGAGCGCGTGAGCGAGCGGCTCGCCGACGACCGGATCTCGATCGGCGACTACGTCCTGACCGGGGGCGAGCTGCCGGCGCTGGTGGTGGCCGACGCGGTGACGCGCCTGCTCCCGGGCGTCCTCGGCGCGGAAGGCGGCGCCGAGCGCGAGTCGTTCGCGAGCGGGCTCCTCGAGCCGCCGCAGTACACGCGGCCGGAGGAGTTCCGCGGGCTCCGGGTGCCCGCGGTGCTGCGCTCGGGTGACCACGCGCGCATCGCGCGCTGGCGCCGGGCGCAGGCGCTCTGGCGCACCTGGCGGGACCGGCCCGAGCTGCTGGAGAGCGCCGACCTCACGGTCGAGGACCGGGAGCTGCTGGACCGATTCAAGCGCGGGGAGACGCCCGAAGGACTCGAGGCGCCCGCGAACGCAGAAAGGGAAGACTAGTCATGGACGCGATTCGACTGGTGGAAGCCGCGCAGCTCAAGAAGGACCGGCAGGGGTTCGCGCCCGGCGACACGGTGCGCGTGCACGTGCGGGTCGTCGAGGGCGAGAAGGAGCGCACGCAGCTCTTCGAGGGCGTCGTGATCCGCAAGCGCGGCGAGGGCGCGCGCGCCTCGTTCACGGTGCGCCGGATCTCCTACGGCGTGGGCGTCGAGCGCACGTTCCCGCTGCACTCCCCGCGCATCGAGCGCGTGGAGGTCGTGCGCAAGAGCCGCGTGCGCCGCTCGAAGCTCTACTACCTCCGCGGGCTCGCCGGCAAGGCCGCGCGCCTCAAGGAAAAGCGCGCCGCGATCGTCCCGTCGAGCGGCGAAGCCACCGAGTAGCCGCACCCGCCCGCCCGCGTGACGCCGCCCCGCTCGGCGCCGTACCGCTACGAGGCCCAGGCCTGGCGGGAGGGCGTCGCCCGCGTGGCCGGCGTGGACGAGGCGGGGCGCGGGCCGCTCGCGGGCCCGGTGGTGGCGGCGGCGGTCATCATCGCGCCCGACCGGCGCATCCCCGGGCTCGCCGACTCCAAGCTCCTCCCGCCCGAGCGGCGCGAGGAGCTCTGCGCGCTCATCCACGCGCGGGCGCTCGCCGTCGGCGTCGGCGTGGTGGACCACCAGACCATCGACCGCATCAACATCCTCCAGGCGACGCGCGCCGCGATGCGCGAGGCCCTCGCCGCGCTCGCCGCCGCGCCCGAGCTGGTCATCACCGACTTCGTCGCGCTCGACGGCCTCCCGTGTCCCCAGCGGAACCTCGTCGGGGGCGACCGCCGGTCGGCCAGCGTCGCCGCGGCGTCCATCGTCGCCAAGGTCACGCGCGACCGGATCATGCGCGAGCTCGACGCCGAGTACCCCGCGTACGGCTTCGCCCGCCACAAGGGCTACGCGACCCCCGAGCACCTCGCCGCGCTCGACCGCTGGGGCCCCTGCCCGATCCACCGGCGCTCGTTCTCCGGCGTCTGGCGCCAGGGCGAGCTGTTCGTGCTCGAGGAGGACGACTAGCCGCCGGCCGGCCGGGGGGCGGCGAGACCGAAGAAGAGGCTGCCCGTCACCGCGTGGGCGAGCGCGGCGACGTCCGGTGAGCCGTCCCGGTCGAGCTGGCCGTCCACCACGAGCGCGGCGAGGCCGTGGACCGTGGACCAGGCCGACACCGCGAGCGTCTCGGTGTCGCCCTCACGCACGAGCCCCGCCTGCTGGCAGGCACGGATTGCATCGACGAGCAGCGCGAACGCCTCGCCGCCCGCCGCCTGGAGCCCCGGGTGGCGCGCGCGGTCGGCGACCTCGCGCCCGAACATCACTCTGAAGTGCGCCGGGTGGCCGGCCGCGAACGCGACGTAGCCCAGCCCGAAGCCGCGAAACCGGCCCAGCGGGTCGTCTCCGGTCGACGGCGCGGCCGTCCGCATCGACGCCGTCAGGAGCCGAAAGCCTTCCTCGGCAACCGCGGCGAGCAGCGCGTCCTTGTCGGCGAAGTGGCGGTAGGGCGCGGCCTGCGACACCCCGGCCCGCCGCGCCGCGGCCCTGAGGGTCAGCGCGCGCACGCCCTCACGGCTGATGAGCTCGAGCGCCGCGTCGACCAGTGCCCGGGGCAGGTCGCCGTGGTGGTAGCCCGCCCGGCCCGTCCGGGGCCGGCGCCCGCCGCGCCTGGCGCCTTCTCGCCTCACGCGGCCAGCGTATCCGACGGTGTTGACATCGTCAACATTTCATGTTAACAACGTTATCATCGCTGCGCGCACTCGAAGGAGGAACGTGCCATGGCCCGCATCCTCGCCGGATTCCTTCCCTGGATCGCCTACGGAGCGCTCGCCGGCGCCGGCCTGACGCGCGCCGCCGTCCTCGCCGGGCTCGGCCTGGCGGCGCTGCTGTGCGGCGTCGGCCTGTGGCGGCGCCGCGTGAAGACACTCGAGGTCGCGGCGCTCGCCTTCTTCGTTGCCGCGGCGGGCCTGAGCGCGGCGCTCGGCCCCGCCGCCCTGCTCGGGCTCGACACCCTCCTCGCGAATGGGGCCCTCGCGGCCGTGGCCTGGGGGACGCTCGCGGCGCGCGCCCCCTTCACCGCCGAGTACGCGCGCGAGGACTGGCCGCCGCCGTACTGGACGTCCCCGCTGTTCCGGCGGCTCAACCTGGCCCTGACCGCCGTATGGGGCGCGGTCTTCACCGTCAACGCCGGGCTCGGCGCGGTCGCCCTCTCGCGGCCGACCGCCCGGGTCTGGCTCGCGCTCGCGGTGCCGCAACTCCTCGTCGCGGGAGGCGTGGCCGCGTCGGTCGTCCTGCCGCGCTGGCTGCCGAGGCGCTGGGCGGCCGGCCAGATCGCGGCGCGCGAGCCATACCGCTGGCCGGCGCCGACCTTCGGGGGCACATGCGCCGGGAACCTGGACGGCCACGACGTGATCGTCGTCGGCGCGGGGATCGGCGGCCTGACCGCCGCGGCGCTCCTCGCGGACCGCGGCCTCCGGGTGCTCGTGCTCGAGCAGCACTACCTGGCGGGCGGCTTCTGCACCTCGTGGCCGCGCCTCGTGCGCCGCGGCGACGAGCGGCTGCGCTACGTGTTCGACGCCGGGGTCCACGACGTGAGCGGCCTGGGCCCTCGTGGGCCGGTGCGCCATCTCCTCGCGACGCTCGGCCTCGAGGACCGCCTGGACTGGCGGCGCGTCGGCCACGAATACGTCCTGCCGGGACTCCGGCTGAAGGTGCCCGAGCGAGCGGCCGACTTCGCGGCCGCGCTCGGCGAGCGCTTCCCGGCCGAGCGCGCGGCGCTGCGCGCCTTCTTCGCCGAGATGGAAGCCGTGTATCGCGAGCTCTACGCGGACGTCGAGAGCACCGGCGGTGTCCCGCGACCCCCGGCGAGCGTCGAGGCGATGCTGGCCTATCCCGCGACGCACCCCCACGCCATCCGCTGGATGGACGTGCCCTTCACGGCCATGCTCGACGCCCACCTGCGCGAGCCGAAGCTCCGCGAGCTGCTCATGGTCCTGAGCGGGTACCTGAGCGATCGGCCCGAGCGTCTCACCGCGGGCGCGATGGCGCCGATCTTCGGCTATTACTTCGACGGCGGCTTCTACCCTCGCGGCGGCTCGCAGGCGCTCGCCGACGCGCTGGTCGCAGCGATCCGCGAGCGCGGCGGCGAGATCCGTCTGCGCACGGCCGTCGAGCGGATCCTGATCGAAGGCCGCCGGGTGACGGGCGTCGCGCTGCGAGGGGGCCGTGTCGAACGAGCCGCGGCCGTCGTCTCCAACGCCGACGCGCGCCGCACCTTCTGCGACCTGGTCGGGGCGGCGGCGCTGCCCGCGGAGTTCGCCCGCCGCGCGTGCGCCCTCGAGCCGTCGGCCTCGGCGTTCAGCGTGTTCCTCGGCGTGGACTATGTCCCCGACGTCGAGCCGCTCACGATGCTCTTCGCCGACGGCCGCGGCCTCGGGATCGCGATACCGTCGAAGGTCGACTCGGGACTCGCGCCGGCTGGCCACAGCAGCGTGAGCCTGATTACCCTCGTGCCGGCAGCGGAGGCCGCGGGCTGGGACCGGAAAGCGCCCGGCTACGCGCTGCGCAGGAGGCGGGAAGGCGACGCCCTCGTCGCGCTCGCCGAGCGAGCCCTGCCGGGGCTCGGGGCGCACATCGTGTACCGGCAGGACGCGAGCCCCGCGACCTTCGCGCGCTATGCGTGGACGACGGGCGGCGCGATCTACGGCCCGGCACTGGGCCAGGGGCCGCCGCCGGCGAAGACGCCGATCGCGGGGCTCGTCCTCGCCGGCGCCGGGGTGTTCCCCGGCGCGGGGGTCGAGGCCGTCGTCATCTCGGGCGTCATCGCCGCTGAGGCCCTCCGCGCCGGCGGAGCGTCAGACGCCCTGGCGACCTCCCGGGCGGCCTGAGGCGGCGAGGCCGACGCGGACGCGGACCGTGCGGTCGCCTGCTCAGCAGCCGCGGGCCGCGAGCAGCGCGCGCAGGCGCGCGGGCGTCACCGGCGTCTCGGTGATCGTGACGCCGAAGGGGGCGAGCGCGTCCTCGATCGCGTTCGCGATCGCCGCCGGCGGTGAGATGGCGCCGCCCTCGCCCAGGCCCTTGACGCCGAGCGGGTTGCGCGGCGACGGAAACTCGAGGTGGACGGTCTCGAGCATCGGGAGGTCGTCCGCCCGCGGCACCGCGTAGTCCATCAGCGAGCCCGTCAGGAGCTGGCCCGCCTCGTCGTAGGCCATCTCCTCGAAGAGCGCGCCCCCGATCCCCTGGGCGACGCCGCCGTGCACCTGGCCTTCCACGATGATCGGGTTGATCACCCTGCCGCAGTCGTGGGCGACGGCGTAGCGGAGGAGCCTGACGCCGCCGGTGGCGACGTCCACCTCGACCTGGGCGACGTGGACGGCGCTCGCGTAGGTCACCGTCGGCACGTGGTGGTAGGCGCTCGCCTCGAAGTCGGGCGGCGCGACCCCGGGCCGGGCGAACGTGGGGATCGAGGCCTGGACGACCCGCGCCAGGTCAACAGCCGAGCCCGGCGAGCCGCGGACGGAGACGCGCCCGTCCTCGATCGCGACGTCCTCGGGCGAGGCCTCGAGCAGCGTCGCCGCCGCGCGGACGAGCTTCTCCCGCACCTCCCGGCACGCGTCGGCGATCGAGTTGCCCGCGGTGACCGCGCTCCGGCTCGCGAACGTCCCGACGCCGAAGGGGACGGCCGCGGTGTCGCCGCCGGTCACCGTCACCCAGTCGAGCGGGACGCCGAGGGCGTCGGCGGCGATCTGGGCGAAGGAGGTCTCGTGCCCCTGCCCCGAGGAGACGGCGCCCGTCGCGACGACGACGCGGCCCGCGAGGTCGAGCTTCACCGTGGCGCCCTCGAAGGGACCGATCGCGGTGCCCTCGACGTAGCCCGAGATCCCGATGCCGCGGTGGACGCCCCGGGCGCGGAGCCCCTTCTGCTCGCGCCTGAATGCCGTGTACCCCGCCGCCTCGAGCGCGGCCTCGAGCGCGGCGGGGAAGTCGCCCGTGTCGTAGACGAGCGGGTTGCCGTCGCGGTAGGGCATGCCGAAGTCCCACGGCATCTCGTCGGCGCGGATGTAGTTCCGCCGGCGCAGCTCGGCGGGGTCCATCCCGAGCTCGCGCGCCAGGCGGTCCACGGCGCGGTCCATCGCGAACACGGTCTCGGGCCGCCCGGCGCCTCGGTACGGCGCGTTCGGCGTCTTGTTCGTGACCACCGCCTGCACCTCGACCCTCATGTTCCTGATCCGATGCGGACCGATGAGGTGCGCCACCGTGTTGTATGGGAGCACGATCCCCCAGACGTTGTAGGCGCCGAGGTCGAGCCAGATCCTGTCGCGCACGCCCAGGATCACGCCCTCGCGCGTCGCCGCGAGCGAGATCGCGTGGACCTGGTGGCGGGCGTGCGCGGCGCCCACCATGTGCTCGCACCGGGCCTCGATCCACTTCACCGGCCGGCCGAGCGCCACGGCGGCGATGGGAACCAGCGCGTCCTCGGCGTAGCCCGAGGCCTTGGTGCCGAAGCCGCCCCCGAGGTCGGGCGCGACGACCCGGATCTTGTGGGGCGGGAGCCCGAGCGCGGTGACGAGCCCCTGCTGCACGAAGTGGGAGACCTGGGTCGAGTTCCAGGTGGTGAGCGTCCCGTCGCGACGGTCCCACTGCGCCACGACGCCCCGGCACTCGACGGGCATCCCGACGTAGCGCTGGATGCGGAACGTCTCGCTCACGACGACGGGGGCCTCGGCGAACGCGCGCTCGACGTCGCCGATCGCGTGGGTGAAGCCGACGCCGACGTTGGTCCCCCACGCGGGGTGGATCAGCGGGCCGCCCGGCTCGGACGCGGCCAGCATGTCCACCACGGCCGGGAGCGGCTCCCAGTCCACCTCGATTCGCTCGAGGGCGTCCGCGGCGCGCGCCGGGCTCTCCGCGACGACCATCGCGACGATCTCGCCGACGTAGACCGCGCGGTCGCGGCAGAGCGCGTACTGGGGCGCCTGGCGGACGTCGAACGCGATGGCGGCCGCGAGCCCCGGCGGCACGGCGCCGAAGAGCGGCAGGGGCTTCATCCAGCGCTCGAGGTCGGCGAAGGTGAAGACGGCGGCGACGCCGGGGAGCGCCCGCGCCGCGTCGGTCCTGAGCGCCGCGATGCGCGCGTGGGCGTGGGGCGAGCGCAGGAACGCGGCGTGGAGCATCCCCGGCAGCGTGACGTCGTCCACGTAGCGGCCCTCGCCCCGGAGGAACCGCGGGTCCTCGCGCCGCCTCACCGCCGCGCCGAAGTACTTGGCCCCCATCCGCCCGTCCAGCAGGCGACTATACACCGTCCCGAGGTCCGGAAATCGTGCTACGATCCTGGCCCGGTTGCACCACTTCCTTCTCGCTCGCAGGAGGTCAGCCATGCTGAAGCGGTTTGTGCCTGTCGTTCTCGTCGTGCTGCTCGCCGGCGCCCTGCTGACGCCACCGGGCTTCGCCCAGGCGCCGATCAAGATCGGGGTCATCCAGCCCCTCTCGGGTCCGGTCGCCGCCTCCGGCAACTACGTCCGCATGGGCGCCGAGATCGCGCGCGACTGGATCAACGCGCGGGGCGGGATCAACGGGCGCAAGGTCGAGCTGGTGATCGAGGACAACAAGTCCGATCCCAAGGAGGCGGCGAGCGCCGCCGAGAAGCTGATCGTGCGCGACCGCGTGCCCGCGATCATGGGCGCCTGGGGCAGCTCGATGACGCTCGCCGCGATGCCGAAGCTCGAGGAGTACGGCGTGCCGATGGTCGTCGAGACGTCGAGCGCCGCCTCGATCACCAAGCGCGGCAACCCGTGGATCTTCCGGATCAGCCCGCCGTCCGAGATGGAGGCGCTCGGCCTCGCCAGGTACGTGGAGAAGCTCGGCGTGAAGAAGGCGGACTTCCTCGCCGTCAACACCGACTGGGGCCGGGGCGCGGTCGCCGCCTTCGGCGACATGCTGAAGAAGAAGGGCGTCACAGTGGACGCGCCCGAGTTCATGGACCAGGCCGCGACGGACATGAACGCCCAGATCACCAAGATCAAGGGCTCGGGCGCCGACACGCTGTTCCTCACGACCTCGGTCGAGCAGATCACGCTCGTGCTCAAGCAGGCGCAGGAGCAGCGCTTCCAGCGCAAGATCATCACCACCGGCGGCTCCTCCGCGCCCGATCAGCTCATCAAGCAGGCGGGCGCCGCGGCCGAGGGCACCTATCACCTCCTGTTCTTCATGCCCTGGTTCCCCGAGGCCGCACCCGACGGCAAGCTCGCCAAGGCGTTCGTGGACGAGTGGAAGAAGCGCGGCCATCCCTTCGCGGGGCTGACCGAGGGCTTCCGCGGCCACGACGGCATCGCGACGATCGCCGAGGCGGTCCGGGTCGCGGGCAAGGACGAGCCCAAGGCGATCCGCGAGGCGCTCTGGAAGGTGAAGCTGATGGGCGTCAACGGGCCGATCAAGTTCGAGAAGGACGGCCCCGCCGGCAAGGAGAGCGGCCAGAGCCAGCCGAGCATCTTCGTCGTCCAGATCAAGAACGGGAAGGTCGCGCTGCCGGACTTCCTCGCGAAGAAGTAGCGCGCCGCGCCGGATGGCGGAGCTCCTTCAGCACCTGGTGAACGGCCTGGTGCTCGGCGGGACGTATGCCCTGCTGGGCATCGGGCTCACCCTGATCTTCGGCCTGATGAACGTCGTGAACTTCGCCCACGGCGAGTTCTACACGCTCGGGGCGTACGCGGCGTTCGCCGCGCTGGCCGGGCTCGGCGCCGGCTTCTTCCCCGCCCTCGGCCTGGCGATCGCGGCCGGCGCCGCGCTCGGCGCCCTGTGCGAGGTGACGCTCCTCAGGCCGCTCCGCGCGGAGTCGATCGACACGACGATGCTCGTGATGATCGGCGTGTGGATCGCGATGCAGAACGGTGAGCTGCTCGTGTGGGGCGGGGTGGCGAAGTCGATCCCGCACCCCTTCTCGACGGCGCCGCTCGTGCTCGGCCCCGTCTCGATCGCCCCGCTCCGCGTCTTCGTGCTGCTCGTCGCCGGCGCCCTCATCGCCGCCTCGTGGGTCCTGATCCAGAAGACGACGCTCGGGCGCGCGATGCGCGCGACCTTCCAGGACCGCGACACGGCGGCGCTGATGGGCGTGCGCATCGACCGGATCCACACGGCCACCTTCGCCTTCGGCTCGGCGCTCGCGGCCGCCGCCGGCGCGCTGCTCGGACCGGTCTTCCTCGCGTACCCCTCGATGGGCGACCTGGCGGCGCTCAAGGCCTTCTCGGTCGTGATCCTCGGCGGCCTCGGCAACCTCCCGGGCGCGGCGCTCGGCGGCCTCCTGCTCGGGATCGCCGAGGAGCTGGGCGCGGGGTACGTCTCCTCCGGCTACCGCGACGCGGTCGGCTTCGTGATCATCATCCTCGTGCTCCTCCTCCGGCCCTCGGGCCTCTTCGCCCGGGCCGAGCGGATCGGATGAGGCGCCTGGCGGGGATGTGCTCGCCGAACGGGAGGCTGCTGAGGCACAATTGGGACGGATGATCGCGTGAGATCGGTCGGAGGCTGACAGCAATGCCGTGCTCCAGTTCAAGGGCACGGTCAGGCCCATGCTGGTTCCGTTCGGGTCGAAACAGGAGGTGCCGATGCCTACGAGCAGTTACACAGCGATTCTCGAAAGAGAAGGCGACCTCTATGTCGCCCTCTGCCCTGAGCTGGACATCGCGAGTCAGGGCGTCACCGTCGAGGAGGCCACGGCCAACCTGAAGGAGGCCGTCGAGCTCTTTCTGGAGTCCGCCGACCCTCAGGAGATCACACGCCGGCTCCACGGCGAGGTGTTCATCACGCGATTCGACGCCGCGCATGGGTAGGCTTCGCGTTCTCTCCGGACGCGAGGTCTGCCAGATCCTTGAACGTCATGGGTTCATCGAGGTTCGACGGCGGGGAAGCCATGTCGTGATGCAACGGCGTGTCCCGGAGGGAACGGTGACCGTTCCCGTGCCGGATCATCCGGAGTTGAAGATCGCAACTCTCTTGTCAATCATCCGGCAGAGCGGCGTGCTGCGGGCTGCGTTCGAGTCGTAGGGCGCTCGGTCAATGGCCCTCCAGCTCCATCAACAGCGCGTCCACGCTGAATGAAGACGGCCGGCGCGAGCGTCTTCACCCTGATCCTGTTGACGCTCCCGTTCTGGCTCGGCAACCCCTACTACCTGCACGTCGCGATCATGGCGGGGATCTTCGGCGTGCTGGCGCTCTCGCTCAACCTGCTCCTCGGCTACACGGGCCAGCTCTCCCTCGGCCACACCGCGTTCTTCGGCATCGGCGCCTACACGTCCGCGCTGCTCACGCTCCGGCTCGAGTGGCCGGTGTGGCCGGCGATGCTCGGCGCCGTCGCGCTCGCAGCGCTCGCGGGCTGGCTCATCGGGCGGCTGGCGCTGAAGCTCCGGGGCGCGTACTTCGTGCTCGTCACGATCAGCTTCGCCGGCGTCGTCTCGCTCGTGAGCGTCAACTGGATGGAGCTGACCAACGGCCCGCTCGGCCTGCCGGGGGTGCCCGCGCCCGCGCTCGGGCCCTGGTCGCTCCGCGCCAAGGAGGCCTACTACTACCTGGTCCTCGCCGCCGTGGCGCTCTCCTACCTCGTGTGCGCGCGGCTCGTCGGCTCGCGGATCGGGCGCGCTTTCCTGGCGCTCAGGGAGAACGAGCCGCTCGCCGAGTCGGTCGGCGTGGACGTGACCCACTACCTGGTCCTCGCCGCCGTCGTGAGCGCGGCGCTCGCGGGCGGGGGCGGCGCCCTCTACGCCCACTACACGCGCTTCGTGAGCCCCGAGGTGTTCCTGTTCACCTACACGGTGACGATGGTCATCATGGTCGTCGCGGGCGGCAAGGGCACGCTCGCCGGCCCCCTCGTCGGCGCGGTCCTCTTCACGGCGCTCCCGGAAGCGCTCAGGCTCGCGACCTCGTGGCAGTGGCAGATGCTCGCCTACGGCGTGCTGCTCCTCCTGCTCGTCTTCTTCCTGCCGCGCGGCATCGTGCCGGCCGTGGTGGTGCGAGCCGAGGCCGTTCGACGGGCGAGGCGAGCGGTGAAATGATCGACGTGGTGCGAGCCGAGGCCGTTCGACGGGCGAGGCGAGCGGTGAAATGATCGACCAGGCCGGGGGTCTCGCCGTCAGCGACCTCGCGGTGAGGTTCGGCGGCGTCAGCGCGCTCGGGGGCGTCTCGTTCGAGGTCCGCCCGGGGACGATCACGAGCGTCATCGGGCCGAACGGCGCCGGCAAGACGACCGCGTTCAACGCCATCACCGGCTACCTCCGGCCGACGCGCGGGGAGATCGTCTGGGAGGGCGCGGCGCTCACGGGGCTCCGGCCCTCGGCGATCGCCGCGCGCGGCATCGTGCGCACCTTCCAGAAGACGAGCGTCTTCCCCTCGCTGTCGGTCACCGACAACGTGCTGGTCGGCCTGCACCTCCGGGGCACCGCCGGGTTCCTCGACGTCCTGCTCGGCCGGCGCCGGCTCGCGGTCGAGGAGGCGGCGCTCGCGCGCGACGCCGACGCGCTCATCGACTTCGTGGGGCTCGGCCACCGCCGGCGCGAGACGGCGAGCGCGCTGCCGTACGGCGAGCAGCGGCTCGTCGAGCTGGCGGTCGCGCTGGCGGCGAGGCCGCGGCTCCTGCTGCTCGACGAGCCGGGCGCCGGGATGAGCGGCGCCGAGAAGGCGGTCGTGAGCGGGCTCATCCGCAAGATCCGCGAGCAGGGCGTGACCGTGCTGCTGGTCGAGCACGACATGCGCCTGGTCATGGGGGTCTCGGACACCGTGATCGTGCTGAACCACGGTCGCGTCATCGCCGAGGGCGCGCCGGCCGCGGTCCAGGCGCACCCCGAGGTGATCCGCGCCTACCTGGGGACGGCGGGATGAGCCCGGCGGACGGCGCGCTCCTCAGGCTCGAGGACGTGCACGCCGCCTACGGCCCCGTGGCGGCGCTCCGCGGGCTCGACCTCGCCGTCGCGCCGGGCGAGCTGGTCTGCCTGATCGGCGCCAACGGCGCCGGCAAGACCTCCACGCTGCGGGCGATCTCGGGGCTCCTGCCGCCGAAGCGCGGGCGCATCGTCTTCGACGGCCGCGAGATCCAGCGGGCCGAGCCCGCGCGGATCCTCGAGGCCGGCGTCGCTCACTGCCCGGAAGGGCGACGCGTCTTCCCGTATCTCACGGTGGAGGAGAACCTCCGGATGGGCGCCTACGTCCGGCGCGACCGCCGCGGGATCGCCGAGGACGTCGAGCGCGTCTGCGCGCACTTCCCGATCCTCGCCGAGCGCCGGCGCCAGCTCGCCGGCACGCTCTCGGGCGGCGAGCAGCAGATGCTCGCGATCGGCCGCGCGCTGATGGCGCGCCCGCGGCTGATCCTCTTCGACGAGCCCTCGCTCGGGCTCGCCCCGACCGTCGTCGAGACGACGTTCGCGATCATCGCCGACATCCGACGGCGCGGGACCACCGTGCTCATGGTCGAGCAGAACGCCTACCTGGCGCTCCGGATGGCGGACCGCGGTTACGTCATGGAGACGGGCCGGATCGTCCTCGCGGGGCCGGCCGCCGACCTCCTGGCCGACGACCACGTGCGCCGCGCCTACCTCGGCGCCTGAGGGCGAAGGTAGGGGCTGCGTCGGGCACGGGCGCGGCTCACATCAAGCTGCGCCCGACACCGAGAATGACGGAGGAAGGATCGCGGTAGGGCGGTTGAGCAGATCGAGGACGTGCTAGAGGATCCCCTGCGGCGGGCGAAGTCGTACTAGAGTGGGGCGCGTGGCGAGGGGTAACGTGCGCGCACAAAGAGGGACACCGGGGCGGCCGCACGGAGTTCCCGGCCCCCGCGAGCTGCCGAACTACCGCATCCCAGAAGCCGCGCATTATCTGGGGATCCCCGCGTCCACGGTCCGGTGGTGGACACTGGGCCAGCGCTATCGAACGGCAGGGGGCGTGAAGACGGGGAAGCCAGTGATCGCGGTCCCCCCGGCATCACCCTCCCCTGTTGTCCTTCATCAATTTGGTCGAGCTGCACGTGCTTGACGGCATCCGGCACCAGTACCAGATACCCCTGCCGAAAGTCAGAAGCGCCGTGGAATACGTCGTTAGCCAGTTTTGCTTCGGGAGCACCTGCAACGCATCGAGCGGGACGAGGAAGGGCTCGCGATCAGGCTCTACCCGTTCACGCGGTATCGGCACGTTCAGAATCCCAAGCTGATCCTGATCGATCCACGCATCGCGTTCGGTCGGCCGGTCCTGGTCGGGACGGGGATCGCTACGTCCACTGTCGCGGAACGCTACAAGGCTGGCGAATCGATCGCGGCGCTGGCGGAGGATTATGCTCGCCAGCCGGAGGAGATCGAGGAAGCGGTCCGCTGCGAGCTTCACCTCGACGCCGCGTAAGCAGTCCTACACCTTCTTCGTCGACCGCGATCTCGGGAGAACGATCGTGCCAGAAGCTCTGCGCGCTGCTGGCGCCCAGGTGGAGATCCACGACGACAACTTCCCGCAGGGAGCCCTGGATGTAGAGTGGCTCCCCGAGGTCGGCCGGCGTGGTTGGGTGCTGCTCACGAAGGACCGGGAGATTCGGTACCGGGCAGCCGAGCGCGAGGCTCTCCTGAACGCCGGTGTTCGAGCGTTCGTCCTTCGGACACGCGGATTGAGCGGGCCGGACAACGCCCAGATCCTGGTCAAGGCACTTCCAAGGATGTCCGGTTCTGCACAGGCAACCCTCCGCCGTTCATCGCTGCGGTGTCGCCGGCCGGACGAGTTTCCCTGCTGTTTCGCGAATCCGGGAGAAAGCGACAGCGCAGAAAGGCCCGACGCTCCTGACCCAGGAAACAGCACCCCGGGGTGTCAAGAAGAGTGGACATTGTCAGCGGCGACCGCGCCACTCACCATCACGGTATGGCGGACCCGAGGCAGCTCCGCGGGCGGGAGGCGGAGGACGCGGCGGCCGCGTATCTCGCGCGGGCTGGACTCGCCGTCGTGGACCGCAACGTGCGCTTCCGCGCCGGCGAACTCGACCTCGTCTGCCGCGACGGCGCTCGCTGGGTGTTCGTCGAGGTGAAGGCGCGGCGCGCGGACTGGGGCGACGCCCCGGGCGCCGCGGTCGCGTGGTGGAAGCAGCGCCGGATCGTGCGGCTCGCGCAGCTCTACCTCAAGGCGCGGGGCCTCGGCGAGCCGCCCTGCCGCTTCGACGTCGTGGCGGTCACCGCGGGCGATGACGGCCGCCTCGAGGTGCGCCACGTCCCCGCCGCCTTCGACGCAACCGGGATGGTATGATCCCATCGATGCGTCGCCTTGATATCCCCCTTCCTCTCGATGTGTACCAGCGGCTCCGCAAGGAAGCGCGAGCGGCCAGGCAACCCGCCACAGTCGTGGCGCGTCACGCCATCGAGGCATGGCTTCGCCAGCGGCGGCGCGCAGCGGTTCACAAGGCGATCAGCGCCTATGCGAACGTCATGGCGGGCACCGGAGCCGATCTGGATCCAGCGCTCGAGGCCGCATCGCTCGAGCACCTGGCGGAGGAGGAGCGCCGCGCGCAGCGGCGCCGACGGAACCGCTCGCGCTGATTTCGGGTACAATCCGATCCTCGTGACGACCCGCTGGGACGCGTACCGGACCGCGCTGCCGTCGATCGCCCACGCCGTCGGCCGGACGCCGCTCGTGCGGCTCAATCGTGTCCCGGCGGGCGTCACGCCCGCTGTCTACCTGAAGCTCGAGTGGTACGGCGCGACGGGGAGCCTCAAGGACCGCATCTATCTCCACATGTTCGAGCGCGCCGAGGCGCGCGGCGACCTCCGGGCCGGCATGCGGGTGCTCGAGTGCTCGACGGGCAACGCCGGGATCGCGTGCGCCTTCGTCGCCGCGGTCAAGGGCTACCCGTGCACGATCGTGATGCCCGAGGGCATGAGCGAGGAGCGCAAGAAGATCATGCGCGCCTACGGCGCGGAGCTGGTCTTCACGCCGGGCGGCGAGAGCGACGTGGACCTCGCGCTCGCGCGGCTCCGCGAGCTGCGCGACGCCGACCCGCGGGGTGTCTGGGTGCCCGGCCAGTTCGACAACGCCGACAACGTCGAGGCCCACTACCTGACGACGGGGCCCGAGATCCGGGAGCAGTGCGACGGGCGCGTGGGCGCCTTCGTGGCCGCGCAGGGCAGCGGCGGGACGCTCTCGGGCGTCGGGAAATTCCTGCGCGAGCGCGACGCGGGCGTGCGCCTCTACGCGGTCGAGCCCGACGAGTGCGCGCTCCTGGCGCGGCGCGAGTGGGGCCCGCACGGCATCGAGGGCATCGGCGACG
>MGBU01000217.1:5753-6467 GCA_001790205.1 Candidatus Rokubacteria bacterium GWA2_73_35 | reverse complement strand
CGCGGGCGGAGGTGCTGAAGGCTTCGGTGGACGCGGTCCGGCACGCCCGGGGCTACTGCGAGGACGTCGAGTTCTCGCCCGAGGACGCCTCGCGCTCGGACTTCGACTACATGTGCGACGTCCTCTCGGCGGTGATCGAGGCCGGCGCGCGGACGATCAACATCCCCGACACGGTCGGGTACGCGATCCCGCGCGAGTGGGGGGAGCGCATCGGGCGCATCCGCGAGCGGGTGCAGGGGACCGAGAACGTCGTGCTCTCGGTGCACTGCCACAACGACCTCGGGCAGGCCGTGGCGAACTCGCTGACCGCGATCATGAACGGCGCGCGCCAGGTCGAGTGCACGATCAACGGGATCGGCGAGCGCGCGGGCAACGCCTCCCTCGAGGAGGTCGTGATGGCGCTCCGCACGCGCAAGGACTTCTTCGGCATCGACTCGCGGGTCCGGACCGAGGAGATCTTCAAGAGCTCGCGGCTGCTCTCGCACATCACCGGCGTCCACGTCCAGCCGAACAAGGCGATCGTCGGGGAGAACGCGTTCGCGCACGAGGCGGGCATCCACCAGGACGGCGTGCTCAAGGAGAAGCTCACGTACGAGATCATGCGGCCGGAGGACATCGGGCGGGCGTCGAACAAGCTCGTGCTCGGCAAGCACTCCGGGCGCCACGCGCTCGCGGCGCGGCTCAAGGACCTGGGCTTCGACCTCGCGGGCCCGT
>MGBU01000217.1:0-5743 GCA_001790205.1 Candidatus Rokubacteria bacterium GWA2_73_35 | reverse complement strand
CATCAGCGGCACCGGGGTCGTGCCGTCGGCGACGGTGAAGCTCAAGAAGGAGGGGCAGGTCTTCCAGGACTCCGGCGTCGGCGACGGGCCCGTGGACGCGGTGCTCGCCGCGATCGACGCGATCACCGGGCTCAAGGGCCGCCTGCAAGACTACGCGCTCCGGGCCGCGACGTCCGGCAAGGACGCGATCGGCGAGGTGTCGATGAAGGTCGACTTCGACGGCACGCTCGTGTCCGGCAAGGGTTCGTCCACGGACGTCATCGAGGCGAGCGCGCGGGCGTACCTCTCGGCGCTCAACCGGCTGGCGCACGCCGCGGTCCAGCGGCCGAAGGAAGTCGGGCCCTGATGGCGACGTGCCGGATCGCGGTCCTGCCCGGCGACGGGATCGGCCAGGAGGTCACGCCCGAGGCCGTCCGGGTCCTCCGGGCGGTCGGCAAGGGGGCGGGCGCGGGCTTCGAGTTCGAGGAGGCGCTCGTCGGCGGCGCGGCCATCGACGCGACGGGCGTGCCGCTCGCGCCGGGCGCGCTCGAGCTCTGCCGGCAGGCCCACGCGATCCTCTTCGGCGCCGTCGGCGGCCCGAAGTGGGAGGGCGTCGCGCACGAGGCCCGCCCCGAGCGCGGCCTGCTGGCCCTCCGCAAGGAGCTGGACCTCTACGCGAACCTGCGGCCGGCGAGGTGCTTCCCGATGCTCGTGGACGCCTCGCCGCTCAAGCGGGCCGTGGTCGAGGGCACCGACCTGATGGTCATCCGGGAGCTGACCGGCGGCCTCTACTTCGGCGAGCCGCGCGGCGTCGAGCGCTTCGCCGACGGCGGGGCCCGGGCGGTCAACACGATGGCGTACACCTCGCGGGAGATCGAGCGGATCGCGCGCACGGGGTTCGAGGTGGCTCGCAAGCGCCGCCGGCGCCTGGCCTCGGTGGACAAGGCCAACGTGCTGGTCGTGTCCCAGCTCTGGCGGGAGGTGGTCACGCGGGTGGCGAAGGAGTACCCGGACGTGGCGCTCGAGCACGTGCTCGTCGACAACTGCGCGATGGCCCTGGTCCAGCGGCCGACGCAGTTCGATACTCTCGTGACCGAGAACACCTTCGGTGATATTTTGTCGGATGAGGCCGCGATCCTCGCCGGGTCGATGGGCATGCTGCCCTCGGCGTCGATCGGCGGGGCGGTGGGCCTCTACGAGCCCGTGCACGGCACGGCGCCGGACATCGCCGGCAAGGGCGTCGCGAACCCGATCGCGGCGATCCTGTCGGCCGCGATGCTGCTGCGCTACTCGCTCGGGCTCGAGCGGGAGGCGGACCGGGTCGAGCGGGCGGTGGAGCGCGTGCTCGAGCAGGGGCACCGGACGGCCGACATCGCGGCGCCGGGGCGCCGGCCGGTCGGCACGCGGGAGATGGGGGACCTGATCGTGCGGGAAGTGGAGGCACAGTCCTGATGGCATCCGGGCTCACGGTCGCGGTCGTCGGCGCCACCGGCGCCGCCGGGCAGACGACGCTCAGGATCCTCGAGGAGCGCAAGTTCCCGGTGCGCGAGCTGCGCGCCTTCGCCTCGGAGCGGTCGGTCGGCAAGACCGTCACGTTCTGCGGCGAGGCGGTGCCCATCCGACGCATCGAGGCGGCCGCCTTCGAGGGGGTCGAGATCGCCTTCTGCTCGGCCGGCTCCGCGCAGTCGAAGGAGTACGCGCCGATGATCGTCAAGGCGGGCGCGACGGTCATCGACAAGTCGAACGCGTTCCGGATGGATCCCGGCGTGCCGCTGGTGGTCCCCGAGATCAACGCGCACGCGGCGCGGCACCACCGGGGCATCCTCGCGTGCCCCAACTGCACCACGATCGTGGCCGTGATGCCGCTCAAGCCCCTGCACGACGCCGGGCGCCTCACCCGCGTGATCGCGACGAGTTACCAGGCGGTCTCGGGCGCCGGCGTGAACGGGATCGCGGAGCTTCGCGAGCAGACGCTCGCCTGGGCGCGCGGCGAGCCGCTCGTGGCCCGGCACTTCCCGCACCAGATCGCGTTCAACCTGATCCCGGCGATCGACCGCTTCGGCGCCGACGGCTACACGGGTGAGGAGATGAAGCTCGTCAACGAGACGCGCAAGATCCTCGAGACCCCGGACCTCAAGATCACGCCGACCACGGTGC
This sequence comes from Candidatus Rokubacteria bacterium GWA2_73_35, assembly GCA_001790205.1. Taxonomy (GTDB): domain Bacteria; phylum Methylomirabilota; class Methylomirabilia; order Rokubacteriales; family CSP1-6; genus GWA2-73-35. The sequence goes on along the minus strand of MGBU01000217.1, from coordinate 3,607 downwards.
GCGTACCGGTCTTCACGTGTCACTCGATCGCGGTGACGGCGGAGACCGAGGTGAAGCTCGGCGCGGCGCGGGCCCGCGACCTGTTCGCGCGCTTCCCGGGGCTCCGGCTCTGGGACGATCCGCTTCAGAACCGGTACCCGATGCCGGTCGCGGTCGAGGGACAGGACGACTGCTTCGTGGGGCGGATCCGCGAGGATCTCTCGAGCGAGAACGGCGTGACCTTCTGGGTGGTCGGCGACCAACTGCGCAAGGGCGCGGCCACGAATGCGGTCCAGATCGCCGAGCTGCTGCTCCGCTGACGACCCGCGCGCCGGGGACGGGCGCTGATGTCGCTCCGGCGCCTGTACCACCGGCGCTTCCGCCACCGCGAGCGGTTCCATCTGGCGGTGCTGCTGACGATCGTCGTGGTCGCCTACGTGGCCGTCCCGAACGTCGTCCGCTTCGTCGAGGCGATCGGCGGCTACGCGCCGACCGGCTACGAGCCCAAGGACGTCGCCCGCCTCGAGTGGCTGCAGCGCCGGGTCGCGCCGGACGTGCTCGGCCGCGTCTCGTGGGAGGCGCTGGTGGACATCCTCCTGCTGCTGCTCGTGGCCGTCGTGTGGCTCACCCTCGTGCCGGCGCGCGCGGCGCGCCGGCGGCCGCCCGCGCGATAGCCCGGCCGTCGACCACCTACCGGCTGGTGCTGGCCTACGACGGCACCGAGTACCACGGCTGGCAGACCCAGCCCGGCGCCCGCACCGTGCAGGGAACCCTCACCGAGGCCGCGCGCCGGGCGCTCGGCGCCGGGACGCGGGTGACGGGCGCGAGCCGCACCGACGCCGGCGTGCACGCGCTGCGGCAGGCCGTGTCGCTCACCGCGGGGGTCGCGCTCGGCGGCGCGGCGGTGCGGGGCGCGCTGAACGCGGCGCTGCCGCGCGACGTCCGCGTGGTGGACGCCCGGGAGGCGCCCGCGGGGTTCAACGCGCGGCGCGCGGCGCACGGCAAGCGCTACGCCTATCTCGTCGACAACGCGCCGATCGCCAACCCGCTGCTGCGGCGGTTCGCCTGGCACGTGCCGTGGCCGCTCGACACCGTGGCAATGCGGGCGGCGCTCGCGCCGCTGCGCGGGCGCCACGACTTCAGCGCGTTCTGCGCGTCGCCGGGCCGCGCGAAGGACCCCGTGTGCGTCCTGCGCGCGGTTCACGTGATCCGGCGGCGGGAGCGGAGCGCGATCCTCCTCTCGGCCGACCGCTACCTCCACCACATGGTGCGCAACATCGTCGGGAGCGCGGTGGACGTCGGGCGCGGCGCGCGCGCGCCGGACTGGCTCGCGGGGGTGCTCGCGGCGCGGGACCGGACCCTCGCCGGGCCGACGGCGCCCGCGCAGGGGCTCGTCCTCGTGCGCGTCCTCTATGCCGGCTGAGAGGCGTCGGCACGGCCCGCGCGCGCGTCCGCTGGCCGGCCGGGGTCGTCCGCGCTAGAATCGCCCCCAAGCGCCATGCGCACCTACCTCAAGATCCGGGACGGCCGCGCCGCCGAGGTGAGCGGCGAGGTCGTCCGCGAGCAGCCGCTCACGGTGAGCGTGAACGGCGAGAAGTTCCTCACGCTGCTCTGCTCGCCGCAGAAGCTCGAGGCGCTCGTCCTCGGCTACCTCTGGATGGAGAAGGTGATCGCGTCCCTCGACGAGGTGGCCGGGCTCGAGGTCTCCGTGGTCGACGGGCGCGCGGACGTGACGCTGACCCATGCCGTCACGCTGCCGACCGAGCGCATCCTGACGTCGGGCTGCGGCGGCGGGATCACGTTCCGCATCGACCACCGCCTCTTCCCGCGCCTGCACTCCACGCTCCGCGTCGCCCCCGAGCAGGTGGCGGCGCGGATGCGAGACCTGTTCGCCGCGGCCGTCCACTACCGGGAGTCGCGCGGGATCCACGGCGCCGCGCTCTCGGACGGCCAGGAGCTGCTCGTGGTCGCCGAGGACGTCGGCCGGCACAACGCCGTGGACAAGGTGAAGGGCGAGGCGCTGCTGCGCGGGATCCCCACGGAGGACCGGCTCCTGCTCTCCACGGGGCGCGTCTCGTCCGAGATGCTGCTGAAGGCCGCGCGGATGGGGGCGCCGCTCGTTGCCTCGCGCACATCGCCGACCGAGATGGCCGTGGCGCTGGCCGAGCAGCTCAACATCACCGTGTGCGGCTACGTCCGCGGCGAGGCCATGAACCTCTACGCGGGCGGCGCCCTGCTCGTGCCGGCCGCCGACGGCGCCACGCGTGGCTGAGGACATCCGCGAGGAGGGCGCCGAGGAGGCGCGCCACCGGCGGGGGCTCAAGTTCCGCCTGCGCGAGGACCACGCGGTGGAACTGTTCAAGGAGGCCCGCGCGAACCTCGCCGACCCGGCGCGGGTCGACCGGATCCTGCTCGAGCTCGGCCGCTTCTACAACCCGTTCGTGAACGGGCCCATCGTCGACCTGCCCACGCGGCGTCGGATCGTCGAGGCGCTCGAGGCCGGGGACCCTGCCGAGGCGGGGCGGCTGCTGGACGAGCGGCTGAGACTCTACGCCGGCGTCGCGGGCGAGGAGTAGCCGGGGCCGCTCGCGCTCCCTTTCACATGGCCGCGCCGCCTGACACGCGGCGCGGCTTGACAAGCTGGTCCGACCACATTACCATCCGCAGCCAAGATTTCGCCCTCAGACAGGCCATAGACATAGGCCAGAAGGAGGAGCGGGCGATGACGCAGAGCTTCACCGAGTGGCTCCAGGAAGCCCGCCTCACGGTCGTGGAAGTGGATCCCAGGGCCGCGCGCGTGCGCGTGCGGGGGAGCGCCGACGCCTGCTCCGATCTCACGTGCTCGGAGCGGACGGTGGTCGTGAGCGACGACGAGACGCGGGCCGGTCTCGACGCCCTCTGCCCCGGCGACATCGTCCGGGTCGAGTCGGCCGAAGGGCGTCCCGCGCGCATCGTCGTGGTCCGCCGAGCCTGGGACGAGCTGACCAGCCCCGAGTTCTAGGGAGGAACCGACATGAGTCTGTCGCGACGCGACTTTCTGAAGCTCGGGAGCGCCAGCGCGGCGGGCGTGGCCGTCGGGGCGAAGGGCCTCGACCTGGCGCCGGTCGAGGCCGCGGCCACGTCGCTCAAGATCAAGGAGGCGAAGGCGTTCCACAGTGTCTGCCCGTACTGCGCGGTCGGCTGCGGCCAGCTGATCTACTCGAAGGACGGCAAGATCATCGACATCGAGGGCGACCCGGACACGCCGCACACGCTCGGGCGCCTGTGCCCGAAGGGCGCGGCGACGATCCAGCTCTCCAACAACCCGCTGCGGCCTGTCCAGGCCCTCTACCGGGCGCCCGGCTCGGACAGGTGGGAGGAGAAGCCGCTCGACTGGATGTACGACGAGATCGCCAAGCGCTACCACGCCGCGCGCGAGAAGCACTTCATCGAGCGGGAGAAGGGCAAGGACGGCCGCGAGGTCACGGTGAACCGGCTGGAGGCGATCGGCTCGCTCGGCTCGGCCTGCGCCGACAACGAGGAGTGCTACCTCCTGTCGAAGCTCAACCGGACGTTCGGCCTCGTCTACCACGAGCACCAGGCCCGAGTCTGACACTCCGCCACGGTCCCAGCTTTGGGGACCACGTTC
>MGBU01000216.1 GCA_001790205.1 Candidatus Rokubacteria bacterium GWA2_73_35 | reverse complement strand
GACGATGTAGTCGTCGGCGCCCGCCTCGAGCCCGGTGACGATGTCCTGGGTGCGCGCCTTGGCGGTGACGAAGATGAGGTACGGCTTCTGCGGCTTGGCGAGCGCGCGGACCCGGCGACAGAGCTCGAGACCGTCCAGGCCGGGCATCGTCCAGTCGAGGATGGCCAGCGAGGGCGCGTCCTCGCGCTGGAGGATCGCCCACGCCTCCTCCCCGCCCCCCGCCGAGATGACCTCGTAGCCCCACTCGGTGAGCGAGGTCTCGAGGAGCCGGCGGACGATCGGCTCGTCGTCCACGACGAGGGCCTTCACGCGGAGGCTCCCCCCTCGAGCCGCGCCCGCCAGGCCGGATCGTCGAAGAACGCCGAGACCCGACCGACCTCGCGCTCGACGTCGGCGAGGAGTTCCGGCGCCGCATCCAGGCGCCGGCTCCGCGTCGCCTCCTCGAGGGCGAGCGCGGCGCCGCGCAGGTCCCCGGCGCCGAGAATGGCCGCCGAAGCCTTCAGGCTGTGGGCCAGCCGCTCGAGCTGCCGGACGTCCCGCGTGGCGCTCGCCTCCTTCAGCCCGGTCAACCGCCCGGGCAAATCCTCGACGAAGAGCCCGATCAGCTCGAGCAGCAGGCGCCGGTCGCCGCCGACCCAGCGGAGGGCGCCGTCGAGGTCCACCGCAGGCTCGGCGCTCACGGGGCGCCCCTCCGGAGGCCGCGGAGTCCCTCGCGCATCCGGTCCTCTCCGTCACGGATCCCGCCGTGGGGGCCGACGCCCGCCTCGGCGGGAATGCCCGGCCGGCGGGGGCGCTCGTGGAGGAGCAAGTCGAGGAGCATCGGGAACCTCCCGGAGCGCGGGCTTGCGAGCGATACTAGCACGGGAGAACCCGGTTCGAGGACGGGGAGCGGAGCTTCGCCGTCACGCCCCCTCCGTCGCGTCCTCGAACCGGTGGAACACGAGCCCGTCGAGCAGCTTCGGATAGAAGTGGGTGGACTTCTGCGGCAGCACGTTCCCGCCCTGGACCACGGCCCAGAGCTCCTCCGAGGTCGTCGGCGCGATCAGGAACGCGGCCTGGCAGCGGCTCTCGCGCGCGAGCCGCACCGCCTCGGCGCGGTCGGCCGTGTAGTCCACGTGGGTCCTGGCCTCGAGCTTGGCCTCTGTGATGCCGAGAAGCGGTCGCAGGACGCCCTCGTGGAGGATCGAGACGGCCAGCTCGCGCCAGGCCTGCGAGGTCCCGTCGGGCCACCGGATCGCGTCGAGCCCCTCGGCCCGAAGGCGCAGCACCGCGGCGTCGCGTCCGGCGACCACGCCGATCGCGCGGTTCTCGGGCCGGAAGCCGAGCGGGTCGGCGAGCGGTGCCACGTCGAACCACCGGCCGGCCGCGCGGAGCAGCGCGTCGAAGTCGAAGCCCTCGACGTCGTGGAGCAGGCGGTGGTTCGGGAAGATGGTGAGGCTCGGCGCCTCGAGCGCGAAGAAGGCCATGAGCTTCCAGCGCGCCGCCGGATGACGCCGCGCGTAGTCCACGGCGGTCTCGTAGCGGTGATGGCCGTCGGCGATGAGCACCGTCCGCGACGCCATCAATGCCTGCGCCCGCGCGAGCGCGGCCGTGTCGGTGATGCGCCAGAGCCGGTGAACCTCGCCCCGCAGGTCGCGCGCCTCCGCGATCGGCTCGCCCACGGGCACGGTGACGCGCCTGAGATCGCCGGCGGGGTCGCTCACGAGCATGAAGAGGAGCCCGACGTCCGCGCCCGTCGCCTCGAGCAGCCTGAGCCGGTCCCGCTTGGGCCCGGCGTGGGTGCGCTCGTGCGGGCGCACGACGCCCGCGGCGTAGTCGCTCACCTCGCCGAGCGCGATGAATCCCGTGCGGGTCACCGGGCGCCCGGCCACCGTGTACGTCTGCTGGTAGGGGTAGATCGCCGCCTCGGCCTCGCGCGCCCACGCGCCGTCGGCGAGCCACGCGTCGAGGGTCCGCCGGGCGGCCGTGTACCGGTCGGCGTCGGGCGCGTCGCACGGGTAGGAGACGCGCACGATGTTCCAGGCGCTCATGGCGTAGAGGCGCGCCTGCGTCTCCTCCGTGATCTGGTCGTACGGCGGCGCCACGACGCGCGAGACATCCCGCTCCGCCCCGCCCCGGAAGCGGTAGCCCGCGACGGGCCGGACGTTCACGCTCAGTGTCCCCCGGCGCCGGGTCCCGCGCCCTTCACCACCTCGGCAGCGCGTGTCGCGAGCGGCGTGTTGCGGCAGTGGCCGCTCGTGGTCCGGCCGTCGATCCGCACCAGCCGCAGCGGGCGCCGGATGTCGCCGCTCGCGAGCTGCCCGATGTTGCGGACGCGTGTCCTCATGGCCGCGGGACGCCCTCCGCCCGGCACTCTCAGATCAAACCCGGACGAAGTCAAGGCGCGAGAATGGCGGCATGCGGTCGCGCGCGCTCGTGCCCTGGCTCCTCGCCGCCGGACTCACCGCGGTCGGCGAGGCGCTCAAGGTGTGCCGCTGATGAACCTCGTGGAATCGGGTGACGCCGGCCCGGGGCGCGGGGGCGGGCGCATGCCCGCGAGCACGACCGCCGCGTAGTCGGCGAACGCCTCCGCCAGCCGGATCTCGCGCGCGTCGAACGTCCTGCCGGCCGTGTCACCGATCGCGAGGACGCCGAGCACCGCGCCCCGCACGGCGAGCGGCACGGCGAGCACCGCCCGCGTCCGGTCGCCCGCGATCCACTCCCGCAGCGCCGGCGGGTACTCGACCCGGGGATCCGCGAGCACGTCGGGTGAGACGAGCGTCCGCCCCTCGCGCATCGCGACCCGCATGAGGGCCGTGTCCGAGGCCAGCAGGTCGCGCCGCTCGGCCGGGACGGACCCGCCGGCCGCCCGGGCGACGACCGTCGTGCCGTCGAGGCCGGGCTCGACGTGGGAGAGGACCGCGACCCGCGCGCCGAAGAGCCGGCGCACGCTCTCCGCGATCCGCCGCGAGACCGCGTCGCGGTCGAGCGACTGCGCGTGGAGGCGGCCGATCTCGCCGAGCGCCCGCGCCGCCCCGGCGGCGAGCTTGCTCTCCGTGACGTCCACCATGACGCCGTGGAGCCGCCGCGCCTGCCCGTGCTCGTCGCTGAGCATGCGCACGCGGTCACTGAGCCAGACCAGCCGCCCGTCCGCGGCGATCATCCGGTATTCGAGCTCGGCCCCCTCCTCGGCCAGCGCCGGACTCCGCCGCAGTGCCTCGAAGCGCGCGCGGTCGTCGGGGTGCAGGTGCGCGAGCCAGAAGTCCGGCTCGGTCTGCCAGCGCGCCACGGGATAGCCGAGGACGCGCTCGACGGCCGGGCTGATCGACAGCGGGCGCCAGGTCGCGGGGTCGGCCTCCCAGACGATGCCCGTCAGCCCGCGGACAAGGCTCGCGAACCGCTGCTCCGTGCGCGCCGCCGCCGCCTGCGCCCGCGCCCGCGCCCGCTCGGCCTCGCGGTACAGCCGGGCGTTCTCCAGCGCGAGCGCGGCCTGGTCAGCGAACGCCTGGAGCAGCCGCGCTTCCTCCTCGTCGAAGCTCCGCCCCGTGCGGTCCTTGACGACGAGGGCGCCGATCGCGCAGCCCTGGACGAGCAGCGGTGCGGCGAGCTCCGCCTGGAAGCTCGCCTGCTCGAGCTGCGCGCGCAGCTCGGGCGTGAGCGTGATACGCGGGTCGGCCAGGATGTCCGGCGATGCCACGGCCCGCCCCTCGCGGACGGCGAACCCGACGGTGCCGATCCCGGCGGGGAGCACCGTGCGGTCGACGGCGAGGGGCCAGGGATCTCCGGAGACGGCCACGGTCGTCGAGGCGCCGGTGTCCGGCGAGATCCGGACCAGCACCGAGGCGTGCCCCTGGAACAGCCCGAGCACGCTGTCGGCGATGCGCTGCGCGACGACTTCGGGGTCGAGCGACTGCGAGATGAGCCGCCCGACCTCGGCCAGGCCCTGCGCCGCGCGGCGGCGGTGCTCGCTGCGCTCGTAGACGCGGGCGTTGCGGAGCGCGATCGCGGCCTGGTCGGCGAGCCGCGCCAGGATGGACTCATCCCGATCCGTGAACGCCCGCGGCGCGCGGTTGTGGACGTAGAGCAGGCCCTCGACCCGGCCGTCGATCGAGACCGGAACGACCAGGGCGGTCCGGATGCCGTTGGCCTCGACGAACGGGAGGTAGTCCTTGCTGAAGCGGGGATCGCCGGCGTAGTCCTGCGTCCTGAGGGGGCGGCCGCTCCCCAGCACCAGGCCGCCGAGGCCCTTGCCCGGCTCGATCGGCATGCCGGCGAGCGAGTCGGTGAACCCGGCCGAGTAGCGCATGAGCGCCACCTCGCCGTCCGGCTCCCGGAGCGCAATCATCGAGAGGTCCGAGCCGCAGAGCTCTCGCGCGCCCTCGGCGACGGCCGGCAGCACCGTCGCGAGGTCGAGCGAGGCGTTGATCGTCCGCGCGAGGTCGGCGACGACCTCGGCCTCGCGCCGCCGCCGCTCGGCGTCCTCGAACAGCCGCGCGTTCTGCAGGGCGAGCGCCGCCTGGTCGGCGAAGCCCGAGAGGACCGCGAACTCGTCGGCCGCGAACACGCGTCCCGGGACGTCGGCCAGCGCGAGCGTGCCGAGGATCTCGCCGCGCGAGACGAGCGGCATGCTCATGACCGAGCCGTGCCCCTCGTCGGCGCCGAGCTGCCGGAGCCAGGCGGGGACCACGAGCCCGTGATCGCGAGCGACGTCGCTCGACCACGCCGGCTGCCTCTCCGTCACGGCGCGGCCCGAGACGCCCGACCCCGCGGGCAGGCGCTGGCCGATCCACTTCGCGGGCTCGCGCACGCCGGCGACCGCCACGCACACCAGGCCCCCCTCGGCGGGATCGAGCCGGAACAGCGACGCCGTCCGCACGCGGAAGATGCCGACGACCGCGGACACCACGCGCTCGGCCGCCTGGGCGACGTCGAGCATGGAGGCGAGCTCGCGCCCGGAGCTCACGAGGGCGCGCGTCGCGTCCTCAGCGCGCTTGCGCTCCGTGATGTCGCGCACGATCAAGAGGAGCCGCGGGTGGGCCGGGGGGCGGTCGGCGAGCGGTACGAACCGGGCCTCGTAGCTCCTGACGGCCGGCTCCTGGCCCTCGCCGGCCCGCGACGGCAGCGAGAACTCGACCGAGGCCGGCGCGCCCGCGCCCAACGCCTCGCGCCCCGCCGCCTCGAGTCTCGGGGCGATCTCCGGCGGAAAGGCGTCGCCGAGCTTCCGGCCGAGCACGGTCTCCGGGGCGACGTGGAAGCTCGAGCCGCGACCGGCCTCGTGGGCGAGAAAGGTCCCGTCGGCATCCAGCCAGAAGTAGAGGTCCGGGAACGCGCGGAAGATCGCCTCGAGCTCGGTCTCGAGCCGGACGAGCCGGCTCGTGACCTCGCGGAGCCGCGTGAAATCGATGATCTTGGGCTGGCGCGCGCCCGCCGCGGGATCGGTCGCCCTGCGGGGCGTGACGGCCACCGTCGACGGGCCGGCGCCGAACATCACCCACTCCGGGGAGACGTCGAGATCGCGGGCGAGCCGCACGAGATTCTCGTAGGTGGGCAGCCGGTCGCGCAGCCAGGCGTACAGGTACTGGGGGCGGTGCTCACGTTCCTGGCAAAATCTGAGGACGTCGGGCCGTCCCTTCTTCCAGTATCCCAGCACCCTCAATCGGGCCCGGATGCGGGTGCCGATCCCGGGAAAGCGGCTCATCGCGGTTCTTCATATCATAGAATGTTTCACGTGATACATGAAATGTATATCGACATTAAATCAATATCTTGTAGTCAATATACCACCTATCAGTCGATGATCTGGCGGGCACACGGGCCTGCGGACGGACAACCCGGGTGGCAGCGAGTACACTAGGGCGCACCTCCGGGGACTCATGGACGGCGGGTTCGCCGAGGCCAGAGGATGAGCGTGACAGCTCGGGCGGGAAGCGAGACGAGCCGATGAGCGGCCCCGAGGCCGCGGGGGCCACTCTGAAGGTCACGCTCGGCGTGATCTTCGTCATGCGCTGGTGCCTGATCGTCGCCCACGTCGGCGGCGTCCGCCGGGGCATCGCCGGGCCGATGGCGCCGCGGAAGAACGGCGGCCGCATGGACGTGAAGCAGCTCACCAAAGGCGCGACGCTCGAGTCCGTCTTCGGCGGGCGAGGCCCCCGCCAACCCACCATCCTGACGAGGAGAGAGGAATGCACATCGGCGTCTGCATGTTCAACACGGACTATGCCATCCGCATCGAGGAGCTGGCGCGCGCGGCCGAGGAGCGCGGGTTCGAGTCGCTCTTCCTCCCCGAGCACACGCACATCCCCGCCAGCCGCCGCACGCCGTTCCCGGGCGGCGGCGAGCTGCCACGGGAGTACTCGCACACGCTCGACCCGTTCGTCGCGCTCGCGTACGCGGCGGCGGTCACGACCCGGCTCAAGCTCGGCACCGGTATCTGCCTCCTGATCGAGCGCGACACGATCACGACGGCCAAGGAGGTCGCGAGCGTCGACTTCGTCTCCAACGGGCGCTTCCTGTTCGGCGTCGGCGGCGGCTGGAACATCGAGGAGATGGAGAACCACGGCACCGACGCCAAGACCCGCTTCAAGCGCCTGGGCGAGCAGATCCGGGCGATGAAGGAGATCTGGACCAGGGATCCCGCGTCGTTTCACGGCGAGCACATCCGCTTCGATCCGATCTGGATGCACCCCAAGCCCGTCCAGAAGCCGCACCCGCCCGTCCTCCTGGGCGGCGAGAGCGGGCACACGCTCCAGCGCGTCGTCGACTTCTGCGACGGCTGGTTCCCGCGCGGGCGCGGGGGCGAGGCGATCCTCGCGGGCCTCGCCGACCTCAAGGCGCGGGCGGCGCGGGCGGGCCGGGACATGAAGACGATCTCCGTCTCCGTCTTCGGCGCGCCGGCCGAGCCGCCGATGCTCGACCGCTTCGCCGGCGCCGGCGTGACGCGCGCGATCCTCCGGCTGCCCTCGGAGCCGCGCGACGCGGTCCTGCCGCTGCTCGACCGCTACGCGAAGCTCATCCGGTGAAACTGTCCGTCCCCGCCTGGGCCGCCGCGTTCCTCCACGAGGGACGCGTGGCCCGGCTGGGCACGGCGGACGCGGCGGGCCGGCCGCTCGTGGTCCCGGTCTGCTACGTCTTCGACGGCGAGCGCTGCTACACCCCGATCGACGCCAAGCCCAAGCGCGCCCCCGGACGCGCGCTCAGGCGGGTGCGGAACATCGCGCAGAACCCCCGGGTCTCGCTGCTGGTGGACCGCTGGGACGAGGACTGGGCCGGGCTCCGCTGGGTCGTCGTCGAGGGGCGCGCCGACGTTGTGCACGAGGGCGCCGAGCTCGCGCGGGCGGTGTCGTTGCTCGTCGCCAAGTACCCGCAGTACACCGCGCTCGGGCTCGCGGACCGGTTCGCGGAGGTGATCCGGATCGCGCCCGAGCGGGTGATCGCCTGGAGCTGGCGCTAGCGGTGGTCGACCTGCAGGCCGGCCTTGGTCACCAGCACGCCCGCCTGGCCCGCCTGGCGGAGCGCCTGCGCGAGCTTGTGCTTCTCGATCCAGGCGCGGACCCCCGGCTCCTTGTGCTCGTCGAAGAAGTCGGCGGTGAGCGCCGCGAGCTGCATGACCTTGCCGTGGTTGTCCTGGAGCTGGAACACCTGCGCGTTGCGCTGGAAGTCGTGGAAGTCGTACACCGTGCTCATCGGGAACTCGCGCTGCAGGTACTCGCGCACGACGCCGGTCTTGCCCTCGTCGAAGGCCGAGGGCCGGTCGAGAAACTTCCGCCACTGCGGCGCCAGCTCGCCGTTGGACGGGAGCTTGAGCCCCTCGAGAAGGAGGGACTGCTTGTCGTCGGCGGCCGGGCGGCGCGGGTCCCTCCCGTCGCGCGGTGAGGGCGACACGGGGAGGGCCGGCGCGCCGGCCTCGATCTCGTCCCCGACCGGCGCGGGCGGTTCGACGGCCGCGGGGGACGGCACCGCCGCCGGGACGCTCGCCGCGGGCTCGGGGGGCCCGACCTCCTCGACCGGCGGCGCGGGACGCGCCTCGAAACCGCTCGTGAGCTTGTCGAGGAACTTGCGCCACGTCGGGGTCAGCTCACGGGTCAAACCGAGATCGATCTCGTCGAGCGCAGGCCGCGCGCTGTCAGTCGCCGGCTCATCCGCCGGCCCCGCCGGCGCGGCCGTCTCGATGTCGAGCGCAGGCGTCGCGGGCGCCTCTGCGCCGTCCACGTCACGCCGGGCGCCCTCGGAGAGCCCGCCGAGGAGCTCGCTCCGGTCGGGGGCGCCGAGCCTCGAGAGCGGCGCGCGGTGGCCGTTGGCCCACGGCCCGCTCCGCTCGCCGCGCTCCTCGAGCGGTCGGGGCTCGGCGTCGGCCGGCACTGGCCGAGGCCCCGACTCCGTGGCGCCCGCGGCGGGCGGCGCGCTGGCGCTCCGCGTCCAGTCGACAGGATCGAGGTAGAAGCCGGTGGAGCCGTTGACCTCGACGTAGCTGTACTCGAAGCAGTCCACGCGCGGGAACTTCAGCAGGCGGATCTTCCTGAGGAACGACTCGAGCATCCGCTCGGCGACGAACGCGACACGGGGCGGCCACTCGCCCGGGCCGTCGCCGCGCGCGAGCCGCCGGAGGGACTCCGGGTACTCGAGGCACCACGCGTACGCCTCGACCATCTTGAAGATCATCGCGTCGTCGGCCGTCAGACCGACGGCGACCAGCACGGGCCGCCGCGACGCGTCGAGGCCGGCAAGCTCGATCGACGAGCGTCCGAGGTTCACGCCGGTCGCGATGATCTGCAGGCCCGGCTCGATCGCCTCGGCGTTGTCGGCAACGAGGGACTCCAGCTCGGTGAGGTTCTTGACTTCGCACTTGCGGAATGTCAGCTTCATGCTCGTCTCCCCACAGGCGTCGAGCAACCGCTGTGCCATGGGGAGCAGAGGACCCGAGCAAGCAAAATCAATCGGTTGGGCTGGTCCCGGCGGCTGCCCGGCCCGCGGAGCCGCCACCCTGACACGTTGCTATAAGACGATCTGTCACGGAGAATTGCTGGGCCGTCGCGTGGTCGTTGCCTGATCAGAGAATTGCCGTTGCCCAAGAACAGACTGGTCAAAAACATGCCGAGCTAGTGGAGTCGCCTTCCGAGTGTGTGACGTAAGGTGTTGATAGATAAGGTGCGGGTCAGTATCGTCACGGGGCCAGGAGCTGGCATTCCGTTTGCTGAAACGTCTCGGCCATGTCTTCGGTGGAGTCTATGCGTCTGCCCATAAACTTGACCGAGGCGTTCCGGGATCTCGTCCAGATCGGGATCGCCCTGACGAGCGAGCGCGACCTCGCGAGCCTGCTCGATCTCATCCTGAGCGAGGCGCGGCGGTTCACGCGCGCCGAGGCGGGCACCCTGTTGCTCAGAGAGGACACCACGCTGGGCTTCGCGGTCCTCCAGAACGACCGGCTCGTCCGTGAGCTCGGCGAGACCGAGATGCAGCGCCGGCTCCAGGCCGAGCCCCTCAAGCTCAGCGAGATGAGCCTCGCCGCGTACGTCGCGCTCACGGGGGATGTCGCCAACATCGCGGATACGGCGGCGATCCCGCCCACCACCCCGTACACCCTCAATCCGCTGTTCGACGCCCGGTGCGAGTACCGGACGCGTGCGGCCCTCGTGGTCCCGATGCAGGACCCCACGGGAAATGTCCTGGGCGTGCTCGAGCTGCTCAACCCCCTCGACGAAGCCGGCGAGATCGTCGCCTTCGATGCGGAGTACGAGGCGCTCGTGCGTTCGCTTTCCTCGCAGGCGGCGGTCGCGATCCGCAACGCCCGCCTCGAGGACCTGTCGTTCAAGGACGCTCTGACCGACGTGTACAACCGACGGTACTTCATGGTGCGGTTCGAGGAGGAGACGCGCCGGCAGGCTCGGTTCGCCGAGCCGGTCTCGCTCGTCCTCCTCGACCTCGACCATTTCAAGCACGTCAACGACCGCTTCGGGCACCGGACCGGCGACGAGGCCCTCCGGGAGGTCGCCCGGATCCTGCTCAAGCACTCGAGGAACTTCACGGTCGTCACCCGCTTTGGGGGTGACGAGTTCGCCGTGCTCCTGGTGAACACGCCCAAGGCCGGCGCCCTGACGTACGCCAGCCGGATCCGCGAGGTCATCGCGGGCCACGAGTTCCCGCACGGCTCGGTCACCGTGAGCCTCGGCGTCGCGTCGCTGCCCGAAGACGCCGCGGTGGGCGACGATCTCGTCGTCGCCGCGGACAGGGCGCTGTACGAGGCCAAACGCCTCGGCCGGAATCGAGTGGCCGTCCTCTAGGGGGGCGCCGTGCGCCAGCCAGAACCTCCGTCGCTCAACATGACCCAGGCGTTCCGTGAGCTGGTGCAGATCGGCATCACGCTCACCGGCGAGCGCAACCTCGCGACGCTCCTCGAGCGGATCCTGACCGAGGCGCGCCGGTTCACGCACGCCGAGGCGGGCACCTTGTTCCTGCGCGAGGGCGAGATGCTCCGGTTCGCGGTCGTCCAGAACGACCGGCTCGCCCGCGTGCTCGGCGAGGAGGAGATGCGGCGCCGGCTCCAGGAGGAGCCCCTGCACCTCCGCGCGCTGAGCCTCGCCGGGCACGTCGCGCTCACGGGCGACATCCTCAACCTCCACGACACGTACGCGATCCCGCCCGACCGCCCGTACAGCTTCGATCCCCGGGTCGACGCGCGCCTCGACTACCGGACGCAGTCGATCCTCGTCGTGCCGCTGCAGGACCCGGCCGGGAACATCCTCGGCGTGCTCGAGCTGATCAACGCGCTGGGGCGCAACGGGGCGATCGTGCCGTTCGACGCCCAGTACGAGGGGCTCATCCGCTCCCTCGCCTCCCAGGCGGCGGTTGCGATCCGCGGCGCCCGCCTCGAGGACCTGTCGTTCAAGGACGCCCTCACCGACGTCTACAACCGGCGCTACTTCATGGTCCGGATGGAGGAGGAGTTCAAGCGCCACACGCGCTTCGACGAGCCCCTCGCCCTCGCCCTGGCGGACCTGGACCACTTCAAGGACGTCAACGACCGGTTCGGGCACCGGACGGGCGACGAGGCCCTGCGCGGCGTCGCGCGGCTCCTGCTCAAGCACTCGCGGAGCTTCAGCGTGGTGACCCGCTACGGCGGCGACGAGTTCGCGATCATCCTCGTGAACACGAGCAAGGCCGGCGCGCTCACCTACGGCGAGCGGATCCGCGCCGTCGTCGAGCAGCACGCCTTCGGACACGGGCGGGTCACGGTGAGCCTCGGCGTCGCCTGCCTGCCCGACGACGGGACCTCCGCCGACGATCTGATTGCCGCGGCCGACCGGGCGCTATACG
>MGBU01000215.1 GCA_001790205.1 Candidatus Rokubacteria bacterium GWA2_73_35 | reverse complement strand
CGCGAAGCCGACGAGCGCCGCGCCCCCGACGACGCGGCCGCCCGGGCGCCGGCCGAAGGCGCGCAGCTCGTCCGCGTAGAAGAGGCCGACGACCAGCGCGAACAGGGGCGGCTCGAGCGTCACGAGCAGCACGGCGTCGAGCCGGTAGGCGCGGGTGGTCATGTCCCAGCCGAAGCAGTACGCGAGCACCCCGCGCGCCCACCCGCCGAGGTCCGGGCCCACGAGCAGGAACACGCTGAGCGCGGTCCCCCAGCCCAGCGCCGCGAGGACCAGCACCGGCGCGAACAGCGGATGGCGCAGCCACCGGGTCATCGCCACCCCCCGAGCACGTCGGCCACGACGCCGAGGAACACCAGCAGCAGCCAGGCGTTCGAGGCGTGGAACGCGTGGAGGGCCAGGCGCCGCTCGGACGGCCGCGCGGCGAGCTGCAGGGTGCGCGCGAGGAGGTAGACGCTCGCGAGCCCGACCGCCACGGCGTACGCCGGCCCGAGCAGGCCGAGGAGCACGGGCAGCGCGGCCGTCGCCACGAGGCCGAGCGTGTTGACGACGACCGAGCGCGCGGCGTGGGCCGCGCCCTTCACCGCCGGCAGCATCGGGATGCGCGCGCCCGCGTACTCGTCCTTGTAGGCGATGGCGAGCGACCAGAAGTGGGTCGGGCTCCAGAAGAAGAGGACCGCCGCGAAGATCACCGGGGGCAGGCAGAGCTCCGGGCGCGCGAGCGAGCCGCCGCCGAGCACCGCGAAGCTCCCCGCCAGCCCGCCGACCACGACGTTGAGCCAGGAGCGGCGCTTGAGCCAGACCGTGTAGACGACGACGTACGTGAACGCGCCGAGGAAGACGTGCAGCGCCACGAGCGGGTGGAGCGCCCACAGGGCGACCGCGACCGCCATCGCGATCAGCCCAATGCCGAGCGCGACCACGTGCCACGGGTGCGCGATGCGGCCCGACGCGAGCGGCCGGCGCGCCGTGCGGCGCATCAGGCGGTCGAGGTCGCGGTCGAGATAGTGGTTGAGCGCGCCGGCGCCCGCGGCGGCCGCCACCACCGTGAGGAACAGGAGGAGGAGGTCGCCGGGCACGGGCGCGCGCCGCACGGTGGCCAGGTAGCCCAGGACCGCGGCCATCCCGATGAAGGTTCCGACGCGGAGCTTCAGCGACTCGACGTAGGCGGAGAGCATGTGCACCTCCCTGCCCCGCGGACGAGCGGCCAGCCGATGTTGACGACGAACGCGAGCCCGCCGGCGATCGCGAGCAGTGAGCCCAGCCCCATGAGGTTCATGGCCGCGAGCGCCTGCGCGTCCGCCCACGAGAACCCGAGGGTCTTGCGCGGGGCGCCCCGCCCCCCCGCCCAGTAGAGCCCGAGCATGATGCCGAGGAGCCCGAGCCCGTAGAGGTAGGGCTGCAGCTTCGTGAGCCACGGCCTCCAGGGCCGGCGGCCCGTCAGCTCGAGGAGCGCGGGCGTGAGGCCCATGTAGGCGAGCGTCACGGCGCCGACCATGCCGTGGTAGTGGGCGGGCACCCGCGTGTCCTGCCGGAAACCGACGACGCCCATGACGCCGCCCAGCACGAACAGAACCAGGCTGAGCGCCGTGCCGGCGAAGAGCGGGCTCGACCAGGGCAGCGCGCCGAGGCGCCGGCGCGCGCGCAGGACGGCCGCGAGCGTCAGGAGCGCGAGCGCCAGGGTCGGGCCGCCGAGGCCCGCGAAGGTGATCCAGGTGACGACGCGGTTGATCAGCAGCGTCTCCGGCGGCCAGACGAGGTAGACGACCGCCCCGGCGAGCATGAACGGCACGAACAGCCGCATCGCGCCACGCCCGATCACGGGCTCGGAGGGGGTGCCGAGGGCGATCGCGCCCGCGATCGCCCACACCGCCAGCATCCCCGCCGTGTGCGCGAACTGGAGGAGGTGGCCCGCGCCCCAGAACAGCGCCCGGAGCTGCCAGGCGTACGGCCCGCCGTCGTGGAGGCGCGCCCAGGTCAGCGCGAGCGTCGCGACCGCGAGGACCATCGCGAGCGCCGCGACCGCCGCGCCCGTCGCCTCGAGCGGCTCGGCCCCGCGGCGGCCGCGGGCCCAGGCGACGAGATACGCGAGCGCCTGCAGGGCGATGCCGACGAGGGCGGCCGCGAGCCCCGCCCAGAACAGCGGGTGGTCGATCACCGGGACGTAGTCGTTCAGGTAGGGCGTGCCGGACGCGGTGAGGGCGGGCACCGCGATCAGCGCGGCGCCGGCCGTCACGGCGGCCCACCCGGTCCAGGACGCGGCCGCGTGGAGCCGGTAGTTGGAGCGCCAGGCGGCGTAGGTCCACAGCGCGCCCGCGAAGGCGGCGAACCAGATCGTCAGCGAGAACGTCACGTGCGAGACCAGCGCGAGGTGGAAGAGGTTCGCGCGGGCGCCGAGCAGCTCGACCGCCGGCGTGCGCGCGAATGCGACCAGGATCGCGAAGACGCCGGCCAGGACGAGCGAGGCGAGCCCGAGCCCGAGCCACGCGGTCAGCAGCCTCCGCGTCGCCCCGGGCACCAGGCCGTCACCCCGGGCGCCAGCCCGGGGGTGGCGGGCGAGGGCATCCCGACCGCGCGCAGCGGAAGGGCCCCACTGGGGGATATGTTCCGCGAGCACGGACGGGGTGCCCGAGCCGGACAGGACCTTCGGGCTGGCGCCCGGGGTGACGGCCTGGTGCCCGGAGGTGCGTGCGATCATCGCACGTACCAGATCGCCGCGAGCCACTTCCAGTTGAGGAAGTAGTAGATGACGAACGCCGCCAGGAAGACGAAGACCAGCACCAGCGTGCCGGAGATCGGCGTGTGGCGGGTTTCCGCCGGGATCGAGGCGAGCTTGATCTGACCCGGCTGGTCGGGGATCCGCTGGCCGAAGAAGACCGACAGGACCGTGATCCCGACGTAGAGCGCGCCGCCGAGCACGGCGAGCAGGCCGCCGAGCCCCATGATGCCGAGGAACACGTACGCCGCGGCCTCGACCGGCGGCACGAACTGGGCCCCGGCGAACTGCACGTCCCAGTGGCGCCGCGGCACCGCGTAGGAGCCCGCCGTCGTCATGCCGGCGGCGAAGATCGCGACGCCGATACCGAACGCGTAGACCTGGAGCAGCGCCAGCTTCGGCGCGACGATGCGCCGGCGCCAGATGAGCGGCACGACGTAGTAGGTGAGCCCCATGAACGCGAGCGTCGTGCCGGCCACCACCGTCGAGTGGAAGTGGCCCGGGATCCGGAGCGTGTTGTGCGAGATGATGTTCACCTGCTCGGCGCCGAACGTGACGCCCGTGATCCCGCCCATGAAGCCGAACAGCACGAGCGAGAGCATCAGCGCGGCGAAGCTCGGGTTCCCCCAGGGCGCCTTGGTCAGCCACTGGAACAGGCCCTTGCCGAGCCCGTGGCGCCGCTGCGCGACCTCGACCGAGGCCGGCACCGTCATGCCGTGGATCATCGAGGCGAGCACCGCGAGGTACATGCCGTAGGAGGTGTTCCACATCTTCCACGCGGGCGACACCTGCGGGTCCACCAGGAGGTGGTGCGCCGAGGCGAGGTTGATGAACAGGATGTAGAGGACGAACGCCCAGCGGCTCACCTTCTCGTTGATCGGCGTGGCCCCAACGGTGAGCGTGGCGAGCAGGTACCACACGGCCACCATCGCCGAGACGTTGATCTGCTGCGACGGGTGGCCGAGCCCCCACCAGACGAGCCGGTACATGCCCGCGTCGAGGTTCTGGATGACGCCGAGCGACCAGAGCCAGGTCGGGATGTAGATGATGGCGCCGTGCGCGAGCGTGACGACCGCGATGATCGCGGCGGTCGCGGCGCCGAACGTGACGAGCGGGATCGAGCCCTGGTAGGTCCGCTCGGCCTTGGCCACCACCAGCGTCGCGAAGAAGTTGAGCACGCCGATGAGCGCGCCGACCGCGAAGAGGATCCAGCCGAGGTAGAAGTACGAGACCGCGCGGAGCGGGACGTAGGAGGTGAACAGCACGTCGGCGCCGCCCCGGAGGATCGCGACATCGATCAGGAGCGAGCCCGCGACCATCAGGACGAAGCCGGCCCAGCCGACGCGCGGCCAGGCGACGCGGCTGCCGAGCACGACCGGCGCCGCGAAGTACAGGATCGCGACCTCGAAGAAGATGACCCAGAAGATCAGCATGTTGATGCCGTGGAACGTGAGGGCCCGGTAGTACATCGCCGGCTCGAGCAGGTGCACCGCGGGCCAGCGGGTGAGCAGCACGCCTAGGGCCGCGATGCCGCCGAAGAGGATCGCGAGCACGCCGGCGACGGCGTGCGCCTTGATGAGTCGCTCGGCCGTCAGGTGCACCCTGAGCCCCGTGTGGGCGCAGGTCCGAAAGGTCGTCGCGTCCATTGCGCGCCTCCTACTCGACGATGATCTTGCCGACCATCGTGTGATGGCCGATGCCGCAGAACTCGTTGCACACGACGAACACGTCGCCCGACTCCGTGGGGGTCACCGTCAGCACGTACTCGTAGCCCGGAAGCACCATGAAGTTCAGGTTCAGCGGGAAGAGCGAGAAGCCGTGGACGAGATCCGTCGAGGACAGGTGCAGCCGGTAGGTCTCGCCCTTCTTGAACTTGAGGACCGGGTACCAGGACCACATCCGGCCGAGCATGTAGACGTCCTCGCCGGGCTTGGCGGCGACGACGGGCATGCCCTTGTCCTCGCCGACCTTGTTCTTCTCCACGTAGGCGTCGACCTTCCGCTGGAACTCCACGTTGGTCGTGCGGTACGTCTCGAAGGAGGGGTTCTGCTTGCCCGTGAAGGCCCAGAGCGGCATCATCGCGGAGAGGACCAGGCTCCACGCGAGCGCGACGCCGATCCAGAGCTTCTCGGCCGGCTCGACCTTCTTCCACCACACGCCCTGCAGCGGCTGGATGCTCATGGCGCCCCCCTACTTCGCGACGGGGATGCTCGCGATCTCGAGCAGCCCCCAGATGGTGTAGAAGACGACCGGGACGACGATGCCGATCAGGAGCAGGAGGAAGATGTTGTCGAACAGCACCTGCATCAGCGGCGGCCGGGACTCGTCGTCGCGCTTGTCAGTCATGAGGGCGCCCTCCGTGTGTTCGCGCGTTTCGAGATCGTGAACACACGCTACAAGGCCGCGCCGGGCGGCTCCTATGACGTGGGTCATACGGGCCCGGGCCGCCGCTCCCGGGCTCTCGCGGGCCTGTCCGGGCGGGGTGGGACGTGGTAAGCCCTGGGGGGTCCCCCCGCCTGGAGTCCACACTGGGGGGGCCGGGGAGCCCCCACCCCGGCAGGAGGAGGCGCGCGTGGCGGTGACGCCGGAGCAGGTCGGCGAGGCGCTCGGGCTCGTGCTCGATCCCGAGCTCGGGATCGACGTCGTCGCGCTCGGGCTGGTCTACTCGGTCGAGGTCCGGGGGGGCGCCGTCCGCGTGGCGATGACGATGACGTCGCCGGCCTGCCCGCTCGGCGAGTCCCTGGCCACCGAGGCCGAGGCCGCGATCCGCCAAGCCGTCCCGGGCGTGACCTCGGTTGCCGTGGAGCTGGTGTGGGAGCCGCCGTGGCAGCCGTCCATGATGTCGGATGCCGCCCGGAGGCGGCTCGGCCAGCCGCCGTGAGCCCGCCCGAGCCGGCGCGACGCGGGCGGGGGGCGCGCCTGCCGCTGCTCCTGCCGGGGATGCTCGCCCTGCTGGCGGCGCTCTGGGGCGGGCTCCTCCGCCTGGGCTGGGAGCTGCCCGCCCCCCCGACTCCCGTGGCGGCGTTCCACGGCCCCCTCATGGTCGCCGGGTTTCTCGGGACGGTGATCGGGATGGAGCGGGCCGTCGCGCTGGGCCGCGCCTGGGCCTACCTGGCGCCGCTCACCAGCGGGCTCGGCGCGCTCGCCCTCCTGGCCGGCTCGCCGGCGGGGAGCGGCCCGCTCTTGACCACGGCCGGCAGCCTCGCGCTCGTGTTGGTCTTCGCCGCCGTCCTGCGCCGCCAGACCGCCTCGTTCACGGTGGTGATGGCGCTCGGCGCGGTCGCCTGGCTCGGGGGGCAGGTCCTCTGGCTTGCGGGCTGGCCTCCCTTCCGCGTGGCGCTCTGGTGGGCCGCGTTCCTGGTGCTCACGATCGCGGGCGAGCGGCTCGAGCTCTCGCGCGTCGTGCAGGTCCCCGCCGCGGCCCGGGCGGCGTTCCTCGGCGCCGTCGTCCTGCTCCTCGCGGGCCTCGCGCTCACGGCGGCCGACTTCGACGCGGGCGTCCGCACCGTCGGCGCCGCGCTCCTCGCGCTCAGCCTCTGGCTCGTCCGCCACGACATCGCGCGCCGGACGGTCCGCCAGCACGGCCTCACGCGGTTCATCGCCGTGTGCCTGCTCTCGGGCTACGCGTGGCTCGGCGCCGGCGGGCTCCTCGCGCTCGTCTACGGCGGCGTCGCGGCCGGCGGGCCGTACGACGCGATGCTCCACGCGCTCTTCCTCGGCTTCGTCTTCGCCATGATCTTCGGCCACGCGCCGATCATCCTGCCGGCGGTGCTGGGCATCACGGTCGGCTTCCGGCGGGCCTTCTACGCCCACCTGGTCCTGCTCCACGCGACGCTCGCCCTGCGCGTGGCCGGCGACCTCCTCGGCTGGACGCCGGGGCGCCGATGGGGGGGCGTGCTGAACGTGGCGGCGCTCCTGCTCTTCGCGGCAAGCACGGTCGCGAGCGCTCTGAGCGCCCGACACCCGCCCTCCGCCCGGCCCTGACGGGCCCCCTCGGCGCGGTCGCCCGGCCCGAGGCGTCGGGCGTGAAGCAAATTGCTCACCAATTTCCGGACGGCGCCAAGTAGCGAACTTTTGCTCGACACCGCGCACCCCGTCACCCTGCCGCTCGACGCCGGCGGCTTCACGACCACGGAGGTCCAGGCGACGACGCCCGTGATCCCCGGCGTGGTCGTGACGATCCCGCAGGGCACGAAGATCACCGGCCCCGACGGCAACCCCGTCAGTCAGATCACGATCACCCCGGTGCCCGTGGACCGGAGCCCGATGCCGTTCCCGGTGGGGATGACCCCGCCGATGCTCTTCACCATCCAGCCCGGCGGCGCCGTGCCCTCCCAGCCCTTGCCCATCACCTTCCCGAACCTCACCCAGGCGCCCCCGGGCGCGGTCGCCGACCTCTGGTTCTTCGATCTGGCCGCGGGGCAGTGGCAGACCTGGGGCACGGGGACCGTGACCGCCGACGGCACCCAGATCGTCAGTGACCCGGGCTTCGGCCTCCCCCGCTTCGCCTGGCACGGCACCGTGGACCGCGTCCCCACCGCCGAGGTCCTCCGCGACCGCCATCTCACCGGCGGCGAGCCCGTCGATCTCGTCACCGGCCGCTTCACCGTCCGCACGACCGATCTCCTGCTCCCGGGCCGCCTGCCGCTCGCCCTCCAGCGCCGCTACGGCAGCAGCATGGCCGCGAGCGGGCCCCTGGGCCGCGGCTGGAGCCTCGACACCTACGACGCCCGCATCAACGACACCGCCGGCGTCCTGAGCCTCGTCCTGCCCAACCAGAGCTTCTCGCGCTTCGTCCAGACCGCCCCCGGGCAGTGGACGAATCCGGAGGAGCCCGCCCTCCAGGGCGCCCGGCTGACCGCGCGCCCCGGCTTCTTCGACTGGCAGCTCCGGTTCAAGGACGGCACCGTCCACCGCTTCCAGCGCGTGCCCGGCTTCATCAACGAGGCCGCCCTGGTCGCCATCACCGACCGCGCCGGCAATACCCTGACGATCAGCCGCGTCCTGCAGCCCTTCGCCAACCCCAAGATCCTCCAGCTCACCGAGCCCGCCGGCCGCCGCCTCACCCTGACCTACGACGCCCAGGAGCGGATCACAACGGTCACCGACCCGATCGGCCGGGTGGTCCAGTACACCTACGACGCCGAAGGGCGGCTCGAGACGGTGACCGACCCGGCCGGCGGCGTCACCCGCTACGCCTACGACCAGAGCCACCGCATCGTGAGCATCACGGACCCGCGAGGGATCACCTTCATCACCAACGACTACGACCCCGTGACCGGCCGGGTGATCCGCCAGACCCAGGCCGATGGCGCGGTCTGGACCCTCGATTACGCGCTGACTGGCAATCTCGTCACCCAGACCACGGTGACCGACCCTCGGGGGAACCCGACGACCTCCCGGTTCAACAGCCAGGGGTTCACGCTGTCCACCACCGACGCGCTCGGCCAGACGACGACCAACGAGTACGCGCCGGGCTCCAATCTCCTAGTCGCGACCTCCGATCCGCTCGGACGCACCACACGCTTCGCCTACGACGCCCAGGGCAACGTGACGAGCGTCACCGACCCAACGGGGAACGTCCGGAGCTTCACCTACGAGCCGGTGTTCAATCTGCTGAGCAGCGTGACCGATCCGCTCGGCCAGGTCACCCAGTTCGCCTACGACGCCCAGGGGAACCTGACCTCCATTACCGATCCCCTGGGCAAGACCACGACCCTCACCTACAACGCCTTCGGCCAGCCGCTCACCACGACCGATCCCCTCGGGAACATCACGACCTTCACCTACGACAGCCAGGGCAATCTGGCGACTGTCGCCGACCCCCTCGGCAACACCACCCAGCGGACGTATGACACGGTTTCTCGCCTCATCGCACAGACCGATCCCCGCGGCTGGGCAACCAGCTTCGCCTACGACCCCCTGAACCGCCTCACCAGCCTCACCGACGCGCTCGGCGGCGTCACCGGCTTCGGCTATGATCCCAACGGGAACCTCCTGACGGTGACCGATGCCCGGGGCAATGCGACCAGCCACACCTACGACCTGATGGACCGGCTGGCGACCCGCACCGACCCCCTCGGCGCTGGCGAGAGCTTCGGCTACGATCCCGCCGGGAACCTCACCCAGCGCACCGACCGCAAGGGCCAAGTGAGCGCGTTCACCTACAATGCGCTGAATCGCCTCACCACCTCGAGCTACGCCGACGGCTTGGGGACGAGCTTCGCCTACGACGCCGCCGGCCGGCTGGTCCGCATCGACGATTCGATCGGTGGGACGCTGACCAACAGCTACGATGTCCTGGACCGGCTCCTGGCCCAGGCGACTGGGCTCGGGACGGTCAACTACCAGTACGACGCCCTCGGCCGGCGGACCCGGCTCGACGTCCCCGGGGTCCTGCCGACGACGTACACCTACGACGCGAACTCTCGGCTGACCCAGATCCTGCGGGACACTCAGCTCGTGACCCTACAGTACGACGACGCTGGCCGTCGCACTCGCCTGACCCTGCCCAACGGGGTCAGCACCGAGTACCAGTACGATCTCGCCTCACGGCTCACGGCGTTGATCTACCGCAACGCGACGGGCGTGGCGGGCGACTTGACCTACCAGTACGACCCGGCGGGCAACCGCACCCAGGTGGGCGGGAGCTTCGCCCGCACCCTGCTCCCGGACCCCGTGGCCAGCGCGACCTACGACGCCGCCAACCGCCAGCTCGCCTTCGGCGACCAGGCGATGGCCTTCGACCCCAACGGCAACCTCACGACCCTCACCGACCCGACCGGGACGACCACTTTCACCTGGGACGCCCGCGATCGGCTGATCGCCGTGGAGCAACCCGGAACCCTGGCGAGCTTCGCCTACGCCTTCGGCCGCCGGCTCGCCAAGACCGTGAATGGCGTGTCGACCCAGTTCCTCTACGACGACCTCAACATCGTCCAGCAGCTCACACCCGAAGCGACGACGAGCTATCTCCGGTCGCTCGCCATCGATGAGCTGCTCGGCCTCACGACCGGCGACAGCACCTTCTTCTCGACCGCCGACCCCCTCGGCAGCACGCTCGCGCTGACCGACCCTGCAGGCACCACCGTCACAGAGTACACGTACGAGCCCTTCGGGAGGACGACGGCGACCAATCCGACCATCGCGAATCCGTTCCAGTTCACCGGGCGAGAGAACGACGGCCTCGCCGGCTGTTCGGGCTCATGGTCTTTGGCAGTGGTCTGCTCGGGATCGTTGTCATCGCAGCGCGGCCGGCTGACATTCCCGTAGAGAAGGGCCGAAGC
>MGBU01000214.1 GCA_001790205.1 Candidatus Rokubacteria bacterium GWA2_73_35 | reverse complement strand
GGATCGACGGCCTTGATCCGCGGGAGCACGTCGATCCCCGCCTCGCCCGGCATGCGCTGGTCGAGCATGACGAGGTCCACCTCGTGGGCGCCGATCACCTCGAGGGCCCGCGTGCCGTCCTCCGCCTCGAGGACGTCGCAGGTTTCCTCGAGGATCGCCCGCACGGAGGCGCGGACGCCGGCCTCGTCGTCCACGACGAGCACCGTCCCGCGCTGGGCGACCTTGCCGCGGTCGTCGGTCACGGCCGGCCCCCGCGCTCGAGCACGACGTATTCGTTCTTGCCGCTGCCACCCGGGCGGTGGAGGTAGAGGAGGGTCGACTCGCCCGGCCGGAGCGCGCCGAGGGCGCGGTAGAACGTCGGTGGGTCCCCGACCGGCCGCCGGTCCAGCTCGACGATCACGTCGCCGCGCCGCAGGCCGGCCTTCTCGCCGGCGCCGCCCGGCGCCACGCCGGTGACCACGACGCCGCCCGCCGGCAGCTCGAGCCGGAGCGCCTGCGCGCCGGGGAGCGCCTCGACGGTCAGGCCGAAGTCCTCCGCGCCGCGCGCCGCCGCCCGCGCGGGCTCCTCGGCCGGCATCTCGCCGACCCTGACCGCCACCGGCACCCGCCGGCGGTCGCGCACGATCGTGAGCGCCACGGTCTGGCCGGGCGCGACCGCGGCGACGCGCCGCTGCAGCTCGGGCACCTCGCGGATGCTCGCGCCGCCCAGCTCGACCACGACGTCGCCCGGCCGGAGCCCCGCCGCCTCCGCCGGCCCGCCCCGCATCACGTCGGCCACGAGCACGCCCTGACGCTCGCGCACGCCGAAGGTCTGCGCGAGCTCGTCGGTCACGTCCTGGATGACGACGCCGAGCCAGCCGCGGACCACGCGGCCCTGCGCGATGAGCTGGCGCATGACCTCCTTGGCCTGGTTGATCGGAATCGAGAACCCGATGCCCTGCCCCGAGGCGACGATCGCGGTGTTGATGCCGATGACGCGGCCGTCGAGGCCGAGGAGCGGGCCGCCCGAGTTGCCCGGGTTGATGGACGCGTCGGTCTGGATGAAGTTCTCGTACGTGGCGACGCCGACGTGGGTGCGGGCCGTCGCCGAGATGATCCCCACGGTGACGGTCCGGTCGAGCCCGAACGGGTTGCCGATGGCGATCGCCCACTGGCCGACGCGGAGCCGGTCGGAGTCGCCGAGCTTCGCCACGGGGAGCGGCCCGGCGGCCTCGATCTTGAGCACGGCGAGGTCCGTCTTCGGGTCGTGGCCGATCAGCCGCGCCGGGAACTTCCGCGAGTCCGAGAGGCGCACCATGATCTCGTCAGCGTTCTCGATCACGTGGTTGTTCGTCAAGATGTATCCGTTCGGATCCACGATGACGCCGGAGCCGCTCGCCCGGGCTTCGCCGGGCGGGCGCCGCTTGAAGTAGCGCTCGTAGAACTCCTCGCCGAAGAACTCGCGGAACCGCTCGGGCGACTCGCCGTGCGGCCCGGCGGTCGTGCGCTTGGGGACGGCGCCGACGTTCACGACCGCGGGCGTCACCTGGTCGGCGATCGCGGTGAAGGCGTCCTCCAGGGCGTGGAGGAGCGCGGGCGGCGCGGGGGGGCGCTTGGCCGGGCGCTCTCCCGCCCACGCCGGCACGGCGGACACCAGGACCAGCAGGACGGGGAAGAGCGCTCTCATGGCCTCGCGGTCGACGTATTCTAGCGCGGGCGGGCCGGCGGATTCAGCGCTAACTCGAGGACCCGCCGGGTCGCCACCGTGACGGGCGCGGGCGCGCCGCGCCGGAGCCCGCCGACCCAGAGGATCGCCCCCGCGGCCTCGACGATCGGCACCCGGTCGCGCTCCCAGCGGGGCACCTTGGCGTCGATGAGGAACGTCTTGAGCCGGCGCTCGCCGCTTCCGAACGGCGTGAAGCGGTCGCCCGCCCGGCGGCAGCGCACGCTGAGCGTGCCGGGCACCTGGTCGGCGTCGAAGGCCACGCGGTCGCCGGTGCGCGGGAGCAGGTAGCCGCGGGCGTCGGCCAGGCGCGCCTCGAGCGTCCCGCCGATCTCGGGCAGCGCGAGGCGCCCGGGGACGGCGAGCGCGCGCGGCGCCAGCGGCGGCGCCGGCGCGGCGGCGAGGCGCAGGCGCGGCCCGCTGACCTCGACGCTGATCCCGCCGAGCCTGAGCGCCCGCCGGGGCGGCGGGCTCGCGAGCGCCCGCGCGAGGCCGCGGTGCGCCGACGCGCGGAGCGGCGCCCCGCCCCCCAGCTCGACGGCGGCGCGGCGCAGCACCTCCGCAGCGACCGGCGGCGGCAGCGCGGCGAGCGCCGCGACGGGGAGCGTCAGGGCGCCCGCGCCGCGCTCGGCCCGGCGATCGAGCTCGGCTGCCGCGACGCGGTCGAGCGCGTCGATCGTGCCGCGCGCGAGCGCCGCGACGCGGGCGAGCGCGGCGGCGACGTCGGAATCGACGGCCCGCGCGAGCAGCGGCAGGAGCTCGTGGCGGACGCGGTTGCGGAGGAACCGTGGGTCCGCGTTCGTGGGGTCCTCGACCCACGCGAGACCCGTGCGCCCGAGCTCGGCCACGACCTCGGCGCGGCGGCGCTCGATGAGCGGGCGCACGAACCGCCCGCGCACCGGCGGGATCCCGGCGAGCCCGCGCACGCCGGCGCCCTCGAGCAGGCGCATCAGCACGGTCTCCGCCTGGTCGTCCGCGGTGTGGCCGAGCGCGATGCGCGCGGCGCCGACGCGGTCGGCGGCGGCGGCGAGCGCCGCGTAGCGCGCCGCCCGCGCCGCGGCCTCCAGCGAGCCGCGCGGGCTCACGGCGACCCGCGCGACCTCCACCGGCACGCCGAGGCGCGCGCCCAGCGCGCGGACGAACTCGGCGTCGCGCGCGGCGTCGGGGCGGAGACCGTGGTCGACGTGGAGGACCGAGAGACGCAGGCGCCACGCGGGCGCCAGGGCCACGAGGGCGTGGAGCAGCGCGACGGAGTCGGCGCCGCCCGACACGGCGGCCAGGACGGCTTCGCCGCCCGCGAGCATCGCGTGGCGGCGAATCGTGCGCTCGACCCGGCGGAGGAACGACACGCGCTCAGCCGCCCTCCCGGCCCACCCAGACCTCGCCGTCCTCGAAGTGCTCCTTCTTCCAGACCGGGACGCTCGCCTTCAGCGCGTCGATCGCGTAGCGGCACGCCGCGAACGCCTCGGCCCGGTGCGCGGCGGCGACGGCGATCAGCACCGAGGCCTCGCCGATCTCGAGGCGCCCGACGCGGTGGAGCATCGCGACGCGCACGACGCCGGGCCAGCGGGCGCGCAGGGCCGCGCCGATCTCGCGGAGCTTCGCCTCCGCCATCGGCGCGTGGGCCTCGTACTCGAGGAACTTGACCGGCCGGCCGCCCGTCTCGTTGCGCACGACGCCCGAGAAGATCACGAGCCCGCCGGCCGCCGGGTCGTCCACGGCCGCGGCGATCGCGTCCGCCGACAGCGGCGTCTCGACGACGCGGTAGACATCGGGACCGCGGCCGCCGCTCACGGGCGGGAAGAGGCAGAGCTCGTCGTCGGGGTGGAGCGGGTGCTCGGGCGGGACGTACTCGTGGCCGACGGCGAAGAGCGTAAAGGGGCGGAACCGCGAGAGCTCGGGGTGACGGCTCGTGACCGCCGCCCACGCCGACTCCACGGTCCCGCCCTCCGGAATCTCGACGTCCAGCTGCTCCCGCCCCGCGGCTTCACGGTACCGGGCGAAGAGGCGGACCCGGACGCGCACGGCGGGGGACGGGGCTAGAAGCGGTGCGACTGGCCGCAGCCGCAGCTCGACTTCACGTTCGGGTTCTTGATCGCGAAGCCGGCGCCCAGCATCGTGTTGTCGACGTAGTCGATCTCGCTGCCGGCGACGTACTGCGCGCTGTGCTGGTCGATGAAGACCCGGATGCCCTGCGGCCCCTCGACGACGGTGTCGCCCGGCGCTTCCTGCTCCTC
The DNA here is from genome assembly GCA_001790205.1 of Candidatus Rokubacteria bacterium GWA2_73_35. Taxonomy (GTDB): domain Bacteria; phylum Methylomirabilota; class Methylomirabilia; order Rokubacteriales; family CSP1-6; genus GWA2-73-35. Next base: position 6,511 of record MGBU01000214.1, on the reverse strand, counting down.
CCAGCCGAGCTCGTAGGACATGCCGGAGCAGCCACCGCCGACCAGACGGACCCGAAGCCCCCACTCGGGCTTGCCCTCCTCGAGCCGGAGCTCGGTGATCTTCTTCGCGGCGGTCTCGGTCATCGTCACCATATCTTCGAACCCTCCGGATTGACGGGAGTTTTCTCTCGTGCGGTCCACTGAGGCAATCGTATCACAGGATCCCGCCCGCGGGCAGGAGGGTCAGCGCCTCGAGACTCGCCCCGGGCGGGAGCGCGGCCATCAGCACCGCGGCGCGCGCCACGTCCTCGGCGCGGAGCATGCGGCTCCGGTCCGGCGCGCCCGGGATCGCGTCCCAGAGCGGCGTGTCCACGGCGCCGGCGACGAGCAGGCCGACCCGCACCCCCTCGCCGCGCAGCTCCTCGGCGAGCACACGGCCGAAGGCCGCGACGGCCGCCTTGGTCGCCGCGTACGCCGCCGCGCCCGCGATGGGCCGCTCGGCGGCGACCGAGCCCACGTTCAGGATCGTGCCGCGGCGCTGGCGGAGCATGACCGGGAGCACCGCCCGACAGCACACCATCACGGCCCGGAGGTTCAGGGCCAGCATCGCGTCCCAGTCCGCGGGCTTGGCGCCCGCGACGGGACCGAACGACGCCGTGCCCGCCGCCGTCACGAGCACGTCGAGCCGCCCCAGCTCGGCGACGGCCTCCTCCACGAGCGCCTCGACGGCCGCGTCCTGCGTCACGTCGGTCGGGACCGCGAGCGCCCGCGCGCCGCGCGCGCGGATGTCGGCGGCGACCGCTGCGAGGTCCTGCCGCGAGCGCGCCGCGAGCACGACCGCGGCGCCCTCCGCCGCGAACGCGCCGGCGACCGCACGCCCGATGCCGCGCCCGGCGCCCGTGACCAGCGCGACCTGCCCGGCGAGCGCCGCGCTCATATCTGGAGCCCCCGGCCGGCCTTGATCAGCTCCATGAACTCCGCGCGCGTCTCGGGTCGGTCGCGGAACGCCCCGAGCATCGCCGAGGTCACGGCCTTCGAGTTCTGCTTCTCCACCCCGCGCATCAGCATGCAGAGATGGATCGCCTCCATGACGACCGCGACGCCGCGCGGCTGGAGCGCCTCGTCGAGCGTCGTGGCGATCTGCGTGGTGAGCCGCTCCTGCACCTGGAGCCGCCGGCTGAACATCTCGACGAGCCGCGGGATCTTCGAGAGCCCGACGATCTTCCGCCTCGGCATGTACGCGACGTGCGCCTTGCCGATGAATGGGAGGAGGTGATGCTCACAATTATGGCTGAGATGTCCGGCGATGAGGAACGTAGGGTACGGCTCACACTTGAAGCTATAGACCGTGTGCGGCTTCTTCGCTTCCGCGAGCCGGCGGACCTCCACGACAGTCGCATAGGTGCCGTCGACCGGGACATAGAACTCGCTCTCCTGTCGGAACCCGTGCCTGCCATGCCAGCCCGGTTGGTGCCAGCGGTCAGAAACGTAAATTCTGCCGACCCCACGGCGATGGGCGCCCACCGGCGCCTCCAGGTACTCGCCGAGCTCCTGCAGGAAGCTCTGGTTCGAGCTACAGAGCCGTCGGGTGCCGCGCCGCATTTCTTCGCCGTCGCCGTCGCAGTATCCGTCGAGGAACCCCTGCATCATCTTCCGTGACGAGGTGACGACCCGCGGGAACACGAAGGATTTCGTCTTGCTCTTCGAGCCCTCCTCCGACACACCGAGCCAGCGACACAGCTTCCCGGCGATAGCCCGCGAAACGATGCGCACACGGAACATCAATACGTCTTTCCGCAGAAGACCTGACGGCACAGTGATTGATTCGATCTGGGACGCAGAGCCCGGGAAGGCTTCCGTGAGCATCGCGCGGTACTTCCGCGCAAAGGTCTCGTCCTTCACGATGAGCGCGATGCGGCGGCCATCTTGGATGCTTCCGTCTGCGGCAACGGCCCCGAGGACGTAGCCGAGCGCATAGCCCGGCTGCGGATGGTACGGCTTCCGGCAGAGCGTCTTGGGGTTGATCCATTCCACGTTCGTTCCCGGTTCCAGGCGCTGGGCTTCCACCCACCCCGACTCGGTCATCACGGGATGGTCCGAAGTCACGCGGAAGCGTCCGCCGGTCGTCTCGACCTCGACGATCTCCCGCGTCTTCCGCGACGTGACCATCGTCACCGTCGTTTCCTTGAGGTAGCCCTGATCGAGCGTCCACAGCCGGTCCCCGGGTCTGACGAGCCGCGCGGGCCTGGCGCCGCCGACCGCGTTGACGATCTGCTTGCTCGGCACGCACAGCGAGAAGAAGTCGATGTCCTTCACGATCACCATCTCGTCGTAGTCCTCGACGAAGAGGGCGTCGTTCAGGACGTCCTTCACGTCCTGCGCGTACCCCGACGTGAGGTAGCGGAACGCCTGCGCGACGCGCTCCGGCGTCTTCACGAGCCCCTCGCGGTGGGGATCCTCGCCCAGCTCCTTCAGGAGCTCGGCGATCAGCTTGGCGATCATCGGGCTCCGCCCTCGTACTCGAAGCGGTTCTTGGCCGTCTCGACGACGCCCACGCGCCGGAGCGCGCCCGCGGGGACCGCCGGCGCGAGCAGCCGCCAGAACGCGCGCGCCAGGCCCTCGCCGGTGGTGATCACGCCGGCCAGCTCCGGCACGGCCTCGAGCGTCCGGTGGTCCACGCGGGAGATCACGGCGCCCTCCACCGCGGCGTCGAGCGCCGCCAGGTCCACCGCCATGCCCGTCACCGGGTCCGGCCGGCCGGCCACGGTCACCTCGACGTAGTAGTTGTGGCCGTGGGGGCGCGCGCAGGGGCCGTAGAGCGCCGCGTTCGCCGCCTCGGAGAGCGCCGGGCTCGCGAGGCGGTGGCCGGCGCTCACATGGTACACGCGCGTCAGCTCAACCATGGGACCTCCGATCATTTCACCGCTCGCCTCGCGGCGCGACGCCGCTCAGCTCGCACCGCCACGATAATCCACCCAGAGCGTCGGGTCCTCGAAGACGCGGACCTGCACGAGCCGCTCGGCGCCGAGCTTCGGCGCCAGCAGCTCCCACACCGCGACCGCGACGTTCTCGGTCGTCGGCACGCGGCCCCGGAACAGCGGGTCGGCATTGAGGTCGGCGTGGTCGAAGCGCGCGACAACCGCCTCCTCCACGAGGCGCTTGAGCTCGGAGAGGTCGATCACCATGCCCGTGCGCGGGTCGATCGGCCCCTCGACCGTCACGTCGAGCGCGTAGTTGTGACCGTGCGGGACCGCGAGGCGGCCGAAGACGCGCTCGTTCTCGGCCGCCGGCCAGGCCTCCACCCAGTAGCGGTGTCCCGCGGCGAACGCGAAGCGGCGCGTGCTGCGCGCGCGCTCGGCGCTCACGCCAGCGCCTCCAAGAAACGCGCGGCCACGCGCTCGAGGTCGAGCGCCGCCACGCGCTCGGCGCCCCGGGCGCCGAGCGTCTTTCGCAACTCTTCGTCCATCAGCAGTGTCTCCAGGGCCGTCGCGAGCTCGTCCGGGCGCCTCGGCGTCACCAGGAGCCCGGTCCGGCGGTCCTCCACCAGCTCGGGCACCGCCGCGGCGCGACAGCCGACCACCGGAAGCCCGGCGGCCATCGCCTCGGCGAACGCGAGCCCGAACCCCTCCTGCACCGTGGGCAGGCAGAAGCAGTGGGCGCTCACGTATTCTACCGCGAGGTCTCCGCGCGACACCTCGCCGAGGAAGACCACCGATTCGCCCAGACCGAGGTCGTGCTGGAGGGCGCGCAGGCGCGCGGACTCCGGCCCCCCTCCTACGATGCGGACCCGGGCGTCCGGGATTCGGCCGCGCAGGATCGCCGCGGCGCGCAGCAGGTCCTCGAGCCGCTTCCGGGGGTACATCCGCGCGACGGCGAGCACCGTCGGGCGCTCCGCCCTGCCGGGCGCGACCGCGGCGAAGCGGCGCCGCCAGTCCGTGAGGTCGATCGGCTCGGGGACCACGGCGAGCCTGGCCGGCGGGACCGCGTACACCTCCTGCGCCACCCTCGCCGAGTAGCGGCTCGGCACGACGACCCGCTCGGCGCGCTCGGTGTTCGCCCGCTCCCAGCGCGCCTGCACGCCGAGCAGCGCGCGCACGAGCCCGCGCTCGTTCCGGAGCTCGTCGGCGATGATCCCCTTGAGCATCACGACGAACCGGGCCCGGCCGCGGCGCCGCGCCCAGAGGAAGCCGTCGAGGTCCACCCCGACGGTCACGTCGGCGTCGGGCGGGCGGAGCACGACGCGCGCGTTGTAGAGCCAGCGGTCGAGGGTGTGGACGCCTGTGCGGCGGCCGAGGGGACGGAAGCCCACGCCGTGGCCGAGCCGGGTGAGCCCGCGCGCGAGGCCGTCGAGCGCCACGAACGTCCCGCTCCCCTCGGTCGGGCTCGGCGGGGTCGAGGAGAGGAACTCGAAGCGCACGCCCGGGCGCTAGCGCCCCTGGAACCTGGGCGCCCGCTTCTCGAGGAACGCCCGCGTGCCCTCCTTGTAGTCCTCGCTCTCGAACGCCTCGAGCGCCAGCTCGGCGAGGCGTCGGCGGCGCTCGTCGGTCAGTCCCGCGAGCCACGACTGCACCGTGAGCTTGGTGCCGCGCACGGAGAGCGGCGCGTTGTCGGCGACCCGGCGGAGGTAGTCGTAGGTGTAGCGCTCGAGCTCGTCCGCCGGGAGCAGGCGCTGGAAGAATCCCATCGCGAGCGCCTCGCGGTCGTCCACCGTGCGCGCCGAGTAGAGGATGTCCTTGGCGTACGCCGGCCCCACGAGGTCCACGAGCTGGCCGACCGAGTCCGGGGGATAGATGATGTTGAGCTTGGCGGCGGGGATCCCGAACTTCGCGCCCTCCGCGGCGAAGCGCAGGTCGCACGCGAGCGCGAGCGCGACCGCGCCGCCCATGCAGTAGCCGTAGATCATCGCGACCGTCGGCTTGGGGCAGTCGCGGAGGCCCCCGTAGGCGGCCGCCGTCTGCGCGTTGTACCGGAGCGCGGTCGCGGTGTCCTTGCGGTTCTCCGTGAACTCGGAGATGTCCGCGCCCGACGCGAACGCCTCGGTGCCCGCGCCACGGAAGACGACGGCGCGGACCGAGTCGTCCTTGACGAGCCCCTCGATCACGCGCGCCAGCTCGGTCCACATCGCGAGGCTGATCGCGTTGCGCACCTTCGGGCGGTTGAACACGACCGTCGCGATCGGCCCCTCGTGCCGGACGAGGATGTCGGTCACCTGGCGGCCTCGACCACGCCGGCCCGGGCGAGCGCGTCGATCTCCGTCGCCTCGTAGCCGACCCGCCCGAGAACCTCGCGCGTGTGCGCGCCCGGCGGCGGCGCGGGCGTGCGCACCGTCGCCGGCGTGCGGCTCAGGCTCACCGGGAGCCCGACCACCTTCACCGGGCCGAACGTCTCGTGCGTGTGCTCGTGGACCAGCCCGAGCTCCTTCACCTGGGAATCCGCGAAGACCTGGTCGAGCGTGTAGATCGGCCCGCAGGCGACGCCGGCGGCGTTGAGCGTGTCGATCCACTCCGCCGCGCTCCGCGTCGCCAGCCGCTCGACGATGACGACGTCGAGCGCCTGCCGGTGCTTGACGCGCTCGAGGTTCTTCGCGAAGCGCGGGTCCGCGCCGAGCTCGGGCACGCCGAGGACGCCGCAGAGGCGCCGGAACATCTCGTCGTTGCCGACGGCGAGGTTCATGAAGCCGTCCCGCGCGCGGTACACGCCCATCGGGGCGGTCTGCGGGTGGTGGTTGCCCACGGGCGGCGGGACCTTGCCGGTGTTCAGGTAGTTCGCCGCCTGGAACGAGAGGCTCCCCACCATCGCCTCGAGCAGCGACGTCGTGACGTGCTGCCCGCGGCCCGAGCGCTGACGCTCGACGAGCGCGAGCAGGATGCCCATCGCGCAGAAGTAGCCGGCGAGGAGGTCGCCGATCGGGATGCCGATGCGGAGCGGCGCCGACTCCGCCGTGCCCGTGAGCCACATGAGCCCCGACATGCCCTGCACGATCTGGTCGTAGCCCGGCCGCTCGCGGTACGGGCCCGTCTGGCCGAAGCCCGAGATCGAGCCGTACACGAGCCGCGGGTTCTCGCGCGCGAGCGCCTCGTAGTCCACGCCCAGGCGGCGCTTGACGTCGGGCCGGTAGTTCTCGACCACGACGTCGGCGCGCGCGGCGAGCCGCCGGACCACGGCGACGCCGCGCTCGTCCTGGAGGTTCAGCACGATGGACTTCTTGTTGCGGTGCAGGTCGGCCTGGTCGAAGAACACCCGGCCGCGGTCCGTCTCGCCGGGGCGCTCGACGCGCACGACCTCGGCGCCGAAGTCGGCCAGGATCTTCGTGCAGGTCGGCCCGCTGCGAACCGTCGTCAGGTCCACGACGAGGAGACCGTCCAGGGCGGCGCTCACGGATTCGAAGTGTAGCACGCGCCGGGAACGCGGTCCTGAACCCGCGCCGCCAACCGTAGCGCGGGCCGGCTTCCGCTGGACCCGGAGTGCGGGTACACTCTGGCCCTCGCCCCCCGGACCGGCGCGGATCCGCCCGCATCCGGGGTCAGGCGCG
>MGBU01000213.1 GCA_001790205.1 Candidatus Rokubacteria bacterium GWA2_73_35 | reverse complement strand
ACCGAGGGCGCGACGGTCCGGCTCGCGGGCGTGCAGATCGGGCGCGTGAGCGACGTGCGCCTGCCGGGCGCGCCGGGCGGCAAGGTGCGGGTGGATCTCACCATCGCCAGGCGGTTCGCGGATCGGATCCGCCGGGACTCGGTGGCGCGGATCGAGACGCAGGGGCTCCTCGGCGACAAGATCGTCGAGATCACCGTCGGCACCACGGCGGCGCCGGCGCTCCGGCCGAGCGAGGTGCTCCAGGCGCGGGAGCCGACCGACTTCGCCCGCGTGCTCAGCGAGGGAGCGGACACCGCGCGGGACGTCGCCGCGCTCGTCGTGGCGCTGCGTCGGACCGTGGAGACCGTGAACCGCACGCAGCTCGTCGACAAGCTCGGGCGCGTCGTGGACCAGGTCGAGCGCGGACCGGGCTGGGCGCACGCGCTCCTCTACGAGGAGCCCGTGGCGCTGCGTCGGCTCAACCAGCTCATCGCGACGACGCAGGCGCTGCTCGAGCGGGTCGCGCAGGGGCAGGGTGCCGCCGGCGTGCTCGTCTCGCCGGAGGGCACCGGGGCGGCGAAGCGGTTCGTCGCCGCGATGGACCGACTCGGGAAGCTCGTGGACCGGCCCGGCCTCGAGGACGGCCTCCTCCCGGCGCTGCTGTTCGACCCCAAGTACCGCGCCACGCTCGACGACCTGCGGGCGGTCGCCCGCAACCTCCGCGACGTGTCCGACCGGCTGGCGGGCGGCCGGGGGACGATCGGGGCGCTGCTGGCCGAGGGCGACGAGGGCGCCGTCCGGGCCGCCGTGGAGGACCTGCGCGCCGCGGTCGCGAACCTCAAGACGGTGAGCGAGCGGCTCGAGACGGGCGAGGGCACGCTCGGCGCGCTGCTCGCCGACCCGACGGTCTACGAGCGGCTCGTGGCGATCCTCGAGGGCGCGCAGCGGAGCCTCCTGCTGCGTTCGCTCATCCGCGGACTCGGGCGCGAGCCGGGCGCGGAGGACACCGGTGCCCCGAACCGCTAGCGTCTACCGCTGCCAGCAGTGCGGGTTCGCCAGCCCGAAACCGGGCACGTGCCCCGATTGCCTGCGCGAGGGCACGGGCTACGTCCAGCTCGTCGAGGAGCGTGCGGCGCCGGCGCGCGGCCCGCGGCGCCCCGCCGGCGCGCAGGACCGCCCCCGGCCCCTCAGGGACATCGCGCTCCACCGCGACGACCGCACGCCCACGGGGATCGGCGAGCTCGACCGGGTCCTCGGCGGCGGCGTCGTGCGGGGCTCGCTCGTGCTGATCGGCGGCGACCCCGGCATCGGCAAGAGCACGCTCCTGCTCCAGGTCGCCCGCGCGCTCGCCCGGAGCGCGCCGCCGGTGCTCTACGTGTCCGCGGAGGAGTCGGCCGCGCAGGTGAAGATGCGCGCCGACCGCCTGGGGATCGCGGGCGACGGGCTCTTGCTGTGGACGGAGACGGACCTGGCCGTCGTCCAGGCGCATCTCGACGACGTCAAGCCGCGCGCGCTGGTCGTCGATTCGATCCAGACCGTCTACCTTCCCGAGCTCGAGTCCGCGCCCGGCAGCGTCACGCAGGTGCGCGAATGCGGCGCGCGCCTCATGACGCTCGCCAGGGGGCTCGGCGTCGCGACGTTCCTGGTCGGCCACGTCACCAAGGAGGGCGCGCTCGCCGGCCCGCGCGTGCTCGAGCACCTGGTCGACACGGTGCTCTATTTCGAGGGCGAGAGCCACCATGCCTACCGCGTGCTGCGGGCGGTGAAGAACCGCTTCGGCTCGACCAACGAGATCGGCGTGTTCGAGATGGGCGAGCGCGGCCTCGTCGAGGTCGCGAACCCCTCGGGGTTCTTCCTCGCCGAGCGGCCGCGCGAGGCGGCGGGCTCGGTGATCGTGTCGAGCCTGGAGGGCACGCGCCCGCTTCTGCTCGAGCTGCAGGCGCTCGTCGCGCGCGCCTCGTTCGGCACGCCGCGGCGGACGGTGCTCGGCGCCGACTACAACCGCGTCTGCCTGCTCCTCGCGGTGCTCGAGAAGCGGGCGGGCGTGCCGCTCGCGAACCAGGACGTGTTCGTCAACGTCGCGGGCGGCGGACGGGTCAGCGAGCCCGCGGCGGACCTCGGCATCGTCGTCGCCGCCGCGTCGAGCTACCTGGACCGACCTGTGCCGGGCGATGTGCTCGTGCTGGGCGAGGTCGGGCTGACCGGCGAGGTCCGCGCGGTCGCCGGCCTCGAGCTGCGCCTGCGCGAGGCCGCGGCGCTCGGGTTCCGGCGGGCCGTCGTGCCGGCGAGCAACGTCACCGAGCGGGGGGCCCTGCCGCTCGAGGTCCGGGGCGTCGCGACGGTCGGCGACGCGCTCGACGCGCTGCTCCTGCAATCCGGGCATGACTAGCCTCGCGGCGGTGGTCCCCGCCGGCGGCACCGGGGCGCGGCTCGGGAGCCGCATGCCGAAGCAGTTCCTCGCGATCGGGCGCACGCCGATCCTCGCGGCGACCGTGCGTCACTTCACGCGCCACCCCGGGATGCGCGCGGTTGTGGTCGCCGCCCCCGCGGCGCACCTCGCCCTGACGCGGCGGATCCTGGCGGGCGCGGCGCGCGGCGCGCCGGTCACCGTGGTGGCCGGCGGGCCCACGCGGCAGGACTCCGTGTGGCTCGGGCTCCTGGCCCTCCCCGGGCGCGTGGATATCGTCGTCGTCCACGACGCGGTCCGGCCGCTGATCACCCGGCGTCTCATCGCCGACGTCGTGCGAGCCGCGGTCGAGTCGGGCGCCGCGATCTGCGCGCTGCCGATCGCCGAGACCGTGAAGCGCGTGCGCGGCGGCGGCGTCGAGGCGACGCTCGACCGCGCGGAGCTCTGGGCGGTCCAGACGCCGCAGGCGTTCCGCGCGGACCTCCTCCGCGAGGCGCACGAGAAGGCCCGGCGGGACGGCGTCGTGGGTACCGACGACGCGATGCTGGTGGAGCGGCTCGGCCACCCGGTGCGGGTGGTCGCGGGGCTCCCCGGGAACGTCAAGATCACGACGCCCGAGGACCTCCGCCGCGTGCGCGCGTCGGCCCGGCGATGACGCGCGTCGGCCTCGGCTTCGACCTGCACCCGCTCGTGGTTGGGCGGCCGCTCGTGCTCGGCGGCGTGACGGTGCCGAGCGAGCGTGGGCTCGGTGGGCACTCCGACGCCGACGTGCTGTCCCACGCCGTCGGCGAGGCACTGCTCGGTGCGCTCGCGCTCGGTGACCTCGGGCGGCACTTCCCGGACACCGACCCGCGCTGGCGCGGGGCCTCGAGCCTCGTGCTGCTCCGCCACGTGCTCGCCCTGGTCGGCGCCCGCGGCGGCACGCTCGTCAACGTGGACGCGACCGTGCTGGCCGAGGCGCCGCGCCTGGCGCCGCGGCTGGACGAGATGGCCGCCCGGCTCGCGGAGGCGCTCGGGCTGCCGGTCGACCGGGTGAGCGTCAAGGCCAAGAGCCCCGAGGGGCTCGGCCTGCTCGGCCGGCGGGAGGGGATCGCGGCGCTGGCCGTCGTGAGCGTGGAGGTGGCGGGGTGAACGCGACGAGAGATCGGAGGGCCCCAGGGGCGTGAAGGTCTACAACACGATGACGCGCGTCAAAGAGGAGTTCACCCCGCTCGTCGCGGGCCAGGTGAGCATGTACGTCTGCGGCGTCACGCCCTACGACTATTCCCACATCGGCCACGCGCGCAGCGCGATCGTCTTCGACGTCATTCGGCGGTACCTGACCTCCAGGGGCTTCCGCGTGAGGACGGTCCGGAACTACACCGACGTGGACGACAAGATCATCGCCCGCGCCAACCAGGAGGGCGTCTCCGCCGCCGAGGTCGGGGAGCGGTATATCACGGCCGAGCGGCGGGACATGGAGGCGCTCGGCGTCCTCCCGCCCGACGTCGCGCCCAGGGCGACCGAGCACATCCCGGACATGGTCGCGCTGATCGGGCGTCTCGTATCCAGGGGCGTTGCGTACGTCGTCGACGGCGACGTGTACTTCGAGATCCGGCGATTCCCGTCCTACGGCCGGCTCTCGGGCAAGAACCTCGACGAGCTGCTCGCGGGCGCGCGCGTGGAGGTCGACGAGCGCAAGCGTGACCCGCGGGACTTCGCCCTCTGGAAGGCCGCGAAACCCGGCGAGCCGTCGTGGCCGAGCCCCTGGGGCCCCGGGCGCCCGGGCTGGCACATCGAATGCTCGGCGATGTCCCGGCGCTACCTCGGCGAGACGTTCGACATCCACGGTGGGGGCACCGACCTGATCTTCCCGCACCACGAGTGCGAGATCGCCCAGGCGGAGGCTGACACGGGCACGCCGTTCGCGCGCTACTGGCTGCACAACGGGATGGTGAACCTCGGCGCCGAGAAGATGTCGAAGTCGCTCGGGAACACGCTCGCGATCCGCGAGCTCGTCAAGCGCGTGAGCCCCGATGCGCTGCGGGTCTGGATGCTCGGCACCCACTATCGCAACCAGCTTGAATGGTCGGAGGAGCGTGTCCGCGAGGCCGCGCACGCGCTCGAGCGCCTCACGCGTCTCGTCCATGACGTCCAGACGTTCTGGTCGGGCGCCGCCGCCGCCGGGCTGCCGGACGCGCTGCGGCCGTTCCGGGGGCGGTTCGAGTCGGCGATGGACGACGACTTCAACACGCCGCAGGCGCTCGGCGTGCTGTTCGAGCTGAGCCGGCCCCTCTACGGGTACGGTGAGCGCGCCTCGGCCGATCCCGACGCGAGGGCCGCCTTCGTGGCGGGCGTCGAGGAGCTGGTGACACTGATGCGGACGCTGGGTCTCCTCGGGCCCGGCGCCGAGCTCGCGGGCCCTCCGCTCGAGGTGGCGCGGCTGGTCGAGGCACGCGGCGAGGCGCGCGTCAACCGCGACTGGAAGCGGGCGGATCAGCTCCGCGACGAGATCCAGGGGCTCGGGTGGCTCGTCGAAGACACGCCGAGCGGCCCGCGCCTCACGCGGAAGGCCGGCGGGGCGCCGTGACCGAGGAAGGCCGGGTCTACGGGCGCCGGCCGGTGCTCGAGCTCCTGCGGGGTGGCGGACGCCGCGCCGATGAAGTCGCCGTCCTCGCGGGCGCCCGGGGCCCGCTCGCCGAGATCGTGGCGCTCGCCCGCCACGCCGGCGTCAAGGTCTCGCACCGCACGCGCGAGCAGCTCACGGCGATGGCCGGCTCGGATCGCCACCAGGGCGTCGTCGCCCGGGTGGCGGCGGCGGCGTACGTCGATCTCGCGGAGCTCGGGCGGATCGTCGCGGTCAGCGGGCGGGCGGCGTTCTACCTGGCCCTGGACCAGGTCCAGGACCCGAGGAACTTCGGAGCCTTGCTCCGGACGGCCGAGGCCTTCGGCGTCCATGGGGTCCTGGTCGGCAAGCACCACCAGGTGGGGCTTACCGAGGCAGCCGCTCGGACGGCCATGGGGGCTCTCCAGCACGTCTCGATCGCCCGCGAGACGAACCTGGTAGCCTCGCTGGAAGAGCTCAAGAAATCGGGTGTTTGGGTCTATGGCGCGACGCCAGGACGGGGCGTCGAGCCCTGGCGCGCGGACCTGACCGGAGCCGTCTGCCTGGTGCTCGGGAGCGAGGGGGAGGGGCTCAGACCCCTGGTCGCGAGGACCTGCGACGCGCTCCTCGCCATCCCGACCGTGGGACGGGTCGGATCGCTGAACGTCGCCGCGGCGGCCGCGATCCTCTGCTACGAGGTGGCCCGCCAGCGAGCGACGAGCGGCAAAAGCGCTTGACTCTACGACGCCTCACGACTAAAGTGAAGTTTTGTCTGTGCTGGCGTAGCTCAGTGGCAGAGCAACTGCCTTGTAAGCAGTGGGTCGGGGGTTCAA
>MGBU01000212.1 GCA_001790205.1 Candidatus Rokubacteria bacterium GWA2_73_35 | reverse complement strand
CGCAGGAGCGCGACGAGCAGGTTGCGGAACAGCGCCCAGCGATGCTGGGTGAGCCGTCCGAGCTTGAAGCCGTCCTTGCGGTGCCTCATCGGGCCACCCCTCTCACCTCGCGACGCCTCTCCCGAGCGCGCCGAGCACGTTCGGGTCGATGCGCATGCCGAGCGACAACCCGAGGGCCGCCAGCGCGGTCTTGATTTCGTCGATGGACTTCTCGCCGAGGTTCTTCACGTGCTCGAGGTCCGCCTCGCTCTTCTGCACGAGGTCGACGACCAGGTTCAGGTCGGCGCTCTTGAGCGCGTTGAGCGCGCGGGCCGGCAGCGCGAGCTCCTCGAGCGTCTTGGCGAGCGCGTCGCGGAGGTAGGCCTCGCCGGAGGCCTCCGGCCCCTCCTCGTCGGCGTCGCGGACGCCCGCCGCGAGCGGCCGGAAGTGGTCGGCGAGGTACGTCGCCGAGCGGGTCAGCGCGTCGTCCGGGCTGACCGTGCCGTTCGTCCAGATCTCGACGACGAGCTTCTCGAAGTCGGTGATCTTCCCGAGCCGCGACATCTCGACGTTGTACGACACGCGGGTGATCGGCGAGTACGCCGAGTCGAGCGGGATCGCACCGGCCGGCACCGCCGACTTCTTGCCGTCCGCGCTCTCGTAGCCGCGCCCGATCCCGATGCCGAGATCGATTCGCACCGTGGCCGACGACTCGATCGTGAACAGGTGGATCTCCGGGTTCGCCACCTCCAGCTCGGTCTCGGGCACGTCCGCGCCCGTGACGGCCCTCGGCCCGGTCGCGTCGATGCGGGCGGTCTTCGCCTCTCCGGAGGGAACCTGGATGACCAGCTTCTTGAGGTTGAGGAGCACGTCGACCGTGCCTTCCCTCACGCCGGGGATCGGCGTTTCCGCGTTGCGCACGCCGTCGATCTTCACCCACGCGATCGCGGCGCCCGGCACGATCGCCAGCAGCGTCCGCCGGAGCGAGTTCCCGACGGTGAGCGCGTACCCCTTCTCGAACGGCTCGGCGACGAGCCGTCCGTAGCGGTCGCTCAGGATCTCCCACTCGACCTTCTTCGGCTTCTGAAACGGCATCCGTGGCATGTTCCCTGCCTACCCTCTCCGCTACTTGCTGTACAGCTCGACGATGAGCTGCTCGCTCACCGGGATCTGGATGTCGTCGCGGAGCGGCAGGCTCCGGACGATGCCCTTCTTCTCGTTGGGATCGAGCTCGAGCCACGGCGGCACCTGGCCCCGGCCGGCGTTCAGGTTGTCGTCCACGCGCGCCTGCATCTTCGAGGTCGGCCGGAGCTGGACCGTGTCACCGACCCTCACGATGTACGACGGGACCGAGACCTTTCGCCCGTTCACCTGGTAGTGGCCGTGCGCGACCATCAGCCGGCCCTCGCGGCGCGAGGCGGCGAAGCCGAGCCGGTGCACGACGTTGTCGAGCCGGAGCTCGAGCAGCCGCAGCAGGTTCTCGCCGGTGACGCCCTTCTGGGACTCGGCCCACTGGAAGTACTTCCGGAACTGGCTCTCGAGCACGCCGTAGATCCGCTTCGCCTTCTGCTTCTCGCGCAGCTGCACGCCGAACGCCGTCATCTTGCTGCGGCTGAGGCCGTGCTGGCCCGGCGGGTAGTTCCGCCGCTCGATCGCGCACTTGTCCGTGAAGCAGCGCGCGCCCTTGAGGAAGAGCTTCTGCCCCTCCCGGCGGCACAGCCGGCACTTCGCATCGCGATACCGCGCCATCGTCGCCTCCTACACCCGACGCCGCTTCGGCGGGCGGCACCCGTCGTGCGGGATCGGCGTCACGTCGCGGATCGCGGTGATCTCCAGGCCCACGGCCTGCAGCGAGCGGATGGCGGCCTCCCGGCCGGCACCCGGACCCTTCACGAAGACCTCGATCTGCTTCAGCCCGTACTCCATGGCCTTGCGCGCGGCGATCTCCGCCGCGGTCTGCGCGGCGAAGGGCGTGCTCTTGCGCGAGCCCTTGAACCCGGCGCTCCCGGCGCTCGACCAGGAGACGACGTTACCCGTCTTGTCGGTGAGGGTCACGATCGTGTTGTTGAACGTCGCCTGGATGTGCGCGACGCCGGTGCGAACCTCGCGACGCTCCCGGCGCTTGCCGCCCTTCTTCCGTGGTGTCGGCTGCTTTGCTTCCTCGGCCATGCCTTACGCTCCTGCCTTCTTGGGCGCCGGGGCCGCCACGGGGGCCGCGACCGGCTTCTTCTTGACCATCACGCCGCGACGGGGGCCCTTCCGGGTCCGCGCGTTGGTGTGCGTGCGCTGCCCACGCACCGGCAGTCCGCGCCGGTGGCGGATGCCCCGGTACGCGCCGATATCCATGAGGCGCTTCACGTTCATGGAGACGTCGCGCCGCAGGTCGCCCTCGACCTTGTGGTCACGCTCGATGAGCTCCCGGATGCGCCCGACCTCTTCCTCGGTCCACGCCTTGACCTGCTTGTTCGGATCGACGCCGGCGCGCCCGAGAATCTTCCTCGCGGTCGCCCGGCCGAGGCCGTAGATGTACGTGATCGCGACTTCGCCCCGTTTCTCGCGGGGAAGGTCCACTCCGGCGACTCGTGCCATGCCCTGCCTCCGCTCTCAGCCCTGCCGGGCTTTGTGCCGCGGGTTCTTGCAGATGATGCGGATCACGCCCTGGCGCCGCACGATCTTGCAGTGCTCGCAGCGGACCTTGACGGATGGTCGCACTTTCATATCGTCGCTCGTCTCCTACTTGAAGCGGTACGTGATCCGGCCACGCGTCAGGTCGTACGGCGAGAGCTCGACCTTCACACGGTCGCCGGGCAGGATACGGATGAAGTTCATGCGCATCTTGCCGCTGACGTGCGCGAGCACGCGGTGCCCGTTCTCGAGCTCCACCCGGAACATGGCGTTCGGCAGCGGCTCCACGACCGTTCCCTCGACCTCGATCGCGTCTTCTTTGGTCATCTTCGCGTCAGCACCTCGGGGCCGTGCTCCGTCACCGCGACGGTGTGCTCGAAGTGTGCGGCGAGGCTCCCGTCGCGCGTCACGGCCGTCCACCCGTCGTCGAGGATCTTGACCTCCCAGCTGCCCATCGTCACCATCGGCTCGATCGCGAGCACCATGCCCGGCGTGAGCTGCGGCCCGCGCCCGGGCTCGCCGAAATTCGGGACCTGGGGCTCTTCGTGCAGCGCCCGCCCGATGCCGTGGCCGACGAACGCGCGGACGACCGAGAAGCCGCTGGCCTCCACGTGCGCCTGCACCGCGTGGGACACGTCGGAGAGCCGCCGGTCCGCCTGGCACTCGGCGATGGCCCGCTCGAGGCTCTCCTGCGTCACCTGGAGCAGGCGCTGGGCGTCCGGCGAGATCTCGCCGGCCGGCAGCGTGAACGCGCAATCCGCGTAGTAGCCGTCCACGACGCATCCGAGGTCGAGCCCGACGATGTCGCCCTCCTTGACCCGCCGGTGGGCGGAGGGAATCCCGTGCACGACCTCGTCGTTGATCGAGATGCACACGGTGGCCGGGAAGCCCCGGTAGCCCTTGAACGCCGGCTGCGCGCCGCGGCCGGCGATGAAGCCCTCGACCTCCTCGTCGATCTCGAGCGTCGAGATCCCCGGCTTCACGATCTCGCGCAGGCGGTCCATCACGTCGGCCAGGATGCCGCCGGCCCGGCGCATGATGCCGATCTCCCGCGGGCTCTTGAGCACGATCACCGCGCGTCCCCGGCCGCTTCGCGGATGGCCCGGCGGATGCCGTCGATCGGGCCCTCGCCGCGCACCGTCCGCAGGAGGCCCTGTTCGCGGTAGTAGTCGAGCAGCGGCGCCGTCTGCCGGCCGTACACCCCCAGCCGGTTGCGGACGGTCTCCTCGCCGTCGTCCACGCGCTGGTACAGCTCGCCGCCGCACTTGTCGCACACGCCCGCCTTCGCGGGCGGCGCCGACACGAGGTGGTACGTCGCCTGGCACCGCCGGCAGACGCGCCGCCCGGTGAGCCGCCGGAGCAGCTCGGCCTCGGAGACGTCGAAGAACACCACCGCCCCGAGCGCCTGGCCGGTCTCCACGAGCACCTTGTCCAGCGCCTCGGCCTGCGCGATCGTCCGCGGGAAGCCGTCGACGATGAAGCCCTTCGCCGCGTCGGGGGCGCCGAGCCGCTCCCGCATGAGCCCGATGATCACCTCGTCGGGCACGAGCGCCCCCTCGTCCATGTAGCGCTTCGCCTCGAGCCCGAGCGGGGTCCCCGCCGCCGCCGCAGAGCGCAGCATGTCCCCCGTCGCCAGGTGCGGCACGCCCCACGCGCGCGCCAGCTCGCGCGCCTGCGTGCCCTTGCCGGCACCCGGGGGTCCCAGGAACACGATCCGCATGCTCACCCGCGCGCGAACGCGCCCCGCGACTTCGAGGGTCGCTTGAGGAAGCCCTCGTAGTTGCGCATGAGGAGGTGCGACTCCATCTGCCGCACGGTGTCGAGCGCCACGCCGACCACGATGAGCAGGCTGGTGCCGCCGAAGTAGAACGGCACGTTGAACCACCGGATCATGTAGTCGGGCAGCACCGAGATGAGCGCGAGGAACAGGGCGCCCGGGAGCGTGATCCGCGTCAGCGTGCGGTCGATGTGCTCGGCCGTCTTCTTGCCGGGCCGGACGCCCGGGATGAAGCCGCCGTACTTCTTCATGTTGTCGGCGAGGTCGATCGGGTTGAACACGATCGCCGTGTAGAAGTACGCGAAGAACACGATCAGCGCCATGTACAGCACGGTGTAGGTGAACTGGCCGGGCGAGAGCGCGTCGGAGACCGCCTGCATCCAGGCGTACGGCGCGAAGCGGGTGAGCGTCGCGGGGAACAGGATCAGCGACGAGGCGAAGATGACCGGGATGACACCCGCCGTGTTGATCCGGAGCGGGATGTGCGTGGACTGCCCGCCGTACACGCGCCGGCCCACCACCCGCTTGGCGTACTGCACCGGGATCTTGCGCTGCCCCTCCTGCATCAGCACGACCGCGGCGGTGATCCCGACCATGACGGCGACGATCGCGCCGAAGACGAACAGCTTCAGCTCGCCCGTGCTGATCAGCGTGTACGACGCCGTCACGGCCGAGGGCAGGCGCACCACGATGCCGGCGAAGATGATCAGCGAGATGCCGTTGCCGATGCCCTTCTCGGAGATCTGCTCGCCCATCCACATGATGAGCGCGGTGCCCGCGGTCAGCGTGACCAGCGTCAGCAGGCGGAAGGCCCAGCCGGGCGTCGGAACGATCGAGACGCCGGTCGGACTCCGCATGCTCTCGAGGCCGTACGCGATGCCGAGCGCCTGGATCGCGGAGAGGACGATCGTGCCGTACCGCGTGTACTGGGTGATCTTCTTCCGTCCCGCCTCGCCCTCCTTCGCGAGCCGCTCGAGCGCGGGGATCACCACCGTGAGCAGCTGGAGGATGATCGACGCCGAGATATAGGGCATGATCCCGAGCGCGAAGATCGAGAGCCGCCGGAGGTTCCCGCCCGAGAACAGGTCGACCATGCCGAGCAGCGTGCCCTGCACCTGGTCGAAGAACTGCGCGAGCGCGTTCCCGTCGATGCCCGGCGTGGGCACGTGAGCGCCGAGACGGTAGGCGAACAGCATCACCCCGGTGAACGCGATCCGGCGCTTGAGCTCCGGGATCTTGAGGACGTTCTGGAAGCTCTGCAGCCCCTCGATCACGACGCCGTCACCCGCCCGGCCAGCACCTCGACCCGGCCGCCCTGCGCCTCGATCTTGGCGCGCGCCGACGCGCTCACCGCGTGCGCCTTCACGGTCAGCGCGTGCGCGACGTCCCCCTCGCCGAGGATCTTCACCCGCCCGCGCTCGCCCGCGTGGACGAGACCGGCCCGGACGAGGGCGTCGGGGTCGACGACCGCGTTCGCCTCGAAGCCGCCGAGCGCCTTGAGGTTCACCACGGCGTACTCGGTCTTGCCGCCGAAGGGCACGAACCCGCGCTTGGGCAGCCGCCGGTAGAGCGGCATCTGGCCGCCCTCGAAGCCACCGGCCTTGCCGCCGCCGGAGCGGGCCTTGTGGCCCTTGTGGCCCTTGCCCGACGTCTTGCCGTGGCCGGAGCCCGGGCCGCGTCCGACCTTCTTGCGCCGCTTCTTCGCGCCCGGCGCCGGGCGCAGCTCGTCAAGCTTCATGACTCACCCGGAGCACGTGGGGCACCTTGGCGATCATGCCGCGAACCGTCGCGGTATCCTCGTGCATCACCCGCTGGTTCATGCGCCTGAGTCCGAGCGCCCGGACCGTCGCCTCCTGCTTCGGCGAGAGGCCGATCATCGAGCGCGTGAGCGTGATCCTAAGCGTCTTGCTTGCCACCGACTGTCTCCTCCGCAGCCGCGCCGTCGCCGCGGCGTCGTGCCGCGTGCAGGTCTTGCAGGCGCTTGATCCGCTTGAGCGCGTCGATCGTCGCCTTCAGCACGTTGTGCGGGTTGTTCGAGCCGAGCGTCTTGGTCAGGATGTCCTGCACGCCTGCCGCCTCGAGGACCGGTCGCACCGCGCCTCCCGCGATGACGCCCGTGCCCGGCACCGCGGGCTTGAGGAACACGCGCCCGGCGCCGAAGTGCCCCGTGATCTCGCAGGGGATCGTCGTGTCCCGGAGCGGCACGAAGATGAGATCCTTCTTGGCGTGCTCCACCGCCTTGCGGATCGCCTCCGGCACCTCGTGCGCCTTCCCGAGGCCGACGCCCACGTGCCCCCGCCCGTCGCCCACGACGACGAGCGCCGTGAACGAGAAGCGCCGGCCGCCCTTGACGACCTTCGCCACACGGTTGATGGACACCACCCGGTCGTTCAGCTCGAGCACGCTCGGATCGATCCTCGCCTCAGCCACTCGGTGTCTCCCCCGTTCGCGCAGCCCTAGAAGATCAGCCCACCGGCGCGCGCGGCATCCGCCAGCGCCTTGACCCGCCCGTGGTACTTGTAGCCCCCCCGGTCGAACACCACGCGCTCCATCCCGGCGGCCTTCGCCTTCTGCGCCAGGACCTCGCCCACCGCCTTCGCCGCGGCGACGTTGCCACCGGTGCGATGCTGCGCGAGGAACGCCTTGCTCCGGCTGTCCGCCGTCAGCAGCGTGCGCCTCGCGTCGTCGTCCACGAGCTGCGCGTAGATGTGGTTCGTGCTCCGGAACACCGCGAGCCGCGGGCGTGCGGCCGAGCCGCGCACCCAGCGCCGCAGGCGGCGGTGCCGCACGTCCCGTGACGCGCGCCGCTCTTTCGTGATCATTTCGCGCCCGCCTTCTTGCCGACCTTGCGGCGGATCACCTCGTCCGCGTACTTAACGCCCTTGCCCTTGTACGGATCCGGCTTCCGGAGCGCGCGAAGCTTCGCCGCGGTCTCACCGAGCAGCGCCTTGTCCGCGCCGCGCAGCGTGATCGCCGTCTGCTTGTCGATCTCCGCCGTGATGCCGTCCGGGAGCGGGAAGATCACCGGGTGCGAGTAGCCGAGCGCCAGCTGGATGACGCGCCCCTGGAGCTGGGCGCGGTAGCCGATGCCGACGATCTCGAGCTTCTTCTCGAACCCGTCCTTGACCCCCGCCACCATGTTCGCGACCAGCGCGCGCGCCAGCCCGTGTAGTGCCCGGACCCGGCGGTCGTCGCCGGCCCGCGTGATGACCAGCTCGTTGTTCTCGAGCCGTGCGCTGAGGCCCGCGGGCACCGGCTGCGCCAGCTTGCCCTTCGGCCCCTCGGCGCGGACGGTCGCGCCCTCGATCTGGACCTTCACTCCCGACGGGATCCTGATGGGTTTCTTGCCGATCCGTGACATCGGATGCCCCTCACCACACGTAGGCGAGGACTTCGCCGCCGACCTTCTGCTTGCGTGCGTCCCGGCCGGTGACGACGCCCCGCGACGTCGACACGAGCGCCACACCCATCCCGCCCAGGATCGACGGGATGTGATCCTGCGTCACGTACACGCGGCGCCCGGGCGTCGAGACCCGCACCAGACCCGAGATGACCTTCTCGTTGCCCGGCCCGTACTTGAGGTAGACGCGCAACGTCCCCTGCTTCGAGTCCTCGAGCACCCGGAAGTTCTTGATGAAGCCCTCGTCCTTCAGGATCTCGGCGATCCGCACCTTGAGACGCGACGCCGGGATGTCCACCTTCTCGTGCTCCGCACGGCTCGCGTTGCGGATCCGCGTCAGCATGTCGGCGATCGGATCGCTGCGCATCGCTACCAGCTCGCCTTCACGACGCCGGGCACCTCGCCCTTGAGCGCCAGCTCGCGGAAGCAGAGCCGGCACATCTCGAACTTGCGGAGGTAGCCGCGCGGGCGACCGCAGAGCTTGCACCGGTGGTAGGCGCGCGTGCTGAACTTCGGCGCGCGCTGGGACTTCATGATCAGAGCCGTCTTGGCCATACGCGTGCTACTCCCTGAACGGCATGCCGAGGTGCGTGAGGAGCACCTTCGCGTCCTCGTCCGTCCGCGCCGTCGTGACGATGTTGATGTCCATTCCCCGGATCTTGTCGACCTTGTCGTACACGATCTCCGGGAAGATGACCTGCTCCCGGAGGCCGAGCGCGTAGTTGCCCCGGCCGTCGAAGCCCTTCGGCGGCACGCCCTTGAAGTCGCGCACGCGCGGCAGCGCGATGCTGATGAGGCGGTCGAGGAACTCGTACATCCGCGCGCCGCGCAGGGTCACCTTCGCGCCGATCGGCACGCCCTCGCGCAGCTTGAAGTTCGCGATCGACTTCTTCGCGCGGGTGACGATCGGCTTCTGCCCCGTGATCGCCTGCAGGTCGGCGGTCGCGAAGTCCAGGACCTTGGCGTTCTCGCGCCCCTCGCCCACGCCCATGTTGATGACGATCTTCTCGAGCCGCGGCACCTGGAACGGGTTCGTGTACCCTCGCGCCTTCATGATCGCGGGCAGCAGGGTCTTGTGGAACGACTCCTTCAACCGCGCCGGGATCTCGCTGGCCCCCTTCGGACGGCCCTTCGCCGGGGCGCCCGTCTGCGGTCCGGCGCCCGCCTTCTTGGGCTGGCCCTTGCCCGCGGACTTGGCCGCCTGGGGCTTCTGGGCCGGCTTCGGCGTGTCCTTTGCCATGGTCTTTCCAGTCCTTGTCGGTCTAGCCCTTGTCGATCGGCTCGCCGCACTTCTTGCAAACGCGGAGCTTCCGGCCGTTGCCGAGCACCTGGACGCCGGTCCGCACCGGCCCGTCGCAGCGGCTGCAGACGAGCAGCACGTTGGACAGCGCCAGCGGGTTCTCGCGCTCGATGATGCCGCCCTGCCGGAGCTTCTGCGTCGGCCGCTGGTGCTTCTTGATCATGTTGATCTTCTCGACCAGCACCCGCCCCTCGGCGTGCAGGACGCGCAGCACCTTGCCCCGCTTGCCGCGCTCCCGGCCGGCGATGATCGCCACCGTGTCTCCGCGTCGGACGTGAACGCTTGGCATCAGATGACCTCGGGAGCGAGCGAGATGATCTTCGTGAACTGGCGCTCGCGGAGCTCGCGGGCCACGGGTCCGAAGATGCGGGTGCCGACCGGGTTCTCGTCCGGCCGGATCAGGACGACGGCGTTCCGGTCGAACCGGATGTACGAGCCGTCCTTGCGACGCACCTCCTTGACCGTCCGGACGACGACGGCGCGCGCCACCTCCCCCTTCTTCACGGTGCCGTCGGGCGCCGCCTCCTTGACGGCGACGATGACGGTGTCGCCCAGGGACGCGTAGCGCTTGTTGCCGCCGCCCATCACCCGGATGCACTGGACCTTCTTGGCCCCCGAGTTATCCGCCACGTCGAGCATCGAGCGCGGTTGGATCATCGCCTAGGATGCGCGGCTCAGGATCTTGCGGATCCGCCAGCGCTTCTCCTTCGACAGCGGCCGGGTCTCCTCGATCAGCACCCGATCGCCGACCCGGCTCTCGTTTCCCTCGTCGTGCGCCTTCAGCTTCTTCGACATCCGGATGACGCGCTCGTACCGGGGATGCCGGTACACGCGCTCGATCTTCACGACGCGCGTCTTCTGCATCGCGTCGCTGACCACGACCCCCTCCCGCGTCTTCCGCTCGCCCACCGGCCTACCCCTTCCTCTCGCGGAGCACGGTCTGGGCGCGCGCGAGGTCCCGCCTGGCCTGGCCCAGCCGCGACGGGTTCTTCGCGGCGCCCATCGAGAGCTGGAAGCGCAGGTTGAAGATCTCCTCGCTGAGCTCGTGGGCCTTCTGCCGGAGCTCGTCGTCCGAGAGATCACGCCACTTCGCGGCCTTCATCGCCCGTCTCCCATGCGAACCATCTCTGCGCTAGAGCCCCCGCGTCCGCGTCACGAACTTCGTCTCGATGCCGATCTTCTGCGCCGCCGTCCGGAACGCCTCGCGCGCCGCGTCCTCCGCCACGCCCTGCATCTCGTAGAGGATCCGCCCCGGCTTGACCACGGCGACCCACTCCTCCGGGTTCCCCTTGCCCTTGCCCATCCGCGTCTCGGCGGGCTTCTTCGTCACGGGCTTGTCGGGGAAGATCCGGATCCAGATCTTGCCGCCCCGCTTGAGGCTCCGGGTCAGCGCGACGCGCGCCGCCTCGATCTGACGGTTCGTCACCCAGCCCGGCTCGAGCGCCTTGAGCCCGTACTCACCGAACGCGAGCGTCGATCCACGCTGCGCGGTGCCCTTCATCCGGCCCCGCTGCGCCTTCCGGTACTTGACCCGCTTCGGCATCAGCATGGACGGGCGGCCTCACGCTTCCGCGGGCACGGCGCGCAGCACCTCGCCCTTGAAGACCCAGACCTTGACGCCGATCGTGCCGTACGTCGTGTGCGCGGTCGCCAGCCCGTAGTCGATGTCCGCGCGGATCGTGTGGAGCGGCACGCGCCCGTCGCGGTACCACTCCCGGCGCGCGATCTCGCCCCCTCCCAGGCGGCCGGCGCACGCGATCCGGATGCCGTCGGCGCCGAGCCGGAGCGCGGAGGTGACCGCCTTCTTCATCGCGCGGCGGAACGCCACCCGCTTCTGGAGCTGCAGGGCCACGTTCTCGGCGACGAGCTGCGCGTCGAGCTCCGGGTGGATGACCTCCTCGATGTTCAGGTAGATCTCCTTGCCCGTGCGCATCTGCAGCTCGTTCTTCAGCTTCTCGACCTCCGACCCCTTGCGGCCGATGATGATGCCCGGGCGCGCGGTCGAGATCGTGATCCGCGCGCGGTTGGCCGAGCGCTCGATGTCGATCTTCGAGATGCCCGCGTGGTAGAGCTGGTCCTTGATGTAGCGGCGGATCTTCACGTCCTCGTGCAGCAGGGCCGCGTACGACTTGGTCGCGAACCAGCGCGAGCTCCAGGTCCGGGTGGAGCCGAGGCGGAAGCCGATCGGATGCGTCTTCTGGCCCACTAGTCCTTCTCCTTCGCCCTCGACGGCTTCGATTTCGTCTTCGCCCTCGCGGCCCCCTTCGTCGCGCGCCCCGCCCCGCGCCGCGGCGCTCGCGCCTTCGGCGCCGCGGGGGGTGTCGCCTCCCCCGGTACCGTCGGGCCGGCAGCGGGCGTCGTGGCTCGCGCCGGCGTCGGCGCCGCACGCCCCGCGCCGTTGGTCTCGTCGCTCACCCCGATCGTGAGGTGGCTCGTCTTGTGGCGGATGAAGAACGCGCGCCCCATCGCCCGCGGCTGCACGCGCTTCATCGACGGCCCGCCGTCGGCGAACGCCTTCACGACGCGAAGGTCGTCGAGGTTGCGCACCTGGTGGTTGTGCTCGGCGTTGGCGACGGCCGAGCGCAGCACCTTCTCGACGAGCCGCGCCGCCGCGCGAGGCGTGAACGAGAGCGTCGCCAGCGCCTCGCCGACCGGCTTGCCGCGGATCTTGTCGAGGACGAGCCGGGCCTTGCGGGCCGACACGCGGACGAACCGGGCCTTCGCGACGGCGAGCATCGACCTACGCCTTCCCCGTGGGCGACGTCGCGGCCTTCTCCGACGAGCCGTGGGCCTTGAAGGTGCGCGTCAGCGCGAACTCGCCCAGTCGGTGGCCGACCATGTTCTCGGTGACGTAGACGGGGATGAACTTCTTCCCGTTGTGCACCGCGAGCGTGTGGCCCACGAACTCCGGCGCGATCGTCGAGCGGCGCGACCAGGTCTTCAGCACCTTCTTCTGCCGGCTCCGGTTCAGCTCCTCGATCCGCGCGAGCAGCGTCTCGTCGATGTACGGCCCCTTCTTGAGCGAACGTCCCATCCCCGGCTCCTATTTGCTCCGCCGCGTCACGATGTTGCGGTCCGATGGCTTGGCGCCGCGCCGGGTCTTGTAGCCCTTCGTCGGCTTGCCCCACGGGGTCATCGGATGATTGCCCTTGCCCTTGCCCTCGCCGCCGCCCATCGGGTGGTCGACGGGGTTCATGACGGTGCCCCGCACGGTGGGGCGGAAGCCCCGCCACCGCACGCGGCCCGCCTTGCCGACCGACACGTTCTCGTGGTCGAGGTTGCCGACCTGGCCGACCGTGGCCATGCAGTC
>MGBU01000211.1 GCA_001790205.1 Candidatus Rokubacteria bacterium GWA2_73_35 | reverse complement strand
CGCAGTGAAAATCAAGATGAGCAACTACCCGCTCAAGCGAGCGCGGCGCACGAGGCCTCGTGCGAGCTAAACTAAACGGCATTGGGCCTAAGGCAACCCCACGGGGTGGCCGGAGGCAACGTAGGCCGATGCCGAACTCGGGAACGAGCGGCGTCGGCCTTTTTGTTTGTGTGTCGCGAGGCGAAAACCAGCGAAGCCGACAGGCTGGAGAATCCTCAACTCGAAACGCTGATAAGAAGCGGGCCAATGCACAAGACACTGATCGCGGTCCTGGTCGGAGCAGCCCTGCTGTTCGCGCTCTCGGTGTCTGGCGGGTGGGCCGGAGAGATCGCGGGGAAAATCCAGACGGTGAACCACAGCGAGCGACACCTCGTGCTCGCCGACGGCACCCAGGTGTGGGTGGCTGAGGGCTTCCCGATCGAGACCTTGAAGGAGGGGGCGTTGGTCGAAGGCTCCTACGAGGAGCGGGACGGCAAGAAGATCGCGGTCAACCTCAAGGTCTCGGACTGATCACTTCTCCGGTCGCCACGATGAGCCGTCAGCACTAGAGACGATCGCGTCGTTCGGCGGACCAGGCCTACGGCAACCCGCAGGGGTGGCCGGAGGCAGAGTAGGCCGTTGCCCCACCCAGGGATGGGTGGCAACGGCCTTTTCTTTTGAGGAGGCGGCAATGGAGCGACGTGTGGCCATGAGAGCGCTCATCGCCGTTCACGGGCACGAAGCCGCAGGGTGGGCGGACGAGCTGTCACGAGCCCTGCCGTCGCTGTCGGACGCCGTGGTGCGGGTCCTCGTGGTTCTCGACGTGCCCACACCCCCCTTCACGTCGCTCACTCCGACGGCGCGGCGCCTCCACCGGGCCGCGCTCGCGAGCTGGCGCCGGCTCGAGGAGGACCGCACCCGACGCTCGCTCGATGGGCTGCTGGCCGTCCTGCCGACGGGCGTCGAGGTCATCCACGCCCCGGCGTCACACGCAGACCCCGGTCGGGCGATCGCGGATCATGCCGACGAGTGGCAGGCCGACCTCGTGGCGCTCGGAACCCACGGCCCACGCCCCCTGTCGAGGCTGCTGTTGGGCGCGGTGCACGAACGCGTCGTGCGCCACGCGACCTGCGCGGTGCTGGTGGTGTCGCCGCGCGCGACCGCCCGGGCCTGCCGGAAGCAGATGGTCTCCCGGGCATGGGAGACGAGCATGCGCTGGCGTCCACCTGTGGCCGGAGAGGGCGGCGCGTGACGGCGACACCGGCGTTGTTCCCGCTGGGCGAGTACTGGTGGCTCTACCTCGCGTTCACCGGCGGCGTCCTGGTGCTCCTCGCTCTCGACCTCGGGGTGTTCCATCGCGAGGCGCGCGAGGTGCGGTTCCGGGAGGCGGCGGGCTGGAGCGCGGTCTGGGTGAGCCTGGGCCTGGCGTTCAACGTCGCGCTCTACCAGTATGCCCTCTGGAAGTTCCCAAAGGATGTGCGGCTCACCGCGACTCCAGGCTTCGACCCGGGATCGGCGGCCTGGCAGACCGCGCTGGAATTTCTCGCCGGCTACGTCGTCGAGTACTCGCTGTCCGTCGACAACATCTTCGTGTTCATCGTGGTGCTCGGTTACTTCGGCGTACCCGCGCGCCACCAGCACCGCGTGCTGTTCTACGGTATCCTCGGCGCGCTGGTCTTCCGCGCGCTGTTCATCAGCCTCGGGTCGCTGCTGATGCAGTTTCACTGGGTCGTCTGGGTCTTCGGCGCGTTCCTCATCTTCACCGGGATCAAGATGCTGTCGGCGCCGGAGAGCGCGGTGAAGCCCGAGCGAAATCTCCTGATCCGGATCGTGCGACGCTTCCTGCCGGTGACTCCCGAGTTCCACGGCCAGCGCTTCTTCGTGCGCCAGAACGGTCGCCTGTTCGGGACACCCCTGCTGGTGGCGCTCCTGTGTCTTGAGGCGACGGACATCGTCTTCGCCGTCGACTCGGTGCCGGCGATCTATGCGCTGACGAGCGAGCCACTCGTGGTCTTCACGTCGAACGTCTTCGCGATTCTGGGGCTGCGCTCGATGTACTTCATGCTCGGGGGTGCCGTCGACAGGTTCCACCTCCTGCGCTACGGCCTCGCCGTGGTGCTGATCTTCGTGGGGCTCAAGATGGTCTGGCTCGATGGGTGGTACGGGGGGAAGTTCCCCATCACGACGTCCCTTGCGATCATCGGCGCGGTTCTCGCGACCTCGGTGATCGCCTCGTTCCTCCTGCCGAAGCGTCCGACGCCGGCGGCGGTGGCCCTGCCTTCCGAGAAGATGTGAAGCATGCTGGTCAAGGAGATCATGACGAGCCCGGTCGTCACCGTGAGGACGGACACGCCCGCACCCGAGGTGGCTCGCGTCATGCAGGAACGAGACATCGGCGCCGTCGTGGTCGTCGACGAGGGCGGCCGGCTCTGCGGCATCATCACCGAGTCGGACTTCACCGGGATCGGCCGGTGCGTGCCGTTCTCGCTGGATCTCGCGCCCGTCGTGTTCGGGGCCCGAGCGACCACCCTGGAGGAGCTCGAGCGTATCTACGCCATGGCCCGGAAGCTCAAGGCGAAGGACGTGATGAGCGAAAGGGTCGAAACGATCGCGGAGTCGGACGACGTCGGCAGCGCCGTGCATCGCATGCTGACTCGCAACCTGAAGCACCTTCCGGTCGTGCGCGACGGCACGCCCGTCGGCATGGTGGCGCGGCACGACGTGCTCAAGCTGCTCGGGAGGGGGCTGTCCCGATGAAAATCCTGATCGCCATCCACGGCAACGAACCTCCCGGCTGGGCACGCGAGTTGCCCCGGGTCCTCGCGCTGCCTTCCGGCGCGCTCGTGCGCTTTCTGCCGGTCGTCGACGTGCCGGCGCCAGCGTTCACTTCGCTGACTCCATGGGCGCGCCGTGCGTTTCGCGCCGCGCTCGATGACTGGCGGCGAGACGCCGAGACCAGGATCAGGAACTCGCTCGATGTCCTCGTGGAGACGATGCCGTGCCCCTTCGAGACACTCTGGGCTCGGGCGCCCCGCTCAGACCCGGCGCGAGCGATCGTCGAGCAGGCCAAGCTTTGGCATGCGGATCTCGTGGTGGTCGGTCCGGACACGCGGTCGCGACGCGAGCGACTCTTCCTTGGAAGCATCCACCGCTCGGTGGTGCGCGACGCGCCCTGCGGGGTGCTGGTGTGGCCGCGCTGCGAGGCGCAAGCGGTCAGGGCGAACCGCGTCCTGCTCAAGCCAGCGTGAGTGGCAGAATGCGGCGCAAGTTCCCGCTCTCCACCCGCGGATCGAGCGTGCGGTGACGGGCACCCTCGCGAAGGGCAAGGTCGTGGCCCCGGTCGACGTCCTACGCTCTCTGCGCTCTCCAGTCGGCCGTTACTCTCCGTACATCTCGGTGATGAGCTGGCGAAGCTGCGCCGCGAGCGATGGCGCAAGCCGGTCGACCCGACGGCCGAGACGCTCCTTGCTGACCGTTCGGATCTGGTCCACGGCGACCTCCGCCCGCCGACCCGCACACGCGCACTGGATGCGGCTGCGCCAGCGCGGGTGACGTCGCGTGGTGAGCGGGCAGACGACAACGGTATCGAGGTGGCGGTTCATCGCGTCGAGGCTTACCACGACCACCGGCCGGGTCTTCGCGATCTCGCGGCCACGGGTCGGATCGAGGTCGGCCAGATAGATGCCGTAACGCTCGATCGCCCGGCTCACCAGGGTTCTTTGTCGAGGCCGTCGTTCAGGGTCCCGTCAAGGTCGCTCCAGTCCTCGCGCTCGTGAGCCATGGCCTTGAAGGTTTCCTCCCAGGAAAGGCGCCTGTCCTGCTTGCTACGAAGCAGGAGCCCTTCCTCACGCTCCTCGACGACCACGGCGTCCCGGATCGCGTACTTGTCGAGGACGGCCTTGGGCAGGCGCACGCCGCGCGAATTCCCGATCGGTACGACCTTGAATTCCAGCGAGTGAGCGCTCCGTCGTCTCGATCCCGTTCCCCGGCGGACCATCGTGTAATTACTGTACCCACATCGAAGGCCGGGGTCAACGACGCGCGCTGGCGCGCCGGGCGAGCGTAGGCGGTCCAAAGCCGCTGCGGCCGGAGCGGCACGTCGAGCCGTGAACGCGTGAGCGGCGCGCCTCAGGAGTGCCGGGACGCGCCCACGAGCCCCGAGAACCTCGGTCCCAGGCGCGGAGGATGGCCGGAAGGATGTCCGGCGGAGACGAGAGACTCTCGTCTGTCAGGTCCTTGTAATTCACGACGTGAATGACTATCATGCACGTCGTGAATAGATCGCACGTCGCCTTCCTCCCCCGCCTCCTGACGCCGATCGTCGAGGAGACGCTCCGGCAGTTCCCGGTCGTGGTCCTCACGGGGGCCCGGCAGACGGGGAAGAGCACCCTGGTCCAGCACCTCCCCTCGGCGGGCACGCGCCGTTACCTGACCCTGGACGATCTGGATCTCCAGGCGAGGGCCCGGCACGCTCCCGACGTCCTGCTGGACGAGGGGGACCGCCTGACGCTGGACGAGGTCCAGCGCGCGCCCGACCTGCTCCTCGCCATCAAGCGGGCCGTGGACAGGGAGCGCCGCAAGGGCGCCTTTCTGCTCACGGGCTCCGCGAATCTGCTGCTCATGCGCAAGGTGTCCGAGTCCTTGGCCGGTCGGGCCGCCTACTTGACCCTGCTGCCGATGACGGAGCGCGAGAAGCGGGGCGCTCCGGAGCCGGGTCCCTGGGGGCGGCTGCTCGCGGCCGAGAGCACGAGGGAGCTGGCTCGGGGCCTGGAACGCCAGGCCCATCCCGCCGCCGACTGGACGGAGCGTGCGCTGATCGGCGGATATCCCCCGGTGGTGCTGGCCGGCTCGTCGCAGGAGCGCACGCGGTGGTTCGAGGGCTACGTCCAGACGTACCTGGAGCGCGACCTCCAGGAGATCGCCTCCATCAGTGCGCTGGCCGACTTCCGCCGGGTGATGGGGCTGGCGGCGGCGCGGCTCGGTCAGATCCTGAACCAGTCGGAGCTGGGGCGCGACGCCGGCCTCAGCCAGCCGACGGTGCACCGCTACCTGAACCTGCTGGAGACCTCGTACCAGCTCGTGCGCATCCCGGCCTTCTCGCAGAGTCGCACCCGGCGGCTCGTCAAGTCGCCCAAGGCGTACTGGGGCGACACCGGCCTCGCCGGCTTTCTGCTCCGGCTCGGGGACGCCGCGGAGGTTCGGCGTCACGCCGTGGCGGGAGCCCTCCTGGAGAACATGGTCCTCGCGCAGCTTCTCGCGTGGCGGGAGGTCGAGACGCCGCGCCCGGAGGTCTCCTACTGGAGGACCGCGGCCGGGACCGAGGTGGACTTCGTGCTCGAGGCGCGCGGGCGCCTCCTTCCGGTGGAGG
>MGBU01000210.1 GCA_001790205.1 Candidatus Rokubacteria bacterium GWA2_73_35 | reverse complement strand
GTGCTCCGCGAGGCCCAGCGGCGCCTGCCGCGCGCCCGCGTGATCCTCATGACCGCGTTCGCGAGCCTCGAGACCGCGATCGAGGCCATGCGGCACGGCGCCTGGGACTACCTCACCAAGCCCTTCAAGCTCGCCGAGGTGAGCCTGGCCGTGGACCGGGCCCTCGACGACCTCCGGCTGCGGGAGGAGAACCGGCGGCTGCGCGCCGAGGTCGAGCAGCGCTTCAGCTTCGACCGCCTCCTCGGCCGCTCGAAGGCGATGCAGGCCGTTTTCGACCGGCTCCGGGCGGTCGCGGACTCGGACGCGACGGTGCTCCTGCTCGGCGAGAGCGGCACCGGCAAGGAGCTGGCCGCGCGCGCGATCCACCACGGCAGCGCCCGGGGCGCGGGCCCCTTCGTCCCGGTGAACTGCGCGGCGATCCCCGAGACGCTCCTCGAGTCCGAGCTGTTCGGTCACGAGAAGGGCGCGTTCACCGGCGCCGACCGGCGCCGGCGCGGGCTCTTCGCGGAGGCGAGCGGCGGCACGCTGTTCCTCGACGAGGTCGGCGACATCCCGCCCGTGCTCCAGGCGAAGCTCCTGCGCGCCCTGCAGGACAAGCTCGTCCGGCCCGTCGGCGGCAGCGAGGAGATCCGCCTGGACTTCCGGCTCATCGGCGCGACCCACCGCGACCTGCTCGCGCTCGTGGGCGAGGGGAAGTTCCGCGAGGACCTGTACTACCGGCTGGCGGTGATCCCCGTCCGGCTTCCGAGCCTGCGCGAGCGGCCGGATGACATCCTGCTGCTCGCCGCCCACTTCCTCGCCCGCGCCGCGGACGCGCTGGGCAAGCCGCTCGAGGGCTTCGACGAGGACGCGACCGCGTGGCTCCTCGGCCACCGCTGGCCCGGCAACGTGCGCGAGCTGGAGAACGTCGTCGAGCGCGCCGCGACGCTCGCCCGCGGCCCGCGGGTCACGCGCGCGGACCTCGGGACCGAGTTCGTGCCCGAGACCGCGCTGGGCGGGTCGCTGCGGCCGACCCTCGCCGAGCTCGAGGAGCGTTACATCCGCCGCGTCCTCGAGGAGACGGGCGGCGACAGGGTCGCCGCCGCGAAGATCCTCGGGGTCAGCGTCCGCACGCTGCAGCGGAGGTCCCGGTGAGGGCGCGACGCTCGGTGACGACCGCCGCGAGCTCGGCCCCCGCCACGAAGATCGCCGCCGAGTAGTAGATCCACACCAGCGTCGCGATCCCGATCCCGATCGAGCCGTAGAGTCGGCCGAACGTCCCGAACATCCCGACGTACGCCCCGAAGACCCAGCGCGCCGCCTCCCAGGCGACGGCCACGGCGAGGGTCGCCGTCGCCGCGGCGCGCGCGGGAACGCGCGCGTTGGGGAGCGTCCGGTAGACGAAGAAGAGCAACGCGAGGGCGCCCGCGTAGACGAGCGGCAGCGCGAAGAGTCGGCGCAGCGCCGCCGAGGACAGCGCGGGCAGCGACACCAGGCGCGCGAGCACGTCGCCGAGCCCGGCGAGCAGCACCAGGCCGAGCGTGAGGCCGACCGCGAGCGAGCCGAGGGTCGCCACCGCGAAGAGGTCCACGGCGAAGCCGCGGACCCAGGGCCGCCCCACGGGGAGGCGAAAGGCGCGGTTGAGCACCAGGCGCGTCAGGGTGAACACCGGAGTCGCCAGGACGGCCCAGCTCAGGATGCCGACGACGCCGGTCACCGCGCGCTCGCGGACGAGCAGGCCAAGGAACTCCGCCACCTCCCGCCCGTAGGCGGGGAGCGCCACGTACGCGGCGTCGAAGAGGTACTCGGCGATCTCGTCCGACTCCAGCAGGAAGCCGGCGACCGAGAAGAGGATCAGCGTGAGCGGCGCCAGGCACAGCCGGCAGGCGAACGACAGAGCCGCCGCGAGCAGGAAGCCCTGATCCTCGACGAACCGCGGCACGACCGCCAGCAGCTCGTGCGAGAGGCGGGGCGTCCTCACGGCGCTCCATCATACCGGAGCGGAACGGGCCGTGTTGGTGAAGGGCGGAGCCGACGTGCTACAGTGACGTATCGCAGCCCCCGGAGGTCGTCGACGTGAGTGGAGTGCTCATCACGTTCGAGGGCGTGGAGGGGTCGGGCAAGACCACCCAGCTCCTCCGCCTCGAGCGATACCTGAAGCGGACCGGACGGAAGGTCGAGCGGACCCGGGAGCCCGACGGCACGCGGCTCGGCGTGGCGGTCCGCCGCGTGTTCGAGCGCCCCGGCGTCCGGCCCGAGCCGCTCGCCGAGGTCTTCCTCTTCATGGCGGCGCGCCGCCAGCACGTCGCCGAGAAGATCCGGCCGTGGCTCGGGCGGAGCCGGGTCGTCCTCTCCGACCGCTACACCGACGCGACCCTCGCCTACCAGGGCCACGGGCGGGGGGTGGACCTCGACCTGATCCGCGAGCTGAACGTCCGGGCGACCGGCGGGATCGCCCCCGACCTGACGCTGCTGTTCGACCTCGCCCCGGCCGAGGGCTTCCGGCGGATCGGCCGGCGCAGGCTCGACCACTTCGAGCGGGAGCGCGTCGCGTTCCACCGGCGCGTGCGCCGCGGCTACCTCGAGATCCAGCGCGCGGAGCCCAAGCGCGTGCGCCTCGTCCGCGCCGGGCGACCGCCGGGCGTGGTCGCGGGCGAGGTGCGGGCCATCGTCGAGGAGTTCCTCCGTGGCGCTTGAGCGGATCGCGGATCAGCCGCGCGCGGTCGCGCTGCTGCGCCGCGCCCTCGAGGGCGGGCGCGTCGCGCACGCCTGGGCCTTCGTGGGCCCGCCCGGGAGCGGGCGCACGGCGACGGCGCTCGCGTTCGCCGCGGAGCTGCTCGGGAGCGGCGCGCCCGGCCACCCCGACCTCCACGTGATCGTCCCGACGCCGCCCGAGACGAACCCGAAGGGCGCCCGGGTGATCCGGATCGGCGCGATCCGCGAGCTGGAGCGCCAGGCCGCGCTCCGCCCGGCGCGCGCCACGCGCAAGGTCTTCGTCGTGGACGACGCCGAGCGCATGACGGGCGTGGCGCCCGAGGCCTTCCTCAAGACGCTCGAGGAGCCGCCCGCGGCGACCGTGATCATCCTGGTCCTCCGGCACCGGCGGGCGCTCCCGGCGACCGTGCTCTCGCGCTGCCAGGTCGTCCGGTTCGAGCCGCGCGGCGGCGAGGCCGCGCGGGCGCTCGCCGCGGAGGCCCTGGTCCTGCTCGCCGACGTGCGGGCGAAGGGGGCGGACGAGCTGTTCCGGCGGACCGAGCGGCTCGACCGCGACCGCGCCGAGGGCCTCGTGGACGCCTTCTGGCTCCACGGCCGCGACCTGCTGCTCGCGAAGGCGGGCGCGCCCGCGGGGCTCGTCGGCGGCCCCGCGCGCGCGGAGGAGCTCGGCCGCGAGGCCGCGGCGTGGACGGAGGCGGAGCTGGTGCGGGCGGTCGACCTCTGCCGGCGCGTGCGCGCGGCGTTCACGCGCAACGTGGCGCCGCGGCTCGGGCTCGAGGTGCTCCTGGCGCACCTCGCCCTCCGGGAGGCCTGACGGTGGACGCGGCGGTGGACGTCCTGGTCGGCGTGAGGCTGCGGGAGCCGCTTCAGGCCGACGACTACCTGGCCGCCGAGGACCCGGCCCTCCACGTCGGCGACCTCGTCGTGGTCGAGACCGCCACGGGCACCGCGATCGGCGAGGTGCGCCGGCCCCGGCGCGAGCTGCCCGAGTTCAAGCGGGACCGCGCCTTCCGCCGCGTGCTGCGCGGGGCGACCGAGGCCGAGGCGCGCGAGTGGCGCGAGCGCCGCCGCCGCGAGGAGCGCGCGATCGGCGTGACCCAGCGCCTCGCGCGCGGCCGGGGCCTCCGGATGAAGGTCGTGGACGTCGAGATGCCGGCGGACGTCCGCCGGGTCACCGTCTACTTCAACGCCGAGGAGCGCGTGGACTTCCGCGAGCTCGTGCGCGACCTCGCGCGCGAGTTCCGCTCGCGGATCGAGATGCGCCAGATCGGCGCCCGCGACACGACCAAGGTCATGGACGGCATCGGCCCCTGCGGCCGGCAGCTCTGCTGCACGGCGCACCTGCGCCGCTTCGAGCCGATCTCGGTGAAGATGGCCAAGGCCCAGGACATGCCGCTCACCGACAACAGGCTGCTGGGGAACTGCGGCAGGCTCAAGTGCTGCCTGCTCTACGAGTTCTCGACGTACGACGAGCTGCGCTCGCGGCTGCCCCGCGTGAACGCGCCCTGCCAGGCCCAGTGCGGTGGCGGGTGCATGGCCGGCAAGGTGCGGTCCCTCCGCGTGCTCAAGCAGAGCGTCGTCGTGGGCTTCCCCGACGGCACCGAGGCCGAGGTGCCGATCGAGCTGGTGACGTGGGAGGGGCGCGACCACATGAAGCCGCAGGCGCCGCCGGCGTGAGCGTCTTCTACCTGACGACGCCGATCTACTACGTGAACGCGACGCCGCACCTCGGCCACGCGTACACGACGATCGTCGCCGACGCGATGGCGCGCTGGCGCCGGCTGGCGGGCGACGAGGTCTGGTTCCTCACGGGCACCGACGAGCACGGCGACCACGTCGCCCAGGCCGCGGCGAAGGCCGGCGTCTCGCCGCAGGCGTTCACCGACCGGATCTCGAGCGCCTTCCGCGAGACCTGGCGGGCGCTCGGGATCACGAACGACGACTTCATCCGCACGACCGAGCCGCGCCACCAGAAGGTCGTCCAGGCGATCCTCCAGACGCTCCGGGACGCCGGCGAGATCTACCTCGGGACGTACGGCGGCCACTACTGCTTCGGCTGCGAGCGGTTCTACACGGAGAAGGAGATCGTCGACGGCCAGTGCCCCGACCACCGGACGCCGCTCACGTGGATCGAGGAGGAGAACTACTTCTTCAGGATGTCGAAGTACCAGCGCTGGCTGATCGACTACATCGAGGGCCACCCGGACCTGATCCGCCCCGAGCGCTACCGGAACGAGATCCTCGGCTTCCTGCGCGACCCGCTCCAGGACCTCTCGATCAGCCGGCCGCGCACGCGGCTCGAGTGGGGGATCCCGCTGCCGTTCGACGACCGGTACGTCACCTACGTGTGGTTCGACGCGCTGATCAACTACGTCTCCGCCCTCGGCGGCCCCGGCGACCCGCGCTTCGAGAGGTTCTGGCCGCACGCGCAGCACCTGATCGGCAAGGACATCCTGAAGCCCCACGCGGTCTACTGGCCCTGCATGCTCCGGGCGTACGGCGAGGCCCTCGGCCGGGGCGACGACCTGCTCTACCGCCACCTGAACGTCCACGGCTACTGGGGCCTCGGCGGCGGCAAGATGTCGAAGTCCGTCGGCAACGTCGTCGAGGCGCTGGCCCTCAAGGACCGGTACGGCAACGACGCGTTCCGGTACTTCGTGATGCGCGAGATGGTGTTCGGCCTCGATGCCGACTTCTCGGAGGAGGCGTTCGTCGGGCGGCTCAACGCCGACCTCGCGAACGACCTGGGCAACCTCGTCGCGCGCGCGACGACGCTCGTCGCCAGGGCGGCGCCGGCAGAAAAGCCGCAGCTCTCGATTCTCTCCACGGAGGACCAGTCGGTGCGCATCGCGGCAGGGGAGACTCGACACCTCGTCGAGCGGGCGATGAGCGAGTTCGCCTTCAGCCGGGCGCTCGGCCAGATCTGGGAGTTCATCGCGGTCCTGAACCGCTATATCGACACCACGCAGCCGTGGGCGCTGGCCAAGGATCCAGCCAGGCTGGGGAAGCTCAACCTGGTCCTCGTCACGCTCACCGACTCGCTGCGCTTCCTCGGGATTGTCCTCCAGCCCTTCCTCCCGGACTCGGCCCGGAGAATCCGCGAGGCGCTCGGCGACGAGCGCGCGCCGAACCTCGAGAACGCCGCGGTCGGGCGGATCGACACGATTCCGCCCGTGACGAAGCTGTCCGGCCTGTTCCCCCGGGTGGAGGACAAGAAGGTGGCGGCGAAGACCGTGGAGGGCACGCCGGCCGCCGGCGCGAAGATCACGCTCGCCGACTTCGGGAGGATCGAGCTGCGCGTGGCCGAGGTGGTCGCCGCCGAGCCGGTGCCGAAGTCGAAGAAGCTCCTGAAGCTCACGGTGTCGCTCGGCGCCGAGCAGCGCACGCTGGTCGCCGGGATCGCCGAGCACTACGCGCCCGCGGACCTCGTCGGCAAGAAGGTCGTCGTCGTCGCGAACCTCGAGCCCGCGACGCTGATGGGGATCGAGTCGAACGGGATGGTCCTGGCGGGCTCCGCCGACGGCAAGCTCGCGGTGCTCACGCTCGACCGCGACCTGCCGCCGGGGGCGACGGTCCGCTAGGCGCATGCCGACCCTGGGCGCGGACGAGCTGGTCGACACGATCGCCCGGGTGGCCGCGCGCGACGCGTCCATCGCCCGGGTGCTCCGGGAGATCGTGAGCCTCGAGACCGCCGTGCGGGCGAGCGCGCTCGACCTCGTGGGCGCGCACCTCAGGGTCCACTCCGCCGCCGGCGACGTGCTCGACTGCGTGGACGCCCTCAAGCGCGACGACGTCGCGCGCCGGCTCGCCGAGCGCCTGGGCCCGCCCGGCGCCTGACCGCCCGCATCGGTCCCCGCCGTGACCCGAGCGCTCGCGTGGCTCCGCCGGTGGGGCGTCTCGCTCGCCTCCCTCGGCGGCGGCGTCCTGACGCTCTTCGTCTTCCGCCGCGGCGTCCCGCACGTCGCCTGGATCGCGGGCTACCTGGTCCTGCTCTGGCTCCTCGTGGCGATCCTCACCCAGACGCGCCACGCCCTCGAGGCGTCGCCGCGACGATCGCGCCGGCTCATCGTGAGCGCGGCCGACTACACGATCCAGACCCTCTACCACGGCCTGCTGCTGTTCGTGCTGCCGGCGTACTGGGCGAGCGCGACGCTCACCTCCGTGAACGCGCCGTTCCTCGGGCTCCTCGTGGTACTCGCGCTGGTCGCGACGCTCGACCCCTGGTACCGGGCGCTCGTCCAGGCCCGGCCGTGGGCCCGCTACCTCTTCTTCGTGGTGGCCATCTTCGCCGCGCTGAACGCGGCGCTGCCGCTGGTCGGGCTGCCGCCGTTCCCCGCGCTGGTCGCGAGCGCGTTCGTCGCCGCCGTCGCCCTCACGCCGGTGGTCCGGCGGGGGTGGGGCGCGACGTGGGGCGGGGCGCTCCGCACGACGGTGGCGGTCGGGATCGTCGCGGCGACGCTGGCGGCGCTCGGCCGCGCCTGGGTGCCGCCGGTGCCGCTCTTCATGGCGCAGGCGCGGCTCGCCTGGGTCACGGCGGACCCCGCCTCGCTCGAGCCCTCGCCCGGGGCGATCCGCGCCGACGAGCTCCGGCGGCGCGGGCTCGAGGCCCGCACGGCGATCTACGCCCCCGCCGGGCTCGCGCTGCCGATCGCGCACGTGTGGCGCCGCGCGGGCGAGGTCGTGAGCGTCGTGCCCCTCGCGCCGATCCGCGGCGGCCGGCGGGAGGGGTACCGGACGTACTCGCGCAAGACCGCGTTCCCCCCGGACCCGGTGGGCGCCTGGACCGTGGACGTC
>MGBU01000209.1 GCA_001790205.1 Candidatus Rokubacteria bacterium GWA2_73_35 | reverse complement strand
GCTGAGCGAGTGAATGTCTTTACGAACGGTGCTCATAGGCGAATTCTCCGCTTCTCGTGCTGCGCCCGCAAGCCGCAAGTCAGTACGGATAACGCTCAGGATAACGTGCGGCGCGAAGCGCCGTCAGGTTGATCCTGTTGTTAGATCGAACGCTTGAACCAGCGACGCCAGAGCGCCTTCAAGTCGATACTGACACCCCACAGCCCGGGTCTTAGGTTCAAGATCTCTTGATCCGGGGAAGCCGAACGCCCACGATGAGTCAAGGCCACAGCGAGATCGGCGATCCTTTTCTTCATCGCTTCGACCTTGTGGGCGACTTGCACCGGGGCCACTGAATCGGGGTATCCGCTGCCTCGGAGGAGCTGATCCGTTCTTGCCATCTCCTCGTACGTCTTGGCGACCAGAACGTCGAGGAGTGCCGTCGTCTCCGATAGGTACTCGCTCGCGTCAAGGTGGCGATCATAACAAGCCTGGATCACCCACTCCAAGGATTGTCGGGCGGCGTCGTACATGAACGGCTCAAAGAAGTCACCCCAAAAGACGACACGCGGCGTCCCATCGAACGTGACCCCATGGTATTGAACGGGCTTGCCATTGAAGGTCTTGGTCTTCAATGCGGCCCGAGCGTTCATCATCCTCCATGCCTCAAGTCTCTCAGCGAGGGGCCGGGCTGCCTCCACGACCCGCTGGTGAATTAGCGGGTAGAGCGGTGTCCTAGGCTCGGGTAGATGCAGGGCGGAGGTCTTTAGCACGCGAACGCAACCTGATGGACGCTTTCGGTCATTGCCTGCGATCCGACGCAGGTAGGTTGCGTCGCTGGATCATTTCCCGCGCTCTCGCGATCCAGACCTCCCGAGCTTCCTCCTTGGTCATCCCCTTCTCGACCAGCTCCCGTTTGAACATGGCCGCTTCCTTAGTCGTCATCGAGTATCGCGTGAGCCATTTGCACGCGCCGGATGCGAGTAGACAAAGGAAGAAGTTCGACCAAGCTCCGCCGAAGAACAGCGCCTTGAAGAAGAGGACCAGGGAAGCGCCTGCCAGGGCCATCCACGTCCAGCCGAATGTGCCACCGAGAAGCTCCGAAAGCATCCCCGCCACCAGCAACTGTCGCTCGTCATCCAAGACACCGAGCGCGAGGAGCTTGATGGCAGCGACCAAAGCCAGCGAGAACCCGGCGGCCCAGAAGAAAGGAAGCCACGGCCCTGCGAAGAGCAGCGCATATAGAAAGAGCAGCACGCTGGCGAGGAGTCCGATTAGAAGTACGACCCCGATACCAAGGGCCGGCCGGCCGAGCGTCTTCATCGAACCTGCCCGTCCTCGATCGGCTTCACCATGGGACGTTCCTCCTTTGCGATCTAACGCTCAGGATCACCCGCGGCCGAAGGCCGCCGGGTGGATCCTGTAGTTAGACCCGGGTCATCTCCTCGGACACAAGAAGCAACCTGCAGTAAACTCATGCCGGATACTCGCTTCTAGCGAACTTGATGGCGACAGAAGCGAAAGTAGTGATCCAATATCTGCATGTAGATGGTCGCCCAGTCTGGTTCCCCCGTCTGGGCCTTGGGCCACTCCTTCCGCTGTCCGATCCAGAATTCGTGGAACTGGCCGGCACATGCGGATACCAGCTTCTCTTCAGGCATTGTCTGCACATGGGACGGCATCACCGCGTCCGAGGCGAGATAATCCCGCAGCACGAGGCCGTAGGCCTTCCGCAGGTCTGGGGCACCGCCTGACTGGAGGCCTAAACGTTGAACCTGAGTGCGAAACGCCTCGGATCGACGCCCCAGTCGCTCAAGGGCTGGCTTGTTCTTTTGCGCCTGTCGTTCGATCTCCTGGCAGGCCTTCTGCGAGCCCCTGCTGCAATCGTCGAAAAGATCTCCCTCTGCGGTCGGCGATACGGCGAACAACAAGGCCGATGATACGAACACGGCGAGCGACAACTGCCAGCGAGACCTCATTGCTGCCCTCGAGGCAATGGGTTTCTTTCCTTCAGGCCCCAGAGCGGCGCGCCGTCCTCGGACGCCCTGGCACCGATCTCAAGCAACAGGCGTGTCGTCGTCTTCTCGTCAGCGCCGATGACATGCATCAGTGTATCGAGACGGCGCCACTTGTACTCCGTATCTTTCAGCATTGCGAGGAGCAATTCCTTTGCTGGTTCATCGCGCTTGGCCGCGGCACGCTCGCGTAAGCAGTGAAGCAGGACGCTGCCTGCCATCGTCGCGACCGAGCCGATGACCGCCCCCGCAACACCGATGAGAGCAATTGCTATTGGTTCACTCATCGCTCCGTCCTTGGAGGTCTAACGCCCGCGGTGAGCAGCCGCGGCGAGCGAATGCGAGCCAGCGGGCTGCTCGACTGCGTAGTTATGCCGGCGTATTCTGCGTCGCCTTCTCAAAGCGGACCCCGAACG
Organism: Candidatus Rokubacteria bacterium GWA2_73_35; assembly: GCA_001790205.1. Classification (GTDB taxonomy): domain Bacteria; phylum Methylomirabilota; class Methylomirabilia; order Rokubacteriales; family CSP1-6; genus GWA2-73-35. Next base: position 15,058 of record MGBU01000209.1, on the reverse strand, counting down.
CGCCTTCGGGCCAATGGGCCGTACCTCCGGTACCGTCAACCGCAAAGCCCATTTCGGGGGCAAGTACCGACGCCGGATTGCTCCTCGATCGAATGTGAACTGTGGGTAGGGATATCTGCCTTTTGAGCGACTTGGCACCACACTTCGGACACTTCTTGATCGGCGGATCCGAAAGACGCTGAAGTACATCAACTGATTCCCGACACCGCCGACAGAGGTACTCATAGATAGGCATGCTACCTTGCCTATTGGCTCTTCGGCCGACGGCGTCGGCGAACGGGATGTGCCTCAATCGACCTGATTAGACCCTGGTTGCAGAGCACGGCGATCGTTCCGCTATTGTCCTCCAGAGAACGGACAAGCACCCTCTGGATTTCGTGTGGCGGGAGGCCGGCGTTGACCAGACTCATCACGAGAGAGTCAACGGCAACGGCTAAGTCCTGGATGACGGGGATACTACGCCTGGACAGCTCCAGCGATTTCTGGTCGGCGTCGAGATGCCTTTTTCGTGCGATAGCGCGCTTGATTTCCACATCAACTTCAGCGCTATCTGCTTCCGCCCTGATCTTTCGTCGCGTATCTTGTGGCGAGACAATCGCGCTAAATATTCGTTTGACGTGACGAACGGCCAAGTTGCTAGTGAGCGCTAGAGTAACAAATGTCCACGCTCCAGGTGACTCCATGTGAATAGACTCAATCTCTAAGCGTGACGACACCGGCACCAGCTCCAGGAGGTCATTAACATGCAGGGCATACTTGATCCCTGTTTGGGACGGTTGAACATCAACGCCAACGCGCCTCATTGCCGCCACGAACTCGGCGAGGGCCGTTCGAAGTGTAACGTCACTTGGGGAGCGTGGTTTCTTCCAAGATGAAGGAGCGCCTCCGAGAAAGCCGAAGAAGCCGTAACTTCGCACGGCCCAATCGTAAGCCTCAAAGAGATCTGCGATTTGAACTGCGATGGCGACCCGCGCACAGATCTGATCGATCGCGGTGAGCGCTTGAGACATCTGGCTGGCCCGCCAGACACCGGAGGTCCGGACGACTATTCTCACAGGATTAGGATCATGGTCCTTCATGTTCGTGTCTCGGTATAACTACTATTGGACTGCAACGCCGTCATCTGCCACGGGATGCCGGCATCCAACAGTGGATGCAAGCATCTCTACCTGGATGCCGCCGGGGCATCTGCATGGAGATGCTGTCCGCTCGACCCCGGGCATCCACTATTGGATGCGGGTTCGTCGACGATGCGGCTCTTCAGGCCGAGCGCGACCACGCGATCGTAGCGCAGCTGCCAAACCCTTCGCTCTGGATTCCACGTCCCACCAGCCTGCTTCACCCGGTCGCGGACTGCCATGTCGGCAAAGACGACGCGTAACCCGACAATCTGGTCCTGGGCGAAGCGAGGCTGCGGCGGTTCCCAATCGCGTTCGGCGACGACGAGCTCCACGGTTTTGAGTCGCTTCTTGCGCTGCGCATCGTAGCGATAGCGCACGCAGATGAGACGGTCACCGTACTGTGCGAGGAGCTGCTTGGCCGTACGCGTGCGCTGGAAAACTCGGGCGAGCATCGGGGTGGCGTGGCGCGGGCGGAGGGGCCGGTGGCCGCGATCGGTGAGGCGCGGTAGGCGAGGTCGGCGGGGTTCGGCTCGTGGAACGCTGGTCATGTGGCGGCTCGCTGTCTGTTCGGCCAACAGGGTAGGCGACGAGCCTGGGTCAGGCAATGTCCCAATTCCGAGACATCGGCCGGGACGCCGAACGCGATCTGTCCTGAGCTCTGTTACGCGGGTCGCCGCGGCTGAGGCACGTCGTGCGGACGCTCCGCCGGCCCGCGCCGTGGTACCCCGCGAGGGGCTGGAGTACATCACCGGACACGCCCGCATCATAGTTCCTGGCCCGGCGCGTCCGCAAGCCGCGGCGGGGGGCGCGCGCGGGGCGGGGCGGCTCAGCGGGCCAGGAGCCGGCGCGCGCGCGCGGCCGCCTGCACCAGGCCCCCGGGGAGCAGGAGCACGATGACGACGAAGAGGGCGCCGAAGATCAGCAGGTGGAAGTCCACCCAGCGGAGCGCCAGGTACTCCTTGAGAAAGACGTAGAGGACGGCGCCGAGGACGGGGCCGTGCAGCGTGCCGACGCCGCCGATGAAGGTCATGAGCAGCGCGTCGAAGGTCCAGGACGGGCTGAAGGCGTGCGACGGGTAGTAGCTGATGTGGTAGTAGGCGAAGAGCCCGCCGGCCAGCCCGGCGAGCGCCGTGGAGAGCGCGAGCGCCGTCAGCTTGAGCCGGAGCGCCCCGACGCCGGCCGCCTCGGCGGCCTCCTCGTCCTCGCGGAGCGCCTGCATCCCGAGCCCGAGCCGCGACGCGGAGAGGAGCGCGACGGCGACGACGGACAGGGCGGCGAGCGCGAGCGCGAGGTAGTAGCGCTGCGAGAGCCGGTAGGTCGCGATCGCGGCCGTGGGGAGCGTCGAGATCTCCGGGAGCACGTTGCTGACCGTGGTCCGGAGGATCTCGCCCAGCGCGAGCGTGCCGATCGCGAAGTAGGCGCCGCGCAGGCGGAAGGCGGCGACGCCGATCAGGAGCGCGAAGGCCGTCGCCACGAGCGCGCCCGCCGCCAGGGCCGGGGCGAGCGGCGTGCCCCCGATCCAGAGCGTGCGCGCGGTGAGGGCGCCCAGGCCGAAGAAGGCCGCGTGGCCGAGGTTCACCTGGCCCGCGTAGCCCGCGACGACGTTCCAGCTCTGGGCGAGGGTGATCGAGAGCAGGGTCACGAAGACGAAGTTGAGGACGTCGTCGCGCTGGACGGCCAGCGGCAGGAAGGCCAGCAGGGCGAGGGCGCCCAGGATCGCCGCCGCCCAGCCGCGCTCGCGCCGCGCCCCGAGGCGCCTCATCGCCCGAAGAGGCCGCGCGGCCGGAGGACCAGCACGAGCACGAAGATGACGAGGCCGGCGACCTCGCGGTACGGGCCGCCGAAGGCCGCGGCGCTCACCGCCTCGGCGACGCCGAGGAAGAGCCCGCTGACGAAGGTGCCGAGCATCGAGCCGAGGCCGGCGAGCACGACGACGATCAGCGCCTTGAGCGTCCACTCGAGCCCGATCGAGGGGCTGATCGAGTAGCCGATGCTGACGAGCGTCCCGGCCGCGCCGGCCAGGCCGGTGCCGATGGCGAAGGCGAGCAGGTACGCGCGCCGGACGTCGATGCCGGCGAGGAGCGCGGCCTGCCAGTCTTCGGCGGTGGCGCGGATCGCCTTGCCCCAGCGCCAGTGCCGGAGCAGGAGGTGGAGCGCGGCGATCAGCGCGAAGGCGAGCGCCAGACTCAGGAGCCGCACCAGGGGGATCGAGAGGCCGCCCACGCCGAGCACCGCGCCGCCGTAGGGCGTCACGACGGCGCGCTCGTCCGCCGTCCAGAGGCGCACGGCCAGCGCGTGGAGCGCCAGCGCCAGGCCGAAGCCGATCAGGAGGGAGTTCTTCACCCGCGTCTCCTCGTCGGCCCGCACCACGAAGCCGAAGAGCGCCCAGTAGAGGGCGAGGCCGCCCGCGAGCGCGAGCGGCAGCACCAGCGCGAGCGACGCGAAGGGGTCGAGGCCGAGCAGGGTGACGAGCCAGAAGGTCCCGTAGCCGCCGAGCATGATCAGCTCGCCGTGCGCGACGTTCAGGACCTTGAGGACGCCGAAGACGAGCGAGAGCCCCGCCGCGGCGAGCCCGTAGAGCCCGCCGATCAGGAGGCCGAGCAGGAGCTGCTGCGCCAGCACGCTCACGGCCCGGCGCCGAGCGCGAGCGGGCCGAGGTAGGCGCGCCGGACGTGCGCGTCCTGCAGGAGGTCGGCGCCCGGGCCCTCGCCGGCGATGCGGCCGCCTTCCAGGATGTAGGCGCGCCGCGCGAGGCCGAGCGCGGCCTGGACGTTCTGCTCGACGAGGAAGACCGCGGCGCCGTCCCGGTTGATCTCGACCAGCGCGTCGAGGATCGCGCGCACGAGGAGCGGCGCGATCCCGAGCGAGGGCTCGTCGAGCATCAGGAGCCTCGGATTGCTCATGAGCGCGCGCCCCACGGCGACCATCTGCTGCTGGCCGCCGGAGAGCGTCCGGACGAGCGCCCGCCGGCGCTCGGCCAGGACGGGGAAGAGGGCGTAGACGCGCTCGAGGCTCCGCCGCAGGCCGCTGCGCGCGCGAGGCGCGAAGGCGCCCAGCTCGAGGTTCTCCTCGAGCGTCATGCCGCCGAACAGGCGCCGCCCCTCGGCCACCAGCGCGATCCCCCGCTCGACGATCCGGTGGGCGCCGAGGCGGGTGAGGTCCTCGCCCTCCCAGCGGATCGTGCCGGCCCGGGGACGCAGGAGCCCGGCGATCGCCTTGAGGAGCGTGCTCTTGCCCGCGCCGTTCGGACCGAGCAGCGCGACGATCTCGCCGGGCCCGACGGTGAGCGTCACGTCCGCCACGGCGCGGGCGTCGCCGTAGGCGACCTCGAGGCCGCGGACCTCAAGCACGCGCGCGCGCGCCTCCGGCGCCGCCGAGGTACACGTCGACGACGGCCGGGTCGGCGGCGACCGCCGCCGGCGGGCCGTCGGCGATCTTCTCGCCGGCGCTCAACACGAGGACCCGCCGCGAGAGGTCCAGGAGCGCCCACACGATGTGCTCCACCATGAGCACCGTGATCCCCTCGCCGACGAGCCGCCGGACGAGCGCCATCGCGCTCGCCGTCTCCGCGGGGTTGAGCCCGGCGAGGAACTCGTCGAGGAGCAGGAGCGCGGGGGAGGTCGCGAGCGCTCGCGCCAGCTCGAGGCGCTTCTTGTCCACGAAGGTGAGGCGGGCCGCGGGCTCGTGGGCGCGGTCCTCGAGCCCGACCAGCGCGAGCAGCCGCTCGGCCTCCGCGACCGCGCCGGCCGCCCGCCCGCGCGCGCGGCCGTAGAGGCGGCCGACCAGCACGTTCTCGAGCGCCGAGAGGCCCGCGAAGGGCCGGACGAGCTGGAACGTCCGCGCGACGCCGCGGGCGCAGATCCGGTGGGGCGCGAGCCCGGCGATGTCCTGGCCGGCGAGCCGGATGCGCCCGCCGTCGGGGACGAGCGCGCCGGCGATCAGGTTGAAGAGCGTCGTCTTGCCCGAGCCGTTCGGCCCCATGATGCCGAGCAGCTCGCCCTCCTCGAGGGTGAAGCTGACGTCGTGGACGGCGCGCACGCCGCCGAAGTCCTTCGACACCCGCTCCACCTCGAGGAGGGGCATGCGCGGCGCTAGGGACCCGGAGGCATCACCGCGCGGTGAAGGGCGGCGCCGGGTAGGCGAGCGGCGCCGTCGCCGACTCCTTGGGCCAGACCAGCTCCTGCTTGCCCTTGATCCACTGGAGGAACACCGACTGGACGATGCCCGTGCCGTTCGTACGGAACTTGACCGGCCCGATCACGGTCGTCATGTCGGTCGCCGCGATCGCGTCGCGGACCTTCTCGCGGTCGAGCGCGCCGGCCCGCGCGAGGGCGGCGGCCAGGATCTGCACGCTCGCGTAGGCGGGGCCGGCGATGGGATCGGCCGGGCGCCCGGCCCGCTTCACGTGCGCCTCGTTCAGCTCCTTGACGCCGGGCGCCTTCACGCCGTTGTGCCAGCCCGGCGCGAGCATGACGTAGTCGCCGTCCTTGCCGAGGTTCTTCGACCAGACGGGCGGATCGGGCGCGCGGATGAAGAGCGTGAGCTTCGGCGTGTAGCCGAGCTCCCTCATCTGCTTGATCATCGCCATGCCGTCGGGCGGCGTGGGCAGCGCGAAGAGCGCGTCCGCGGCCGCCGCCTTCGCTTTCAGGATCAGGTCGGAGAAATCCTTCGCGCCCGGCGCGTACTCGCCCTGCACGACCACCTGGTAGCCGGCCACCTTGCCGGCCTCGAGCCAGGCCTCGGCCATCTCGCGCCCCCAGTCCGTCTTCTCCTGGAAGATCGCGACGCTCTTCACGCGGTTGGCGGCGGGGAGCGCGGCGAGCAGCGGCGGGAGCTGGCGGCCGATGTCGGGGGACTTCCAGAAGGGCGAGAAGAGGTAGCGGAAGCCCTGCTGGTGGACCTTGTTGAGGGCGAACGCCACGCCGAGGTAGGGGATCCGGTTCTTCTCCGCCACGGCGGCGGCGGCGGCGTGGAGGTCCGAGCCGAACCCGCCGAGGTACGCGACCACCCCTTGCGCCGCCAGGGTCTCGAGGCGGCTCACCGTCTTGGTGGCGTCGGACTCGTCGTCGAGCAGCACCAGCTCGAGCGACCGCTTCGTGCCGGCCACGACGACGCCGCCGGCGGCGTTCACGTGGGCGACCGCGATCTCGTACCCCGCCCGCACCTGCGCGCCGCCGGCGCCGTAGCGGCCCGTGAGCGGCACCACGGCGCCGAGCTTGATGGACTGCGCGAGGGCGGGGAGCGGCCAGGTCCCGAGGAGCGCCAGAGCGAGCACGGCGAACAGTTTCATCGGTCGCCTCCCGTGGAAGACTGGAACCACGACCCGGCGAGTGTACACCGAACGCGGGCGCCCTGGACGCCCCGGCGGCGTTCGCCGATCGTACCCGCGGCCTGCTGCCCTTCGTGCTCATCGACGTCGTGCGCCTGGTGATCCTGGTCGCGTTCCCCTGGCTCGTCCTCTTCCTGCCCGCCCGGATGGGCCAGGGTCACGCGAGCGCGAGGAACCCAGCCTCCTCATGCGCCACAAATCGTTCGATCTCGTCGAGACGACCCCGGAGAAGCCGGATGACATCGTCTGTCGAGCAATTACCCAGTCGGATCCAGATAATCTTCGGCGGAGGCCCATGCAGGACACTCAGCCGGTGAAAATCCTCGTCCCTGGTCACGATAACGAGCCCATGATCGCGAGCATAAGCCCAGATTGCACGGTCGGGAGAGGCGGCCAAGCCGACCTCGCTGACGTGGACGGCATGGCCGTACAGGTCAGCGAGCGCCCCAACAAGACGGGCCGCCCGATTCTCGTCGAAGAGCAGCCTGGGCGGCTGGTCAGGCAGCCGGACTACTCACGACCCGGCGCTCGCGCTCGGCCGCGAACGCTAGGCAGGCGCGAATATCGTCACGCGTCAGCTGCGGAAAGTCGGCAAGGATCTCATCCTCCTTCATGCCGGACGCAAGGTAGGATAAGACATCGCCGACCGTGATGCGCGTTCCGCGCACGCACGGCTTGCCGAACCGAATCTCTGGGTCGATGACGATCCGGTTCTGATAGTCCATGCGGTAGATGATAGGCCGGCAACCGTCAGTGAGGCAAGGACGGAAGCGGGACCCGCGGGAAGGGCAGGAGCTTTCCACCCTTCCCGCGCGCGTTCAGCGGGCGGCCGGGATCGTCTCCGCGAGCCAGTCGAGCCCGAGCGCGGCGAGCCGGGCGCGCGTCGGGTAGCCCGTCGCCGGGTCGCAGCCGGCGAGCTCGTAGTAGCTGGCGCGCGCGCGCTCGAACTCCTCGGCCGTGAGCGCCACGCCCGCCGTCGGCCCCTTGCCGCCGAGGGGCTGGAAGAGCTTCTTCGGCAGCGTGTCGGCGTTCTTGCCGATGCCCTCGCGGGCGTTGAAGCCGCGCAGCAGGTGCAGGCGCCGCTCGCCCATCCGGAGCACCTCGTCCATCGTCGCGTCCCAGCCGGTTCCGTAGCGCACCAGCTCGACGGTCTCCGCCGGCCCGTAGAGCTGCCACGAGGGCCCCCACACGAACTGGCAGAGCCCGAGCGAGTCGAGCGCGGAGTAGAAGCACTGGGTGCGGTAGGCGAAGCGGACCTTGTCGTCGGACAGGTCGCGCAGGTCGAGGTCGCCGAACTCGCCCAGCTCGGCGAGGCGCCGCCGCTGGAGGCTCCCGGGCTTGGCCTTGAGCATCGAGTCGTGCTCGGAGGACTGGTGGTCGGCGCCGAAGGGGTTTACCGCGTAGATGAGCCCGAGCGAGCGCTTGTGCTGGGGCATGTGCGCGGGCAGCTCCTGGCCCTTCGCGGTCACGGTGAGGTCCACCGCGGCGGGGCCGAGCCGCTGGGCGGCGCGCAGGCTCCCCTCGGCGAGGAGGTCGCCGACGCCCCGGCGGAGCGCGATCGCCTCGATGGCGCGCAACAGGGACTGGCCGTCGCCGTACGCGAGGCCGAGGCCCTGGTCGTCGAGGAGCCCCCGGGCCTTCGCCTCCATCGCCCAGGCGATCGTGCCGCCGCACGAGATCGTGTCCATACCGTACTTGTTGGCGTCGGCCGAGGCCCGGGACAGGAGCTTGAGGTCGCCCACGCCGCACATCGAGCCGAAGAGCGCGAGCGTCTCGTACTCGGGCCCGCCGTAGACGGGATCCACCTCCAGGCCGGGCTCGTGGATCTCGACCACGCGCTTGCACTTGACCACGCACGCGTAGCAGGTGTCCCGCTCCTTCAGGAGGGTCTTGGCGAGCGTCGAGCCGTCGATCGCCTTCGCGGCCTCGAACGTCCCCTCGTCGTAGTTCCGCGTCGGCAGCCCGCCCATCTTGTCCTGGATCGCGAGCACGCCGGCCGTGCCGAACTCGCCGAACCAGCCGATGCCGGGGTTCGCCTCCTGGAGCGCCTTCAGGCGCTTGGTCAGCTCGCGGAACTTCTCGGGGTCCGCGGGCTTCGGCGGCTTGCTCCCGCGCACGACGACCGCCTTGAGGCGCTTGGCGCCCATCACCGCGCCCATGCCCGTGCGGCCGTTGGCGCGATTGACCATGTTCATGATCGCCGCGAAGCGCACGCGGTTCTCTCCCGCCGGGCCGATCTGGGCGACCTCCGCCTTCGGGTCGCACTCCTGCTTGAGCAGGCGGTCCACGTCGGCGGTGACCTTGCCCCAGAGGTGCCCGGCGGGCTTGAGCTCCGCCCGGCCGTCGTGGAGCCAGAGGTACACGGGCGTGGCCGCCTGGCCGGTGAAGACGAACGCGTCGGCGCCGGCCATGCGCATCTCGGCGGGGAAGAAGCCGCCGCACTGGCTGTCGCCGACGGCGCCGGTGAGGGGCGAGCGCGCGCAGGCGGTCATCCGGCTCTGCCCCGAGATGGCGAGGCCGGTGAGCGGGCTCACGGCCAGCACGAGCACGTTGTCGGGGCCGAGCGGGTCGGCGCCCGCCGGCATCGTCTGGAGCAGGAGGTACGCCGCGAGCGCGCTCCCGCCGGGGTACTTGCGGTAGACGTCCTCGGGCAGGGTCCGGGTCTCGATGGTGCCGCGGGTCAGATCGACGTGATAGACGGTCGCGGTGAGTGCCACGCTCGCTCTCCTCTTCGCTGGAGTGGGGCGGGGCCGGCCCCGTCCGCCACGCTGAAGCTTACATCAAGGCGGCAGGCCGGCGGAGGGCGTGGCAATGCCGCGCCGGCGAGGGGCGGAGTGCGCCCGTCTCGCCGGCGCGCGCGGGGTCAGAGGTGTGAACGACTCGGGTTGTCGAGGGGCGCCTCGGCTACGCCGGGGCGCCCCGAGCGGTGGGGCCGGGGGAGTCCGAGGGGGGCGCCGCCCCCCTTCGGCTGAACAGTCGGGGGCGCCCGGAGCCCCCCATGCGGTCAGGAGCGCGGCCCGCGGTGGCGGAAGCGGCCGCCCTGCTCGAATAGCTCGGCGAGCTTCACGCGCTGCTCGGGCGTGAGGATCGGCGCGATCTCCTTCAGCGTGTTGGTGCGCCGCTGGAGGGCGTCCGCCATGAGCGTCTGCACCTCGGTCTGCTTGGTCTGGATCGACGCCTCGTCGCCGCCGGTGAGGACCAGGCGGCGGAGGTCGGTCTGCGCCTGCCGCAGACCCTGCCCGAGCTGCTTCCGGGCCTGGGCCTCGCGCGTGTAGATCTCGCGGATGGCCTTGGTCTGATCCTCGCTGAGCCCGAGCTTCTGCTGGAGCCTGTTGCCCTGGTGCATGCCGGGGCGCTTCGCGCCCTCTTCGGCGGCGACGGCGACGGTGGAGCCGGCGAGGACGGCGGCCACGGCCAGCGTGAGGGCCTGGAGCCAGAGTGTGCGTCTCATCGGTGAGCCTCCTTCGGCGGGCGTCTTGCCCGCGTTTGACCGGTGAGACGCGCCGCGCGCCGAAGCCGTTTACGCGCGCCCCGAGGAGACGACGCCTCCGCCTACGTCACCGGCGACACGATCCGCGTGATGGGCGGGCGCCTCATCGGCTGACCGGCGCGGTCAGCGCCTCGAGGAGCCTGCGTGCCGCGGGGCTCGTCCAGTCGCGCGGCCCGGCGCCGCGGGCGAGCAGCCGGCCCTCGCGGTCCACGACGTACACGGTTGGCGGGCCGAACACCCCGTACCTGACGCCGGTGACCTCGCCGCGCTCGTCGAGGAGCACGGGCGCCGTGTAGCCGCGCTCGCGTACGGTGCGCCGGACCGTCTCGGCGCTCTCGCGGAAGCTCACGAGCAGCAGCGCGAGCCCGCGCCCCCTGAACTCGGCGGCAAGCTTGTCGACGGAAGGCAACTCCTCCCGGCAGTCCGGTCACCAGGTCGCCCAGAAGAACAGGAGCAGGACCTTGCCGCGGAACTCGGCGAGCGTCCGGGTCTTGCCCGCGAGATCGGGCAGCGCGAAGTCCGGCGCGGGCCTGGGCGAGGCGTAGGGCACGAGGCCGAGGCTCGCCCAGTCGGGCGGGGCTGCGGCGGCCGCCCCCGCCCCCGCGAGGAGCGCGAGGACGGCCGCCGCCGCGACGAGACGACTCACCGCGCCCCCGAGTCCCTGACGGCCTTGACGACCTCGGCCGCGTCCAGCAGGTCGAGCGGGTTCGCCATGACCTTGGCGTACTTCACGGTGCCCTCGCGGTCGAGGACGAAGTAGGCGCGCTTGGCGTAGCGGAAGATCGGACTCTTCTCGTCGGTCACGAGCGCGTCCCAGGCGGGGAGCATCTGCCGGCGGAAGTCGGACAGGAGGCGGTGCTTGAGACCGTGCTGCTTGGTGAACGCATCGAGCGTGGCGACGTGGTCGGCGCTGACGCCCACGACCTGGGCGCCCAGGGCCTCGAACTGCGGCAGGGCCGCCTCGAAGCCCGTGATCTCCTTGGTTCAGGTCGCCGTGAACACCTGGATGGCGGTGTAGACGACGACCGGCCCCTTGCCGAGCAGGTCGGCCAGCTTGACCTGCTTGCCGCCGGGCGCGGCCAGCGTGAAGTCGGGCGCCTTCTGGCCGACCTCGAGGGCGCCAGCCGGCGCCGCCAGGGCGAGCACGAGGGCCACTGCGACGAAGGCTCTGCGCATGTGCCTCTCCTTTGAGCAGGGTTTGGCGGACAAACGGGTCGCCCTGGCAACCGGCGGGGCGCCCGCGCGGTTCCCCGGGATTTCACGCGGAGGCGGCTCCGGTGTCTTACCGGCCAGAAGGAGGGAGCATGAGCGAGGACATCCGGGCTGACGAGGGCTTCCTGGTCCTGGCCGACATCTCCGGCTTCACCCGGTTCGTGACCGCGAGCGAGCTGGAGCACGGCGCGTGGGTGACGGGTCAGCTCCTCGAGGCGGTGATGCGCGGGCTCGCGCCGCCGCTCGAGATCCAGGAGCTGGAGGGCGACGCTGTGTTCGCGCTTGGCCCCGACCGGCTGCTGCCCGACGCGAGTGTCCTGCCGCCGGCGCTGGCGGCGGCGGTTGGCGCGTTCAAGGAGCGGCAGCGCGGGATGGCGGGGGACAACGACTGCACGTGCCGCGCGTGCTGCGGGATCGCCGCGCTCGACCTCAAGCTGATCGCCCACCACGGGCGCTTCGCCCGCCAGGAGGTCGCCGGCCGCGCGCGCGTCGCGGGCCCCGACGTGATCCTCGTCCACCGCCTGCTCAAGAACCCGGTCGGCGGCCGCGCGTACGTGCTCCTGACGGAGCCGGCGCTCGCGCGGCTGGGCGTGGATCCCGCGGCCCACGGGCTGGCGCGGCACCTCGTCAGCTACCCGCACCTCGGCGAGGTGCCCTGCTTCGTCGCCGCGCTCGAGCCCGCCGCGACGGCGCTCGCCGGCGCGCGCCTCGCCCCCGCCGCCGCCTAGCGCGCCCCGCTTCGCCTCGGCAGGAGCTCGAAGACCGGGTAGCGGATGGCGAACGGCCGGAACGCTTCCGGCGGAGACCCGGCGGGCACGGGGAAATAGCGTTGGACAGTGAGCCTGAAACGGTCGAGATACGCCTTGAGGATCTCCGGCTTCTCCTCGTCTGGCACCGCACGCACGCGGAACTCCTCGCTCGTCCATCCCTTCTTGAGCGATACGGTGCCGCTGGCGGCGGCGTTGCGGACCCACTGCGTGTATCCCCGCCCTGCGACCAGGAATCGCCGGCCGTCGCGGGCGAGAACGTTCACGGGCGTGGAGTACAGCCGCCCGGTCCTTCGCCCGTGGACCCGGAGCAGGTAGTTGTGAGGCAGCCCGAGGCCCAGAGCGACGAGAAGCCCGAAGAGCTTGTTGAGCAGCCGCTCGAGCGCGTGAGGTCGGTCGAACCGCTCTGTCTCGTGATCCATCATGCTGGCACCGCCCACCGCGCGTCCAGCCAGTCCGCGACCACCGGGACGGATCGGTCGAGATGATCGTGGAACAGGAGGTGCCCCGCATTCGGCACGACGACGAGCTGATAGCGCGGCAATCCAGACCACCAGGTGAAGAGCCTGGTCGCCCACGCCGGGATCGCCTTGTCTCGGTCCCCGGTCAGCACAAGGGTGTCGGGCGCATGTGGCGGCGCCGGGGTGGAGAAGCCGAGGAGACTGGCGACACTTCGGGCGCTGAGCGTCCAGGCGACACCAGGATCGGACTGGCTCCTGAGATACTCCGCGACGGCCGGGTCGTCGGAGAGCCGGTGGAATCCGTGCACGAGTTCGGTGAGCGGATACGGTCGGGTGCGCCGGCGCGCCACCCACCGGGACCGCCAGCGCATCGACCACAACTTGCCCGGGTACACGAAATTGTGGGCGATCGCGAGATCCGGCTGCAGACCCTTGAGGAGACCGAAGATTGTCAGCAGGCCGCCCATGCTCGATCCCATGAGCGCGATCGGGCTGGCGAGCTGAGAACGCGCATAGTCCATGGCGGCCGTGGCGACGGCGATGCCGTCCTCGACCGTGCAATCCCCGCGAGCTCCGCCAGACAGACCATGGCCAGGACGGTCGATGGCGAGCACGTTGTAGCCGCGGCGCGCGAGAAGCCCGCCGAGCAGGAAATAGACGCGAGCGTGAGCGCCGCTGCCGGGCTGGAACACGATGGTCCCGCGCGGGTGCCGGCTGCGGTGGAGGTCCAGGTGGATCCGCAGCCCGAGAGCGTCGATCCAGACATTCTCGATTCGCCTCAGCATCCGCTCAGCTTCCGCGGCACCCCCGACGACCGCGCACAAGCGCGAGCTGCGGAGCACCATGTCGCGTACCGCGGCCGTGAGCCGCTCCTCCAGCGAAGGAACTGAGCCGGCGTCTCGGCTGCCGTCGCTCGAGGGCAGGAGTTCCGCGTTACTCAGTTCGACCTTGTGGCCAGTCGCTCGGAGGCTGACACCGTTGCCTGAATAGCGGCGGGCTTGAGCACGAGGTCCATGTGACCCGTTTCAGGGACGATCGTGACGGGTACGTCTCTTCCGGCCTCGCCGAACACGGCCGCAAAGCGGTCAGCATAGAACACCTCATCGCTCTGACCGACAAGGACTTCCATCGGTTGGCGGGCGGCCACGATGTTCACGCGGTAGTCATGGCGAGGCCGAAAGTTCTGCGCCAGTGAAAACGAATACTGCGGGGTCAGCATCCTCCGCGCCTCTGCGTCCAGTGCGAACGCGATGACCGGCAGGTCGTTGAACGTGGTGATGCCGAGCCGATTGAGAATGATGAGCCCGATGATGCGAGGCAGACCCACCGTAGTCCACCCGCCACTGTTGGGCCGGTATGTTGCCGCATCCTGGTGGAGAAACGGCGATAGCAGGAGATAGGCGTCGAACAGTTTCTGTCGTGCATCACCGGCAAAACGCAGTGCGAACCCACCGCCGGAGGAAAAGCCGACGAGCGTCTTTCTCCCCGCCGGCTTGACGGCCTTCATGAAATCCTCGAGGTCGTCTTCCAGCTGGCCGATGTAGGCGATCTGCCCCCTGGTGCCCGACTCACCGTGCCCGCGTACGTCGAGCGCGTAGGCTGTATAACCAGCCTGTGCAAACCCCTTGGCCATGGGGTGCATGCTGTTGCTGCGTGAGGACGAGCCATGAATGAGAACGACGCTGCGTGTGCTCGTATTGGCACCGGCGGGATAAACACGGTAGGCCAGTTGGACGCCATCGCGGGCAGCAAAGCGTTGAGCGGGGGGCACGTTCGAGAAATCAACGGTCTTGAACGGGTTACTGATGCTTTGCATCGGCGCGGGTTGAGCCGGGCCGCCGAATGCCACGGCAAGAGCCATAGCGCCAGCCGCTACGGATAAAGAACCGCCCAGTGCCAGGAGGAGAGTCGTCATTTTCATAGGGGTCTAACGACGCCGCGGTGAGCTGACGTCGCCACGCTCCTCAATATCATCGTCGGCGCATCCAGTTCAACACCGGACCACGGACGGTCCTGAGCGTTGGTCAAGAGTGTCTATTCTACCGAGGGAGGTCCCCCGCGGGTGCCGATTGACGACGGCATGGTTGAGGGCGGTCAGGGTCAACCGCGCATCCTTGTGGCGGCCCAGACTCCACCCGATGATCCGGCGCGAGTAGCGATCCATCACGACGGCGAGATAGCGCCACGCCCCGCCGACCTTCAGATACGTGATGTCGCCCACTCAGGCCTGATCCGGGCCCGTGGCCACGCGATCGAGCTGGCGGTTGGGGAGGCTTGTGAAGAACGCATGCAGCCCCGGGATGGCCCGATAGAGCGTGGCAGCCCGTGCGCGCAGGCCCGCCTCGCGCATGAGCCGCTCGACCCGCCGCCGGCTGACCCGGGTCCCGACGGCCCGGAGGGTCTGGTGGATCCGCGGGCTGCCGTAGGTCCCGCGATTGCGGTCGAACACCGTCCGGATCTGACGCAGCACGTGCCGGTCCTGTCCCCGCCGGGCGCTCTCGCCCCGACGCCGCCACAGCTTGAACTCCACGCTGAAGCGATGCACCTTCCTCGGCCCAATCGGGCATCCCATCCGACACCTCCCCGGAAGATGTCAAGTCGAATGAGACAGTCGGCATCGGAAATTTGTGAGTCGCCGTCATGAGCCGGCCCCTTGTGGGACGACCAGAGCCGGCAGG